>CALMVN010000025.1:13581-19157 GCA_937873225.1 uncultured Acetobacteraceae bacterium
CGGGCTGCGGCTCACGGGCCGGCCAGCCGATCGCGCCCGTGCAGCCGGTCCGCTGCCTGGCCGCCGCGCCCGCCGTCAGGGAAAGCCCGACGGACACCCGTTTGCGAGCGGGAAACCCGCGTCGGCTTCATCCCGCCGACCTGCCGGTCGCAGGCCATCCGCAACCCCGCGTCGGCTCGTGACGACCTTCAGCGGCGTGCGCCGTCATCCATGAACGACGCGATGTGCCGGTTCAGGAACGCGGCGTCGGCCGGGCTTGCCCCGGCTCCGGCCGGATGGCCCCACAGCGAGGGGATCGGCAGCAGGATGCAGTGCGGGATGAACTGCGCCTCGTAGCGCGCGTCCTCCACCGGGAAGTACAGGTCGGTGGCCGACGGCATGTAGAGCACCGGCACCCGGATCGAGCGCAGCGCCGCTTCCGTGTTCCCCTTGAACGGCGGGGTGTTGCCGACGTCGTTCGACTCCCAGGTCCGCATCTGCAGGAGAAGGTTGTTGGCGTCGGCGCCGGCGAAGAACTCGGTCTTGTAGTGCGCGACCGCCTGCGCGAACGTGGTGCCGGGCGGGTTCTCGCTGCGCCACAGCTCGCGCCGCCACCATTCCTGCCCGTACAGCCAGCCCAGCCACACCAGAGACGTCGCCTCGATCCCCTTCGTGGGTTCGGTCACGTAGCGGCCGTTGTCGAAGGCCGGGTCCTCGGTCAGGGCCGCGATCTGGCCTTCGAGCCGGACGATGCCGTGCCCGTAGGTCTTCGCGGTGCCGGAGGTGGCGACGATGCGGTCCATGAAGTCCGGGTAGCTGACCGCCCACTGCAGCGCCTGCTGCGCCCCCATGGAGAAGCCGATCACCGCGCGCAGGTGGCGGACGTGCAGCTGCTCCACCAGCAGCCGGTGCACCGCCTCCACGTTGTCGCGGATCGTCATCGCCGGGAAGTCCGGGCCGTGGAACGGCGCCGGGGTGTTGCTGGGCGAGGACGACCGGCCGTTGCCGAACAGCTCGCTCGCGACCAGGAACAGTTTGCCCGGATCCAGCGCCTTGTCCGGGCCGACCAGCCACTCGTAGCCGTGCATGTCCGCCATGTAGTGCGACGGCAGCAGCACCGCGTTGTCGCCGGCGGCATCGAGAACGCCGTAGGTGCCGTAGACGACGTGCGCCTCGGGCAGCACCGCGCCGCCCTCGGTGCGGAAGTCGTGGATGACGAGCTCATGCTGCACCGGACCGGCTGCCGGTCCGGCCGCAGGCCCGGCCGCGCGGGACCCGGCGGGCATCAGGAGCGACAACGCGCAGGCCACGCTCGCGGCCGTTTTGTTCGTCATGCCGGATCGACCTCGCCCGTTGGAGCCCGCCGCCGCGCGGCGGCCGGACCGGCACCGCGTGAACCGTTGGCAGGGCACAGCCGATGCCGGTATAGGCGGGACCATGCGGGAACGCGATCCTGGGCGGACGGTGTTGCGGTTCCGCAGGCGCCGCGACCTGCCGCGCGCCCGGGGACGGCGGCTCGTCGCCATCCTGGCCGGCAGCATCGCGATGGCTGCCCTGGCCGGCTTCGCCGTCGCCTGGCGACCCGCCCTGCCGATCGTCGCCCCCCGGCCGGGGTCCAGCTTCGACCTCGCCGGCGTCGAGCGCGGCGCGGTCCTGGCCCGGCTCGGGGATTGCGCGGTCTGCCACACCGCCAGCGGCGGAGCCGCCTATGCCGGCGGCCGCCCGATCCACACCCCGTTCGGCACCCTGTACGCCAGCAACATCACCCCCGACCCGGAGAGCGGCATCGGGCGCTGGTCGCAGCGGGCGTTCGACCGCGCGATGCGGCGCGGCGTCGCCCGCGACGGCAGCCTGCTCTACCCGGCCTTTCCCTTCACCCACTACACCGGCCTCGCCGACCGCGACCTCGGCGACCTGTATGCGTTCCTGATGACGCGCACCCCGGTGGCGGCGGCCAGGCCCGACAACCGGCTGGTGTTCCCGCTGGGCTTCCGGCCGCTGATGGCCGGATGGGACCTGCTGTTCTTCCGTCCCGGCCGCACGGCTGCGGACCCGGCCCGGACGCCGGACTGGAACCGTGGCCGCTACCTCGCGGAAAGCCTGTCGCATTGCGGTGCCTGCCACACGCCGCGCAACCTCCTGGGCGCCGAGGAGCGCGGCCACGCCTATGCCGGCGGATGGTCCGACGGCTGGTACGCGCCGCCGCTGGACGCGTCGTCCCCGGCGCGTCGCGCCTGGACCGCGGATCGGCTGTTCGCCTACCTGCGCACCGGCCTCGACCGCAGCCACGCCGCCGCCGCCGGGCCGATGGGTCCGGTCGCCTATCAGCTGGCCCGCGTGCCCGACGCCGACGTGCGCGCGATCGCGGTCTACGTCGCCTTCCTGATGGCGCGTCCCGCCGGCGACCCGGCGCAGGAGCCGGAGCGCACGGCCGAGGCCGATGCGTCGCAGCCGGAGGGCGCGGCGCTGTTCGCCGGCGCCTGCGCGTCGTGCCACGGCGCCGGCGCGCCGATGATGCTGGCCGGCCGTCCGGCCTTGGCGCTCGGCACCCCGCTGCACGAGCACGACCCGCGCGACGTGATCGAGATCGTGCTGCAAGGGCTGAACCCGCCGACCGGCGCGGCCGGCCCGTACATGCCCGCGTTCGGCGACAGCCTGACCGATGGACAGGTCGCCGCCGTCGTCGCCTACCTGCGCGCCCGTTACGGTGGCGGGCCCGCCTGGCCCGACCTCCCGCACGCGGTGCGGACCGCCCGCAGGCAGGGCAGCGGCGCATGACGGTGCTGACCGTCAACGGCATGCCGCGCACGGTGTCCGCCGACCCGTCGACGCCGCTGCTCTACGTGCTGCGCGACGGGCTGGCGCTGAACGGGCCGAAGTTCGGCTGCGGCCTCGGCCAGTGCGGCGCCTGCACCGTGCTGCTCGACGGCGCACCGGTGTTCTCCTGCCTGCTGCCGCTGGGCGTGGTCGGCGGCCGGCGCGTGCGCACGGTGGAAGGGCTCGGCACCGCGGCGTTGCCCGGACCGATGCAGGCCGCGTTCGAGGCCGAGCAGGCGGCGCAGTGCGGCTACTGCATCCCGGGCATGATGATGCGCGCCCAGGCGCTGCTGGAGCGCGATATCCGCCCGACCGAGGCCGAGCTGCGCGCGCACATGGCCCCGTCGCTGTGCCGCTGCGGCACGCACATGCGTATCCTGCGCGCGATCCGGCGCGCCGCCGTGCTGATGGGCGGCGGCGTGCGGGACCCGGCCGAACCGGTGCGGCCGCTGCCGCCGGCCCCGGCCCGGTGACGGTGCTCGGCCGGCGCGGCGTGCTCGCCGGTGCGCTGCTGGTGACGTTCTCGTCGCGCGGCTTCGGCCAGGAAGGCGGCGGCGGTGCGAAGGCGGTGGCGCCCGGCCTGCCCGGCGACCTGGCGAAGTTCCCGCTGCTCGACAGCTGGATCCGGATCGACGGGCAGGGCCGCGTCACCGTGTTCACCGGCAAGGCCGAGCTCGGCCAGGGCATCGGCACCGCGCTGCTCCAGCTCGCCGCAGACGAGCTGGGCGTGCCGTTCGCCGCCATCGGCCTGGTCACCGCCGACACCGCCCGCACCCCGGACGAGGGCGTCACCGCCGGCAGCCATTCCATGCAGCAGAGCGGCACCGCGATCCTCAACGCGGCCGCCAACGTCCGCCTGCTGCTGGCGCGCGAGGCGGCGGGCCGTTGGACGCTTCCGCTGTCGCAGGTCGCGATGGAGGACGGCACCGCCCGCGCCCCGGACGGGCGCACCGTGCCCTACGGCGTCCTCGCGGCCGGCCTGTCGCTGCACGTCCCCGCGCTGCCGGACGTGCCGCGACGCACCGCGCCCGGCCTGGTGGGCCGCAACGTGCCGCGCATCGACATCCCGGCCAAGCTGGCCGGGAAGCCGTCCTTCGTGCAGGACCTGCGCCTGCCCGGCATGCTGCACGGCCGGGTGCTGCGCGGCCCCGGCGACGGGACCAGGGTACGGCCGGCCTATCTCGACGCGGCGGCGCGCCGCCCGGGGATCGTGCGCGTGGTGCGGGACGGCCGCTTCGTCGCCGTTCTGGCGGACCGGGAATGGGATGCCGTCACCGCCCTGCGCCTGTTGCAGGGGGCCGGCTGGACACGCATGGCGCCGCCGCTCGATCCGGGCGACCCGAACGCGGCCCTGCGACGACTGCCGGCGCAGGACATCCCGATCTTCGATACGCCTCCCGGCCCTCCGGCCGAGGCGGCACGTGCGCTGTCCGCCCGCTATACCCGGCCCTACCTGATGCACGGCGCGATCGGCCCGTCCTGCGCGGTGGCGCTGTGGCAGGACGGCGCGCTCACGGTGTGGACCCACAGCCAGGGGGTGTCGCCGCTGCGCCGTGCGCTGGCCGAGCTGCTCGGCCTGCCGTCGGACCGGGTGCGCTGCATCCACACCCCCGGCTCCGGCTGCTATGGCCACAACGGCGCCGACGACGTGGCGGCCGACGCGGCAGTCGCGGCGCGCGCGGTGCCGGGGCGGCCGGTGCGGGTGCAATGGAGCCGCGAGCAGGAGCACGGCTGGGAGCCGCTCGGCCCGGCGATGACGGTGGACCTCGATGCGTCGCTGGACGCGTCCGGCCGGATCGTGCGCTGGCGCCATGCGGTGTGGAGCAACGGCCATGACGGGCGGCCGACGAGCGCCGGCGGCCTGCTGGCCGGCGCCGAGCTGGATCCGCCGTTCCCGCCGCAGGTGCCGAAGCCGATCCCGATGCCCGAGGGCGGCGGCGACCGCAACGCCAACCCGCTCTACGACCTGCCGGACGCGTCCGGCGTGTACCGCTTCATTCCCGACGCGCCGGTGCGCGTGTCCGCGCTGCGTTCGCTCGGCGCGCACATGAACGTCTTCGCCATCGAAAGCTTCATGGACGAGCTGGCGCGCGCCGCGGCGCGCGACCCGGTGGCGTTCCGGCTGGCGCACATGACCGATCCGCGGGCGCGCGCGGTGATGCGGGAGGCCGCCGACCGGTTCGGCTGGCAGCAGCGCAGGCCAGGCGGCGGGGGACGCGGCAGCGGCTTCGCCTTCGCCCGCTACAAGAACCTCGGGGCGTACTGCGCGATCGCGCTGGAGGTGACGGTGGATCCCGACAGCGCGCAGCCGCACGTGACCCGGGTGGTGGCCGCGGTGGACAGCGGCGAGGCGGTGAACCCGGACGGCATCGCCAACCAGATCGAGGGCGCAATCGTGCAGTCGCTGAGCTGGACCCTGCACGAGGCGGTGGCGCTCGACGCGACCGGCCGGGCCAGCTTCGACTGGAGCACCTACCCGATCCTGCGCTTCGCCGACGTGCCGGACCGGGTGGAGGTGCACGTGCTGGGTCAGCCCGGCCAGCCCTTCCTCGGCACCGGCGAGGCGGGGCAGGGACCCACCGCGGCCGCGGTGGCCAACGCGCTCGCCGACGCGGTGGGCGCCCGCTGCCGCGCCATGCCGATCACGCCGGAGCGGATCGGGGCGGCGCTGCCGCTGCGGTCGTGAAGGCTGACAGGGATGTGGGCTGAGGTTGCAGTCCAATTATGGGCCAAGTGGCGGATGAAAAGCCGACAGACGCCATCGTTGGTCTTTCTTGGGC
>CALMVN010000026.1:0-12375 GCA_937873225.1 uncultured Acetobacteraceae bacterium
GGCTCCGTGCATCGGGTTGGGTCGATCGGTGCCTGCACAAGCCATGCCATCGCTCCGCCGTCCAGGTGGCCGGGGTCAGGTCCGGGCGCGGGCAGCGTCGAGCAGGCGGGCGGCGGCGGCCGGCACCTTGGCCGGATCGTCGACCACCGCGCCGGCCCCTGCGTGCATCTCCGGGCCGCCGTAGCCCCAGCCGGCGAAGATCGACGGGATGTGCGCGCCGCGTGCGGCGGCCACGTCGTTGCGATGGTCGCCGATCATCACCGCCCGCTCTGGCCGCCCGTCCGCGAGCGCGATCGTGCCCAGCAGGTGGGCGGGGTCGGGCTTGCGGGACGGGAAGCTGTCTCCACCGCCGATCGCCGCGAAGGACGGGCCGATCCCGAGCGTGTCGAGCAGCAGGCGTGCGTCGGCCGCCGGCTTGTTGGTGCACACCGCCAGCCGCCAGCCCTGCGCCAGCGACTCCTCCACCAGGGTGGCGATGCCGGGAAACAGGGACGACCGGTCCGCCGCATGCACCGCGTAGTCGGCCAAGTAGTCGCTGATCGCCTGCTCGTCCGGCACCGCCTGGCGGCTGGACAGGACGCGCTCGACCAGGGCGCGCAGCCCGTCGCCCACCATCGGCCGCAGCTCGTCCGCCTCGACAGGCGGCAGCCCCCGCCGGTCCAGCATGCGGTTGGCGCAGGACAGGAGGTCGGGAACGCTGTCCACCAGCGTGCCGTCGAGGTCGAACACAAGCAGGGGAAGATCACGTGAAGCACGGGTCATGCAGCAATCCGTAACGGTTCTTGATCGATCCTGGCCCAGCGCGGGTTTGACTGCATCCGTGCGGACCGCTACCGCCAGAAGGGATGTCCCGACGTGTCGACGCCACCGCCATCCTGCTTGCCGCCGGCCTCGGCACCCGCATGAAGTCCACGCGGCCGAAAGCGTTGCACCCGATCGCCGGCCGGCCAATGCTGCGCCACCTCCTCGACAGCTGCAACGCGGTGTTCGAGCGCGTCGTGGTGGTGGCGGGTCCGGAGGCCGGCGCGCTGGAAGCTGTCGCCGCGCCGCATCCGGTGGTGGTGCAGCGGGACCGGCTCGGCACCGCGCACGCGGCGCTGCAGGCGGCGGAACTGTTCGGCACCGGCGACGTGGCGGTGCTCTACGCCGACAACCCGCTGATCTCGCCCGACACGCTGTCCCGCCTGGTCGCGTGCCGTCGGCAGGACGGCACCGCCCTCGCGCTGCTGGCGATGCGGCCGCGGGACCCGGCCCGCTACGGCCGGCTGGTGACGGAGCCGGACGGCGCCGGCGGCGGAACGGTGCGCCGGGTCGTCGAGTGGGCGGACGCGACAACCGAGGAGCGCGCCATCGGCCTGTGCAACGCGGGCGTGCTGTGCGCCGACGCGGATGACTTCGCCCGCTGGCTCAGGCAGGTGCGCAACGACAACGCCAAGGGCGAGTACTACCTCACCGACGTGGTGGCGATCGCCGCCGCCGAGCGCGCCGTGGTGCGCCATGTCGAGGCGCCGGAGGAGGAGCTGCGCGGCATCAACTCGCGCGCCGAGCTGGCCGAGGCGGAGGCCGCGGTGCAGCGCCGGCTGCGGCTGCGGGCAATGGAGAACGGCGCCACCCTGCTGGCGCCGGACACGGTGTTCCTGTGCGCCGACACGGTGCTCGGCCCCGACGTCACCGTGCACCAGAACGTGGTGTTCGGTCCCGGCGTGACCGTGGGCGCCGGCAGCGAAATCCGCGCCTTCAGTCATCTGGAGGGCGCCACGGTGGGCGAGGGGGCGCTGGTCGGTCCCTATGCCCGGCTGCGTCCCGGCACGGTGGTGGAGGACGCGGCGCATGTCGGCAACTTCGTCGAGCTGAAGGCGACCCGGCTCGGCAGGGGCGCCAAGGCCAACCACCTGGCCTACCTGGGCGACGCCGCGATCGGGCCGGGAAGCAACATCGGCGCCGGCACCATCACCTGCAACTACGACGGCACCTCCAAGCACCGTACCGCGATCGGCACGGACGTGTTCGTCGGCTCCAACGCCACCCTGGTGGCGCCGGTGTCGCTCGGCGACCGCGCCTTCGTCGCCGCCGGCAGCACGATCACCGACGCGGTGCCTGCGGACGCGCTGGCGTTCGGGCGGGCGAGACAGGATACCAAGCCGGGCCGGGGTGCCACCCTGCGTGCCACCCTGCGGGCGCGGCCGAAACGGGAGAAGGACTGATGTGCGGAATCGTCGGCGTCGTCGGCTCGCGGGAGGCGGCGCCGCTCCTGTTCGACGCGCTGCGGCGGCTGGAATATCGCGGCTACGACTCCGCCGGCATCGCCACCTTGCTGAACGGGCACATCGAGCGCCGCCGCGCCGAGGGCAAGCTCGACCGGCTGGGCGAGGTGCTGGAGCGGCGCCCGCTGCCGGGCGTGACCGGGATCGGCCACACCCGCTGGGCGACGCACGGCGCGCCGACCGAGGGCAACGCCCATCCGCACGGCACCGACCGCGTGTCGGTGGTGCATAACGGCATCATCGAGAACCACGCCGAGCTGCGCGCCGAGCTGGAGGAATGCGGCCAGGTGTTCTCCACCGAGACCGACACCGAGACGGTGGCGCAGCTGGTCGACCTCAACCTCAAGCTGGGCATGGCGCCGCGCGAGGCCGCGCATGCCTGTCTGAAGCGGCTGAACGGCGCCTACGCGCTGGCGATGATCTTTGCCGGCCAACCGGAGCTGATGATCGGCGCCCGTCACGGCGCGCCGCTCGCGGTCGGCTTCGGCGAGGACGAGATGTTCCTCGGCTCCGACAGCCTGGCGCTGGCGCCGCTGACCCGACGCATCGCCTACCTGCGCGACGGCGACTGGGCGGTGGTGTCGCGCTCGGGCGCGGAGATGTTCGACGCCGCCGGCGAGCCGGTGCCGTGCGAGATCCGGCAGAGCGCGCTGCCGGGGGGTGCCATCGGCAAGGACGGCTACCGGCACTACATGGAAAAGGAGCTGCACGAGCACCCGCTGGTGATCGGACAGACCCTGCAGCGGATGATCGACCCGGCCACCCGCCGGGTGGTGCTGCCGGAGCTGCCGTTCGACCTCCGCACCGTGCCGCGCATCACCGTCACCGCCTGCGGCTCGGCGTTCTATGCCGGGATGATCGGGCGCTGGTGGCTTGAATCCGAGGCGCGCATCCCGGTCGACGCCGACGTTGCCTCCGAGCTGCGCTACCGCGAGCCGCCGCTGGCCCAGGGCGGGCTCGGCCTGCTGATCAGCCAGTCCGGCGAGACGGCGGACACGCTGGCAGCCCTTCGCAGCCTGCGCGCCGGCGGCCAGCACGTCTTGTCGGTGCTGAACGTCGCCGAGAGCACCATGGCGCGGGAAAGCGACCTGGTGCTGGACACCGTGGCCGGCCCCGAGATCTGCGTCGCCAGCACCAAGGCGTTCACGGCACAGCTGTCGGTGCTGGCGTGCCTGGCGATCGCCACCGGCCGCGCCCGCGGCACCCTAACGGAAGCGCGTGAGGAGGAGCTGGTCCAGGCGCTGCTCGACCTGCCCGGCCGGGCGGCGGAGCTGTTCGCGCTCCAGCCCGCGATCCGCGACGCCGCCGCGGTGGTCGCGGAGGCGCGCGACGTGCTGTATCTCGGCCGCGGCGCGCATTTTCCGGTGGCGCTGGAAGGCGCGCTCAAGCTCAAGGAGATCACCTACATCCACGCCGAGGCCTATGCCGCCGGCGAGATGAAGCACGGGCCGATCGCGCTGATCGACCGCACCGTGCCGGTGGTGGCGAGTGCGCCGTCGGGCCGCCTGTTCGACAAGACCGCGTCCAACCTGCAGGAGGCCCGTGCCCGCGGCGGACGGCTGCTGCTGTTCACCGACCCGGCGGGTGCCGCGCGCATGGAACGCGTGGCGGAGCAGCTGATCGTGCTGCCGGAGGCGCACGCGTTCACGGCACCCATCCTGCACAGCATCGCGGTGCAGATGCTGGCCTACGAGGTGGCGCTGCTGAAGGGCACCGACGTGGACCAGCCGCGCAACCTGGCGAAGTCGGTGACGGTGGAATAGGCGTCCGTGGTGGAGGCGGTCGATCCGGTCCGGCGGATCGAGCGCCTGAGCTGGCGTGACGGCGCGTTCACCACCGGCACCCGCGAGGTGCCTGAGGAGATGCCGGTGGCAATCTCCTTCAACCGCACCTCCCATGCGGTGATGATGGCGACCCCGCTCGATCTCGACGACTTCGCCCGCGGCTTCAGCCTGTCCGAGGAGATCGTCGGCTCCGTCAGCGAGATCGAGGAGATCGAGACGGTGCTGCTGCGGTCCGAACCCGACGCGCCGCCGCGCGGCATCGAGCTGCGCCTGTGGGTGGGCGAGGTGCAGATGCGGACGCTGGACGCCCGCCGCCGCCACGTCGCCGGGCCGACCGGCTGCGGGATGTGCGGGCTGGAAAGCCTGGACGCGGCGCTGCGGCCGCCGCGCCCGGTGCCGGATGGGCGGCGCTACACCCCGGAAGCGGTGCAGGCGGCGATGGAGTCACTGCGCCCGGCCCAGGCGCTGAACCGGCGCACCCACGCGGTGCACGCCGCCGGGTTCTGGACCGAGCGCGACGGGCTCGTCGTCCTGCGCGAGGATGTCGGCCGCCACAACGCGCTCGACAAGCTGCACGGCGCGCTGGCCGCGTCCGGGCGGATGGCGTCGGACGGGATCGTGGTGATGACCAGTCGCATCTCGATCGAGCTGGTGCAGAAGGCGTCCATCATGGGCGCCCCGGTGCTGGTCGCGGTGTCGGCGCCGACCGCGCTGGCGCTGCGCGTGGCGGAGCAGGCGGGGATGACGCTGGTGGCGGTGGCGCGGTCGGACGGGTTCGAGGTGTGCGCGGGGATGCAGCGGATCGCGTGCTGACGGAACGGCCGCAGCCGTCGGCCGGATCCGGCTGCGCCCGTTCCCCGCGATGCTCAGTCCGCGTGTTCCTCGATCGCGTCGACACGATCCGGATAGAAGGCGAGATGATCCTTGATGGCGGCGACGCTTCCATAAGGATCTTCGTAGGTCCAGACCGCATCCACCGAACGCGCGCCGCCTGCCGGAATGCTGAAGTAGGATGCCTCGCCCTTGTAGGGGCAGTAGGTGTGCGTGCCGGTCCTGTCGAGCGCAGTCAGGTCCACGTCCCGACGCGGAATGTACTGGACCGCAGGATAGTCGGCCTCGCGCAGCGTCAGCGCGCTTGTAGTGTCGGCAATCGTCCTGCCGCCCACGGACACCGTCACCCGGCGTCCGTTGCGGATGATGGTGATGGGATGGTCACGATCGGGAATCTTGACGAGACGGTCAGCCATGGGAAGTTCCTCGGTCAGGTCGGTGGTCGAACGCGGTCTTCGGCGTGTCCGGCGTCGCAGGTGACACCGGTCACAGCTTCGACCCGCCATCGACCCTAAGCGTGTCGCCGGACACCCAGCGCGCCGCGTCGGAGGCCAGAAAGGTGATGGCGCCGGCGACGTCGTCGGGCTGCGCGATGCGCTTGAGCGCCTGGAACCCGAGCGCGTAGTCGCGACCCGCCTCGGTCTTGGCGAAGCTCGACATGTCGGTCTCGACCACCCCCGGGGCAACCGCGTTCACGCGTATGCCGCGTGGCCCGAGGATGGCGGCGAAGTGCCTGACCAGGGTGTCGATCGCGCCCTTCGTCGCGGCGTAGGCCGGCAACGAGCCGACCGCGGCGTGCGCCACCAGCGACGAGGTGAAGATCACGCTCGAACCGTCCTGCAGGATCGGCAGCAGCTGCTGCACCAGGAAGAACGGCGCGCGGACGTTGACCGCGAACAGGGCGTCGAAGTCCGCGATCGTCGTGTCCTCGATCGACGCCGACTTGCTGATGCCGGCATTGGCGACGAGGATGTCGAGCCGCTCGCCAGCGATCGCGCGCACCCGACGGGCGAGCTCCGCCGGTCCGTCCGGCAGCGCGAGGTCGACGCCGATCCCCTGCGCGCGGCCGCCGGCCGCCCGGATCCGCTCCACCACCGCCTCCGCCTCCTCGGCGTTCCTTCCATAGTGGACGAGGACCTGGGCACCCGCCTCGGCCAGGGCCAGGGCAGCCGCCCGGCCGATGCCGCGCGACGCGCCGGTGACGAGGGCGGTCTTCCCGTTACAGCTGGCCATGGCTCTGCTCCTGCTCAGGCGTTGGTGCCGCCGTCGACGGTGAGGTTTGCGCCCGTGATGTAGCTGGCCTCCGGCCCGGCGACGAACGCCACCATCGCGGCGATGTCTTCGACGTGGCCGTAGCGCTTCAGCGCCGTGCCCGCGATCTGCGGCGTCGCCCAGTCGCCGGAGGCGGGGTTGAGCTCGGTGTCGATCGGGCCCGGCTGGACGTTGTTGACCGTGATGCCGCGTATCCCGACCTCGCGCGACAGGCCTTGCGTGAACATCTTCACCGCACCCTTGGTCGCGGCGTAGGCCACCAGGCCCGGCACCGCCAGGCGCTCCCCGACGCTGGAGCCGATGGTGATGATGCGGCCGCCGTCCTGCAGATGCCTGAGGGCGGCCTGCGTGGCGACGAACACGCCGCGCAGGTTGATGTCGATCACCCGGTCCATCTCGTCGAGCGTCGTTTCCTCGAACGGCTTCGGGATGGCGGTGCCGGCGTTGTTCACCAGCACGTCGAGCCGGCCGAAGGTGGAAACGGCCTTCTCCACCGCGCCGGTGACCGCCTTCGCGTCGGCGGCATCCGCCTGGATCGCGATCGCGTGGCCGCCGGCCCCCTCGATCGCGCTCACCACCTCCGCCGCGGCGGCCGCGCCCTGGGTGTAGGTGATCGCCACGTTGGCGCCCTCGGCGGCCAGCCGCCTGGCGATCGCGGCGCCGATGCCGCGGGATCCCCCGGTCACGAGGGCGGTCTTGCCTGTCAGGTTCGTCATGTTTGATATTCCTTCGTTGGTTGACGGAGTTTCCGGAGGTCGGATGCCGATGCCACCTGCACCCGATCCAGGGGTTCGGGCATCGGCGTGATGCGGAAGCAACCTTGCAGGACATCGCCTCGCCGCATTGCCGTCGCATCACGAACGACCGGCTGTTGTCGAAGAAGCCTTTCCTCCCGTGCCAGCAACGCTGTTTCCGTTCGGTGCGGAAGATCTAGGCGTTCGTTGCGGCCGCGGGAAAGACTTTGTATATCGTCCAGCCAGACCTGCCGGGCATGGATCGGATGGAGCTGCGCCACCTCCGCTATTTCGTCGCCGTGGCGGAGGAAGGCAGCGTCACCGTCGCGGCGGAGCGGAGGCTGCACACGGCGCAGCCCTCGCTGGGCCGGCAGCTGCGGGACCTCGAGCTCGAGGTCGGCGTCCGGCTCTTCACGCGCGGCGCGCGCGGCATGACGCTGACCCCGTCCGGCCGCGTCTTCCTCGACCACGCGCGGCTGGCACTGGGCCAGGCGGCGGAAGCGGTCCAGGCGGCCCGGCGCGCGGCGAGGCCGGCCCGGGCGGCCTTCTCGGTCGGCTTCATCACCGGCCAGGAGGTCGACTGGCTGCCGCACGTCACGCGGGTCCTGCACGCCGACCTGCCGAGGATCGAGTTCAAGGTCATCAGCCTGCACTCGATCGAGATCGCCGACGCGCTGCAGCGCGGAGAGCTCGATCTCGGCTTCCTCCGGATCGAGCCGCGGCCCGGCGTGGAGTACCGCGTGATCGCCAGGGAGCCGCTGGTCGCCATCCTGCCGAGCGACCACCGCCTGGCCAGGCAGGACGCCATCGCTCCCCGCGACCTGGAGGACGAGGTCTTCATCGGCTTCTCGAACGTTCCCCACGTCCTGCGCGACGTGGTGGATCGCTACCTCCGCCAGAACGGGGTCGCGATCGAGCCCAGCTACCGCATCGACAATTTCGGGACCGGCCTTTCCCTCGTCGCCTCGACCCGCGGCATCGCGCTGCTGCCGACCTATGTCGAGCCGCTGATCCCGTGGTCGGTGGCGAGCCGGCCGCTGAAGGGCAGGCCGCCGACCATCGACCTCGCGGTCGGCTACCGGCCCGACAACCCGTCCGCCGTGCTGAAGGCCTTCCTGAACGGGATCGACCAGCTCATCGCGGCAGGTCCGGCCGGGGCGAGGCCGAAGACCCGGTAGGTCGGCGCCTCGATCCCGCACGACCGGCCGCCGCGGCAGCGGGCTTCGACCTGCCGCCCCGCCGGTGGTAGCCTCCCGCCATGAACCGCCTGCCGCCCGGCCCCGATCCGATCGCCGATGACCGGGAACGGCAGGAAGCGATCGTCCGGCGCCAGGGGATCGAGCGCAGGCGCGCGCTGGTCGCTGGCTCCGGCCTGTTCGACCCCGACTGGTACGTCCGGCACCACCCGCCGGCCCGGCACAGCGACCTCGACCCGCTCGAGCACTACCTGGCCTGCGGCGTCCGCGCCCAGGCCATGCCGGGGCCGCTGTTCGACGTCGCCGACTACCTGCGGCAGGCCTGGCACCTGCGCCCGGGGTTCGACGACCCGCTCACCCACTACCTCCAGCGCGGGATCGCCGAGGGACACCGACCGGTCTCGGTGCTGAGCGACCCGCCGTGGGACCCGTTCGGGCGCCCTGTCGAGCGCCTCGTGTCGCTGCCCGCCCCGTCGCGCCAGCCGACGGTCGCCGTGGTGGCGCACGTCTTCCACGTCGAGCTGTGGGGCGAGATCTGCGCCGCCCTGGCGATGCTGCCCTACCGCTTTTCCCTGCTCGTCACTATCGACGAGCCGGAAAAGGCGGAGCTGATCGAGGCCGGGTTCGCATCGCACGCGCTCGACGCGTCCCTGCTGGTGCACGTCGCCGAGAACCGCGGCCGCAACTTCGGCCCCTTCCTGGTGGGCCTGCGCCACGCCGTCGCCGCCCACGACCTCGTGCTGCACCTCCACACCAAGAAGTCCGCCTATCGCGGTGCGGAGCAGACGGGCTGGCGGCACGTCCTGCTGCGCACGCTGCTGCCGGCGCAACCGGTGGTCAGCGGCCTGATCCAGCGCTTCGTGCACGACCCGTCCCTCGGCGTGCTGACCGCGTCGCCGGGCGAAGAGATGCGCTACTGGGGCTACCATTGGCTGTCCAACCGCCACCTCGCGCAGCCGCTGTTCGACCGGCTCGGCCTGCGCAGGACGGTGCCGGACGGCATGCTGGACTACCCCGTCGGCGGCATGTTCTGGGCCCGCACGAAGGCGATCGCCAAACTCCTTGATTATTCGTGGACAACCGACGACTTTCCCCCCGAGCTCGGCCAGACCGATGGCACGATCATGCACGCCATCGAGCGGGTGATCGTGCTGGTGGCGCAGGAGGCCGGCTACGGCTTCGCCGAGCTCGACTACGAGCGCGGGCTGTGCCGACCCGGCTGGAGCAGCCGCAACATGGAGCAGTACCGGCGTGCCTCCCATGCCGGCTTGCTGGACACGATCCGCCAGGTGGACACGGTCTCGTTCGACGTGTTCGACACGCTGCTGACCCGGATCTGCCTCCGGCCCGACGCGGTGCACCGCTTCCTGGAACTGCAGGTGGCGCGCCGCCACCCCGGCGCGGACGGTTTCGTCGCGCGCCGCACGGCCGCGGAGGCGGCGGCGCGGCTGGCGCCGGGTGCGGCGGGCGACGTCGACCTCGACGAGATCTACGCTGGCGTCGCCGCCGACGCCGCCCCGTCCTGGAGCCCGCAGGCGATCGACTTCGTCCATCACGAGGAGGTGGCGCTCGACCGCCGCGCGCTTCGCCCGCGCGCCGTCATGATGGAGGCGCTGGACCACGCTCGGCGCACCGGACGACGCGTCGTCGCGACCAGCGACAGCTACCTGCCACGCCGGGCGTTCGATGCCGCGCTGGCGCAGTCCGGCATCGCGGTGGACGAGGTCTACCTGTCGTCGCAGCGCCGCGCCCGCAAGGACCGCGGCGACCTGTGGCCGATCGTGGCGACGCAGGAGCAGGGCGAGGCCGGAGCGGCGCCCCGGCTGCTGCATGTCGGCGACAACGAGCAGTCCGACATCCAGGGCACCGCCGACCACGGCATCCGCCACTTCCACGTCCTCAGCCCCGCCGCCCTGTTCGAGTTCTACGGGCTGGGTCCGGGTGGCGAGCGGACGCTCGGCGACGACATCCTGCTGGGCCCGGTCGCCGACCGGCTGTTCAACTCGCCCTATCTCGACCCGGTCGACCCGTCCCTGGTGCTGCGCGAGCCGGAGCAGGCGGGGGCGGTGCTGTTCGGGCCGCTCGTGTTCGCCTTTGTCGCCTGGCTGGCGCGGCACCCGACGCTGCGCCACATGCGGCGGCTGTTCTTCGTGTCCCGAGAGGGCTGGTTCCTGAAGCGGCTTTACGACGCGGTGCGCGAGGCCAGCGTCCGGACCGACCTGCCTCCCTCCGCCTACCTGCACTGCTCGCGCCGCGCGGCCCTGGCGGCGGCGCAGGGGCGGGGGCTCGACCCGGACGCGGTGCTGCGCGGCGCCGGGTTCAACGGCTCGCTCCAAGCGTTCCTGCTGGCCCGGCTCGGCTTCGTGCCGGACGCCGCCCTCGGCCACCGGCACCACCCGGTCAGCTTCCCCCGCGACGCCGACCTCGTGCGCTGCATGATCGAGCTGATGGGCGACGGGATCGCGGCACACGGCGCGCGCGCCTTGCGCGCCTTTTCCGCCTACGCCGAACAGGTCGGCCTGACCGAACCCGGCCCGCTCGGCTTCGTCGACGTGGGCTACAGCGGCACCATGCAGAGCGCGATCCAGACGGCGCTCGGCCGGCCCCTGATCGGGCTCTACATGGGCGTGTCGCACGACGCGGCTCAGGTGCGCGCGGGCGGCGGCCACGCCTTCGGCGCCTTCGCCGACGGCAACGTCGCCGACTTCACCGGCGGCTATGGCCTGATGCTGGAAGCGTTCCTGACCGCCCCGCACGGCCAGGTGGTCGGCTACGACGACTCTGCGGTCCCGGCAAAGCCGCTGTTCCGCCACGACGGCCTGTCGCAGGACGTGTTCCCAACCTTGGAGCGCATCTACGACGGCGTGGAGGAGTACGCGCTGACGCTGATCCGCTGCTGGGGGCCGGACCTGCTCGACCTGTCCTTCCGGCCCGAGGCGGCGACGGCGATGCTGCAGGCCGTGCGCGACCGACGCATCCGGCTGTCGCCGGAGCTGATGGCGGCGCTCTCGGTCGAGGACGATTTCTGCGGCAACGGCGAGATCGCGGTGTTCCGCCACCTCGGCCTCGACGGCGCACGCCCGGCACCATGACCACGCCGCTCTCGGTGCTGGTGCGCGGCGGCGGCGTCGCCGGGCTCTGCTGCGCGGTGACGCTCGCCGAGCGGGGCGTCGCGGTGACGCTGGCCGAGGCGGGGCCGGCGATCGGCTCCGGCGCCTCCTGGAAGGCCGGCGGCATGCTCGCCCCCTGGTGCGAGGCCGAGAACGCGCCGCCCGGCCTGACGGAGATGGCGCTGCCGTCGCTGGACTGGTGGCGCCGGCAGGTGCCGGACACGCGCGCCGCCGGCACGCTGGTGCTGGCGCTGGGTCGGGACGCCGGCGAGCTCAACCGCATGGCCCGCCGCACCACCGGCCACCAGACCCTCGACGGGGCAGGGATCGCCGCGCTGGAACCGGAGCTGGACGGCCGCTTCGGCCGCGGGCTGTTCTTCCCCGGCGAGGCCCACCTCGATCCCCGTCGCGCGCTCCCCGCGCTGGCGGAGCGGCTCGGGGCGCTTGGCGGCCGCGTCATCCTCCGCCAGCCGGACCTGCCGCCCGGCCGGTTCGACCGGGTGGTGGACGCACGCGGCATCGCTGCGCAGGCGGTGCTGCCGGCCCTGCGCGGCGTGCGCGGCGAGATGCTGCTGATGCGCGCCCATGGCGTCGCCCTGCACCGGCCGATACGGCTGCTGCACCCGCGGTACCCCGTCTACCTCGTGCCGCGCGACGACGGCGTGTTCATGCTCGGCGCCACCATGATCGAGAGCGAGGAACGCGGGCCGCCGCGGCTGCGCTCGATGATGGAGCTGATGAGCGCCGCCTTCGCCCTGCATCCCGCCCTCGCCGAGGCGGAGATCCTGGAGATCGCCGCCGACCTGCGCCCCTCCTTCGGCGACAACATGCCGCGCCTCGACACTGCCGGCGACATCGTGCACGTCAACGGCATGTTCCGGCACGGCTACCTGCTGGCGCCGGCGCTGGCGGTCCGGCTGGCCGACGCGCTGCTCGGACCGCGGCCCGCCTGACCATCCGGCGCAGGGCCCGGGACCGGCGACCGTCCTGACGGGCGCGCAGGAAGGAATGCCGATGCCGGACCAGCCGCCCGACCTGCTTCAGCCGCGCCCGGCGGCGCGGCCCGCACCGGCGCCCCGTGGTGGCCTGCTGCGGCTGCTCGGCTCCGGCATCGTCACCGGCGCCGCGGACGACGACCCCTCGGCGATCGGCACCTATGCCAGCGTCGGCGCCAAGTACGGGCT
>CALMVN010000026.1:12475-25777 GCA_937873225.1 uncultured Acetobacteraceae bacterium
TTCGGCTCCTACGCCCTGCTGCGCAGCATCTTCCGCTGGCTGGCGCTGGCCCTGTTCGCCTATGTCGCGTCGGCGGTGCTGGCCCACCCGCACCTGCTCGCCGTGCTGCGCGGCACTTTCGTGCCGCAGGTGCGGTTCGACGCCGGCTTCCTGTCGCTGGTCGTCGCCTGCATCGGCACCTCGCTGTCGGCCTACATCTACACCTGGCAGTCCAATCAGGAGGTCGAGGAGCAGATCGAGGAGGGCCGCACCGAGCTTTGGCAGCGTAAGGGCGCCTCCGACGCCGAGCTTGCCCGCACCCGACGCGACGTGATGGTCGGCATGCTGTTCTCCAACGTGATCCTGTACTTCATCATCCTGTCCACCGGCGCCACCCTGCACGCCGCCGGCCACACCGACGTCAACAGCGCCGCCGACGCCGCGGCGGCACTCGAGCCGCTGGCCGGCCCGGCGGCCAAGCTGCTGTTCGCGCTCGGCGTCGTCGGCGTCGGCTTCCTGGCGGTGCCGGTGATGACCACCGGCGCCGCCTACGACCTGGTGCAGAGCGTCGGCCGTCCCGGCAGCCTGAACGCCCCGCTGCACCAGGCGAAGCTGTTCTACGCCATCATCGCGCTGACCACCCTGGTCGCGGTCACGCTGAACTTTCTCGGCTTCAACCCGATGCGGGCGCTGGTCTGGTCCGGCGTGGTGCAGGGGTTCTCGGTGCCGCCGCTGCTGTTCATGATGCTGCTGATGACCAACGATCGCGCCGTGATGGGCGACCGGGTGAACGGGCGCCTGACCAACCTGCTTGGATGGACCACCAACGGCATCACATTCATCGCTGCGGGTGGCCTCGTCGTGACGTGGTTCCTGTAGGATGCGGGTCGCCGGAGGGTGGGATGAGGATACGGGTCAATGGCGAGGATCGCGACGTCGTCGCCGCGACCCTGGAGGCGGCGCTGACGGAGCTCGGCTACGGCAGCCTGCGCGTCGCAACCGCAGTGGATGGCGACTTCGTGCCCGCCGCCCGCCGTGCCGCCCTGGCCCTTGCGGAAGGCAGCGCGGTGGAGATCCTGGCACCGATGCAGGGAGGCTGACCATGCTGTTCTACGACACCGAGCTGCGTTCGCGGCTGATGCTGGGCACCGCGCAGTATCCGTCACCCGACGTGCTGGCCGAGGCGGTACGTGCGTCCGGCACCGAGCTGGTGACGGTGTCGCTGCGACGCGAAGGATCGTCGGCCCAGGGAGGGGTGACTGCCGGGCAGAGCTTCTGGTCGCTGATCCGCGGCCTCGGCGTCCGCGTGCTGCCCAACACCGCCGGCTGCCACTCGGTGCGCGAAGCCGTGACCACCGCGCAGATGGCGCGCGAGGTGTTCGGCACCGACTGGATCAAGCTGGAGGTGATCGGCGAGAGCGACACGCTGACCCCGGACGTGTTCGGCCTGGTCGAGGCGGCCCGGATCCTGACCGAGGATGGCTTCCGGGTGTTCCCCTATACCACCGAGGACCTGGTGGTGGCCGAGCGGCTGCTCCGCGCCGGCTGCGAGGTGCTGATGCCGTGGGGCGCGCCGATCGGCTCCGGCCGCGGCCTGAACAACCCCTGGGCGCTGCGCGCGTTGCGCGCGCACTTCCCGGAGGTGCCGCTGGTGGTGGATGCCGGGATCGGGCTGCCGAGCCAGGCGGCCGCCGCGATGGAGATGGGCTACGACGCGATCCTGCTGAACAGCGCAGTGGCGCAGGCCGGCGACCCGGTGGCGATGGCGCGCGCCTTCCGGCTGGCGATCGAGGCCGGGCAGGCGGCGCGCCTGGCCGACCCGATGGAGCCGCGCGAGATGGCGAGCCCGTCGACCCCGGTGCTGGGCCGGGCCTTCGTGTGATGCCGTCCCTGCCGGGCCGCTTCTATCCGGTGGTGGACAGCGCCGACTGGGTGCGTCGGATGGCGGTGGTCGGCGCACGGCTGGTCCAGCTCCGGAACAAGTCGCCCGACGGCCCGGCGCTGCGCGACCAGATCCGCACGGCGAAGGCCGCCTGCGACCATCACGGCGCCTGCCTGGTGCTGAACGATCATTGGCAGGCGGCGATCGACGAGAAGATCGGCTTCCTCCACCTCGGCCAGGAGGACCTCGACGCCGCCGACCTTCCGGCGATCCGACGCGCCGGGATCAGGCTGGGGATCAGCACCCATTCCGACGCCGAGTTCGACCGCGCCCTGTCCGTGGCGCCGGACTACGTGGCGCTGGGACCGATCTGGCCGACCACGCTGAAGAAGATGCCGTGGGCGCCGCAGGGCCTCCAGCGGATCGGCGACTGGAAGCGCCGCCTCGGCGCGGTCCCGCTGGTGGCGATCGGCGGCATCACCCTGCAACGGGCGCCGTCCTGCCTCCAGGCCGGCGCCGACGCGGTGGCCGTGGTGTCCGACGTGGTGGCGGATCCGGAGCCGGAAGCACGGGCGCGCGCCTGGATCGAAGCGACCGGGTCGATCCCCAGACGTGTCCATGGCGTGTCGCGGACCTGACGGGCAGTTGTCGGCGATCGGGAACGGCCTTGGCGGCATCGTCGAAACCGATCCGATGCCGACCTTCGTGCGGTCAACGGTCTTCGCCTGACCGGCGCGACCGTCTCACCTCCGCGATGATGGCCGAGATCGTCGCGCGGCGGGTCCGCACCTCATCCATGTGAGCGTCCAGTTCCGCGAGCTTGGCTTCGAGCCGAGCCTGCAGCCTGTCCTTGCGCCCGTTGCCCTCGGGCGAGCGCAAGTGCGTGGCGACGTCGCGAAGGGTGAAGCCGAGGCTCTGCGCGCGACCGATGAAGCTGACGACCTGAAGGGCCTGATCTTCATAGTCACGATAGCCGTTTGCAAGCCGCGCGGCAGGGGACAGGAGGCCACGGGCTTCGTAGAAGCGGATCTTCGACGTGCTTACGCCGGCCCGTCTCGCCAGCTCGCCGATGCGCATGGGCTTGACCTTCAACCGTGGTTGAAGGTGTAAGGCCAGCGCCTCCGGGTCAAGATGGCTCACATGGCGACGCAAACCCTTGTTCTGGTCCCGGGGCTCGGCAGCGACGCGGCCGTCTGGCGACGGACGATCGCCGCGTTGGGCGGCGAGGTCCGCTGCATCGTCGGCGATACGCTCAGCGACGACACCCTGGCGGGAATGGCGCGCCGCATCCTCGACCGGGCACCGCAGGATTTCGGCCTGGCCGGCGTCTCGATGGGCGGAATGGTGGCGCTGGAACTGATGAGGATCGCGCCGGAGCGCGTGACCCGGCTGGCGCTTGTGGACACGATCGCGCGGCCGGACACGTTCGGAAAAAAGATGCTCCGTCGTCTGGCCAACGTCGTCGTCGGAACGAGCGGCGACTTCAGGCGGCTGGCGCAGCGCAACCTCGGCTCGCTTGTCCATCCATCGGCGCCGGAAGACGTGCGCGACGAGCTGCTGGAGATGAGCGTGAGGGTCGGTTCCGGGGCCTACATCCGGCAGAACCGCGCGGTGATGGCACGCGGCGACCTGCGCAGGCTGCTGCCGGGCATCGCGGTTCCTGTCGCGGTGATCGTCGGTCGGGAGGACCGGATGACGCCCCTCGGGTCGTCCCGGGAAATCCACGTCCTCACGCCCGGATCGACGCTCCACGTCGTTCCCGACTGCGGCCACCTTCCTCCCATCGAGAGGCCGGAGGTCATGGCGGCCTTGTTGAAGGAGCTTCTTGAGCGACCTCCGGGACCGGCTGGTTGCTGAAGCCGAGGACCGAGCCGCCCGTCCCGCCGTTCAGAATGTCCGCTCCTCGGCGGGACGGGACGGCGCCGACCGGCTGAACCACTGGACGCCGGGTGCGCGACGCGTCACCGGCGTGGCAACCCGGGCACCGTCCGCCGTCTGTGCGTTGCCGTGCAGCCGCGGGGCGACGCAGCCCTTGGCCCCCGCTGGATCGGCTGACCCGTGTCTTCCGGCAGCAGGCCATCGACCCGGACGTTCTCGCGGTGGTGTGGCCGACCCGAAGGACCGCTTTCCGCCAGTCCCGGCAACCTAGCCGGCACAGTCACGAGCCGGGTGTCGGCTCCCGTAAGGCCCTCCAGCCACTCCGACCCGTCTTCGGACGACGAAGCCGGTGTCACGCCTGCCGCGCATCCTTGCCGCGATGTCATGCACCGACTGCATGGACGTGGCAGGATGGCCGCCTCATACCGGCAGCCGGGAGGCAGGCGCATGATGGTCACGGGACTGCCTGCTGTGCTGCTCGCGATCGCCCTGCTGCTGGTGCTGGTCAGCGCGGTGCAGCCGATCGCGCGCCGGCTGCAGCTGCCGGAAACGGTGCTGCTGGCCCTGGTGGGGATCCTGCTCGGCGGCGCCGCCGACGTGCTGCTGCGCACGCCGGCCACCGACGCGTTCAACGGCGCCGCCCGCACCCTGCTCGACTTCCCCGTGGACAGCGAGGCGTTCCTGCTGATTTTCCTGCCGATCCTGGTGTTCCAGGGCGCGCTGGCCATCGACGTGCGCCGGCTGGCGCACGAGACCGCCACGGTGCTGCTGCTGGCGGTGGTGGCGGTGGTGGCCAGCACGGCGGCGATCGGCTTCGCGCTGTACCCGGTGGCGGGCATGCCGCTGGTGGTCTGCTTCACGCTCGGCGCCATCGTCGCCAACACCGACCCGAGCGCGGTCGCCGGGATCTTCCGCGAGATCGGCGCCGCGACCCGGCTCACCCGCCTGGTCGAGGGCGAGGCGCTCCTGAACGACGCCGCCGCGATCTCGATCTTCGGCATCCTGCTGCCGGCGCTGACAAGCGACGCGCACATCTCCGTCGGGCACGCGGTGATCGACTTCGTGGTCTCGTTCGGTGGCGCGGTGGCGGTGGGCGTGGTGCTGGGACGGCTGACGCTGGCCATGATCGCCTTTGTCGGCGGCACGCCTGCGGCCGAGGTCACGCTGACCCTGGCGCTCCCCTACGTCGCCTACATCGTGTGCGACCAGGTGTTCGGCTTTTCCGGCGTGGTCGCCACCGCGGCGGCCGGGCTGACGCTGTCCGTCTACGGCCCGTCCACGCTGCGCCCGCAGACCTGGCGCTTCCTGGAGGAGCTGTGGGAACAGCTGGTGTTCTGGGCCGGCTCGCTCGTGTTCCTCCTGGCCTCCATGCTGGTGCCGCGCCTGCTGGTCGGCATGACCCGCTGGGACCTGGTGCTGATCGGGATCACGGTTGCCGCGGGAATGGCCGCCCGTGCCACGGTGATCTTCGGGCTGCTGCCGATCCTGGCCGCGACCCGGCTGTCGCCGCCGGTGCCGACCCGGTTCAAGGCGACCATGGTGTGGGGCGGCCTGCGCGGCGCCATCACCCTGGCGCTGGCGCTGGCGGTGACGGAGAACCCGCACGTGTCGGCGCCGGTCGCGCGGTTCGTCGGCATCGTCGCCACCGGCTTCGTGCTGCTCACCCTGTTCCTGAACGGCACCACGCTGCGCTTCCTGGTGGTGCGGCTGCGGCTCGACCAGCTGTCGCCGATCGACCAGGCGCTGCGTCACCAGGTGCTGGGCATCGGGCTGGGCGAGGTGCGCGAGCGCACCCGGCGCATCGCCGGCGAGTTCGGCTTCCCGTCCCACGCCACCCGTCACGTGATGGAGGTGCTGGAGCGACGCATTGCCGAGGAGCGGGCGGCCAACACCTTCCACACCGCGCTCGGCGAGCGGCAGCGGGTGACGCTGGCGCTCATCACCATCGCCAACCACGAGCGCTCCATCCTGCTCGACCTGTTCCGCATACGCGGCATCTCGCGCCGGGTGATGGAGCAGCTGCTCCGCACCGCGGAGGCGATGATCGACGGTGCCCGGGCGGAAGGGCGGTTCGGCTACGTCCGCGCCGTCCGCCGCCGGCTGAGCCCGAGCTGGCGCTTCCGGGTGGCGCAGACCGTGCACCACCGGCTGCGCCTCGACGCGCCTCTGATGTACTGCATGATGGAGCGGTTCGAGATGCTGATGATCGCGCATCTCGTATCCTTGTCGCTCACCCGCTACATGCGCCGCCGCGTGGAGCCGACGCTGGGCGTCCGCCTGGCGGACATCGTGTCGGAGGTGCTGGAGCGCCAGCAGAAGCTGCTGCAGGAGGCGATCGGCACCATGCGCCTGCACTACCAGGGCTACACCGAGGCGCTGGAAAGCCGGATGCTGCGACAGGTGGCGCTTCGTCTGGAAGGCGAGCAGTACGACGAGCTGCTGAACGAGAGCCTGATCAGCGAGGAGCTGCACGCCGAGCTGTATCGCGGCGTGGAGGCCAGGCGGCACCGGCTGGAGCGTCGCCTGCGCTTCAACCTCAAGAGCGGCATCGAGAGCCGGATCAAGGCGGTGCCGGCGCTGGACGGGGTGCCGGAAGCGGTGCTGCACGACCTGGCGATGACTCTGGCGATCCACTTCACCGCTCCCGCCGAGCGTGTGCTCAAGCGCGGCCGGCGCGTGCGCACCGTGTACTTCGTCAGTGCCGGCCAGTTCGAAAGCCACGTCGCCGAGCACGACATCCGCTTCGGTCCCGGCTCGGTGCTGGGAGCGGACGACCTGCTGACGACGGGCCGCATGGGCGTATCCGTGCGCTCGCTCGGCTTCGGCCACCTGCTGGCGATCGGCGCGCGCGAGTTCCGTCGCCTGGCGGACGAGCATCCGGTGATCCGCACCAACATCGAGCGCCTGCGCCGCGCCCGGATGGGCGAGCCGGAGCAGGTGCTGCTGCTGGGGGCGCCGTCGGTACGACCGGTCTCTGCCGAGGCGATGGAAGACGCCGGCTCGACTTGAGGTGTCCAGGATCCGCATCCTCTGCCGCCTGCGCCGCATGAGCAGGCCCATGGTCGAACCACGGTTGCGGCCTGCCGCCGACCAACAGGCCGGAGGTGACGCCATTGCGTCAGGATCGGCACGGAGGATGCGTCGCGCAGGTTCCTCTTTTCGCCCGGGTGGCCACCCTGTTCCCGCCTGGCCGGGAGCCGTGCTGCCACGCCTGCTGGCCTGGTTGTTCTGCGTCTATGCGAGCCTGGCCGTGCTGCTGCTGGCGCCTCTGGTCCCGCCCTTCGAGAACCCAGACGAGTTCAACCACACCCATCGCGCCGAGCAGATCGCATCGGGACAATGGCTGGCGCGCCGATATGCCGGCGCGAGCACGTCGGGCGGCCTTGTGGCGCTTGACGTCAACCGCACGGACGACGTCATCGGCATCATACGCTTTCACGCCGACCGCAAGGTGACGCGTGCCATGCTCGACCAGGCGAACTCGATCGGCTGGCACCCGCCCACCAACATCACGTTCTTCAACACCTCGATCTATCCGCCGTTCTTCTACATCCCGTCCGCGATCGGCATCGCGGCCGGCAAGGCGTTGCACATGTCGGTCGCGCGCAGCCTGATCCTGGCACGGATGCTGAACGGGCTGTGCTGCATCATCCTGGCAGCAACGGCCATCGCCGCCTCCGGCCCGCTGGCCGCCTTGCTGTTCTCGGTGCTTTGTCTTCCCATGTCGCTGTCGCTGTTCGCCGCCTTGTCCCAGGACGGACTGATGCTGGCGGCATCCACCATGACCATGGCCATGGCCTGGCAGGTTCGGCATTCCGACAAGCGTCTGCCGCGGCGGCTGCCCGTCGTCATGCTCGGCCTCTGCCTGGCGCTGGTGGCCATGGCACGCCCTGCCTATCTTCCGTTCACCGTTCTGCCATTGCTGCTGCCCGAGCTGCCGCTCCGGCACCGGTTGTCCGCCTGTGCCGTGATCGTGGCGTCGGTGCTGGCCTGGATGGAGCTCACCGCGCACTACACCCTGATCAACGGCGCCGCCTATCGCGGCGTCGATCCGCAAGCACAGTTCTGGTTCCTGATCGAGCATCCGCAGCGCTGGGGCGCGATCGCCCGCGGGACCTTCGAGCGCCAGGGCGCCACCGGATATTCCTTCTTCCGCGAGTTCGTGGGCGTGCTCGGCTGGAGCGACGTCGTGCTGCCGACGCCGTTCTATGCCGTCGCCGGGTCTGTGCTCGCGTGCTCGCTCCTGCTGACGATGGCAGCGGATCGCCCACTCCTGACGGCCCGAGGCCAGGGCGTGATGTTCCTGGCGGCGATCACCGCCGTCGCCCTGATGTTTTTGCTGGTCTATCTGACATGGACGTCCCTGCGGGCGCCATTCGTCGATGGCGTCCAGGGACGCTACTTCCTGCCGATCGCACTCTTCCTTCCGGCTTTCCTGCCGGTGCTGCGGGAAGGTCGCTACCTGCATCTCGTCGGCAGGTGCCTGTTGCCACCGGTCATGGCGTTTCCGGTCATCAGCGTCGCGGCGGCCGTCTACGGTGTCGTGCACCGCTACTATCTGTAGGGATCTCCTCGCGTAGCCTTGGCCGGCGGACCACGAGGCGACCGTCCATGTCGGACCGGTTGCGATCGCCAGCCTGACCGGCCAGTCCGAACAGGTTTGTGTTGAACCTCGCCTGTGCACGCGTTGATGTCGGTCGGCGCCGGGTCTGCCGGGCTGCTTGTCGGAAGCAACATGAACACGCACCTCTGGATCGGCTTCGCCCTGGCCTCCCTGCTGATGGGAATGGTTCCGGGTCCGGGTGTGATGAGCATCGTCGGCTACGCGATCGGTTCGGGCCGGAGGACGGCACTGGCTTCCGTGGCAGGCATGGCGGTCGGCAACGTCGTGGCGATGAGCCTGTCCCTTGCGGGGGTCGGGGCGCTGCTGGCCGCGTCCGCCCTTGCCTTCACCATCCTGAGATGGTCCGGCGCGCTCTACCTGATCGTGTTGGGCGCGGCGGCCATCGCCAGGAGCGGGAGGGGACCGGATGACGCGCCTCCCCGGCGAGCGACCTCGCCGCGGGCCGCGTTTGCCGGCAACGTCGCCGTCGGCGTCTTCCATCCCAAGACCATCGTGTTCTTTGTCGCCTTCGCCCCGCAGTTCATCAGTCCGCGCGGCGACTACGTCCTGCAGGCGGCGATGCTGGTGCTGACGTTCGCCCTGATCGTCGCCTGCACCGACACGATCTATGCGCTTGGCGCCGCGCGGGCATCACGGCTGGCCAGGCGCCGCAACACGGAGCGGTGGGCGAGGCGAGTGAGCGGAGGCACCCTGGTTGCTGCCGGTCTGGCAACGGCTGCCCAGCGTTAGGCACGGCTGGCGGCGGAGCATCGCTCCGCCGCCGCTTCGTCCGGAACGGGCCTACTGCAGCGCGAGCAGCGGCACGAACGGCACGCCCAGGCCGGTCACGTCGTTGTAGCCGGGCGTGGTGAAGTTGAACACGTCGTCGATGCCCTCGCAGATCGCGGTGGAGCAGACCTGCAGCGCGAACGGCGCGGTGATGATCAGGTCCGGCACCGAGTTGATGGTCACCACCCGGACCTCGTTCGGGTCGGTGACGTAGCCGCGCAGCACCGCGGTCGGCGTGGCCGGCGCGGTGATCTGGTTGATGCCGGCGCTGTTGGTGGTCTTGCCGATGCGGTGGCCGTAGAGCCACGGGTTGGCGAAGCCGACGAACGGACGGCCGAGCAATCCGTGAACCTCGTTCACGGTTGCCATCACGCCGGCCGTCAGCGGCGAGGCGAGGCTGGTGCCGCCTTCCGCGATCTCGCAGTACTCGGTGGTGGCGCTCTCCTTGGTGCAGCCGATGTCGCTGTGGCCGTCGCCCGCGATCGTATAGGTCTCGCCGTACAGGTAGCCGGTGTAGGGGTCGGCATCGGCCGAGATGTCGGGGCTGACGCGGCGCGGGGTCAGCGGCACGGACTCGCCGCTGGCCTCGTTCAGCGTGGTCGCCAGCGCCGCCGGCACGATCGCCGCCTGGTAGTCGGGCTGCGCCTCGAGCAGGCTGATGCCGCCGCCGCCGCCGGCATAGAAGCTGAACGCCGGGAAGGTGCTGCCGGACACGGTGGTGGTGGTCAGCCCGCTGGTGGTGATCGAGCTGGCGCTGTTGACGGTGGCGTTGTCGAGGAAGTCGCGATAGGTGCCCCAGCCGTACTCGGTCTTGGCGCCGCGGCTGTTGGTCAGCAGCAGCGAGGTGCCGCCGACGCCGGTGACGTAGGCGCTGGTGGCCTCCCACGACCCGGTGGCGACGCCGTTGTCCTGCGACAGGTCGCCGTCGTCGCCGGAGGAGAACAGCACGGTGATGCCCTGGGCCGCGGCGGCCATGAAGGCCTGGTCCTCGGTGGCGACGTCGGCCGGCGCCACGTCCTCGCCGTTGTTGCCGTAGCTGTTGGTGATGATGTCGGCGCGGTGCTGGTAGATGGTGTCGAGCAGCGCCGTGGTCAGCGAGGAGTTGCAGTCGCGCGAGCCGACATAGACGATGTTCGCCCCCGGGGCGGATCCGTGCACCGCGGCGACGTCCAGCGACTCTTCCGTCCACCAGCCGTACGGGCCGCAGGCCTCGCTGGCGGACACGTCGTAGATGCCGGCCGGGATCACCTCCGAGAAGTTCGCCGACGTCAGCGCCGGCAGGTGGTGGTTCGCGGCGTAATGGTTGCCGTCCGACTGCAGGGTGGGCGAGGCGTAGGCGTCGATGATGGCGATCGTGACGCCGCGGCCGTCGAGGCCGACGTTGAACGGGTTGAGCCCGTAGGCGGACTGGATCTGCTGCGGGTTGTAGCCGCAGGCCAACCACGGCAGCGTCTTGCCGTATGGTGCCGGCTGCGTGCTGAGCGTGGCGTTGTTGTCGCCGAAGTAGGTGCTGCAATAGGGCGACGGCGTGTTGTTGGCCACAGGCGGCGCCAGCACCGCGGGGCTCGCGACCGAGGACGACAGCGCGGATCGGGCGGAAGCGGGCGCCGCCAGGGTGCCCGCGGTGACCGAAATGTGCTGTGGCCGCCTGAGGAGGCTGGTGTCGTCGAGGCCCTCGATGAACAGGATCTTGGCCGCGAGCTCCGCCGGGATGCGCGGGGCCTCCTTGTTGGCGCGCAGCGTGTTGCCGCCGTAGCGGTAGAGCTTCTGGCTGACGTTGAAGGCGGTGCGCAGCTGGCCGACCGTGGCGGTCGCCGACACGTAGGCACCGAGCGGGCCCACCGAAACGTTCGTCATCCCGGCCTGCTTCAGCATCGTCCGCACGTTCGACACGTCGGCCGGATCGGGCGCGAAGCGCGACTGGAACTCGGAGGCGCTCAGGTAGTGGCCGTAGCCGGCGCTGCCCGGAGTGGACACGGACGCCACCAGGCCGGCCAGCCCGTTCGTGTCCTTGAGCGCCATGTGCACGACGATCGACACGGGCTGGCTGTCCGATGCGGTGCCCGCCTCGACCGCCGACTGCACCCAGCCGGCGACGTTTCCGCCCAGGGTCGCGGTGGGTGCGGACATCGCCGTGGACGCCATGCAGGCGAGCAGGGTGGCACCGAGGCCCAGGCGGGCAGCGTGCTTCTTTTTCATTCGGGACAAGCGGATTCTCCGATCGTTTGGACGCGCAGGAACAGGGCCCGGGTCCGGACTCGACGCGGCTGTACGGCACCGACCGGGAGCACCGTTTCCCCGGTCGTCCTGACCGAAGCACTGTATCGAAATCTTTCCGAGCGATCGAAAGCTGACCGGCTTCGTTCCGGCTGGCAATCGTCTCACGCCGCGATCACCAGAAGTTGTGATGCCTGACGGGCGCGGCCGCTGGCGTCAGCCGATCCAATCCAGAAGCAGCGACACCGTGAGCAGCGACAACAGCGTCGAGACCAGCGTGGCGCGGCTGGCGACCTCGGCTTCCCGGTCGTAGAGCCGCGCCAGCATGAACGGCCCGGTGCCGACCGGCAGAGCCGCGATCAGCACCGCCGCGTGCGCCCAGAGCGGCTCGATCCGGAACACGGGAAAGGCCAGCAGCGCCGTCAGCGCCGGCTGCAACAGCAGCTTGGCCGCCACCACCCGTACCACCGCCGGCAGCGACGCCGGACGGCCGCCCGTCTCCGCCAGGAACAGGCCGATGGTGACGAGGGCGCACGGGCTCGCGGCGGCGCCGAGCAGGCCGGTGAAGCGCGACACCGGTGCGGACAGGCCGATGCCGGACAGGTTCACCACCGCGCCGGCGATCGGGGCTGCCACCAGCGGGTTGCGAAGCAGTGCGGCCGCGACCTTCAGCACGGTGCGGCCGACTCCCCGCCCGCCCTGGGCATCGAGCTCCACCAGGCCGATCGCCAGCGCGAACAGGGCGCACACGGTCAGCAGGGTCGCCAGCACCACCGGCGGCAGCCCGGCCGGACCGAACACCCCGAGGCAGAGCGGGATGCCGATAAAGGCGGTGTTGGCGTAGCCGGCGCTCAGGCCCTCGATCGTGGCACCGGACAACCGGTGCGCGCGCTCGGTCGGACGGCGGTAGTCGAGACCGAAGCCGACCGCGAAGGTGGCCAGCATGCCGCCGGCGAAGGCGGCGACGAACAACGGGTGGTCGACCTGCGCCCGCGTCACCTGCGCCATGCTGTCGAACAGCTCGGCCGGCAGCGCCAGGCGCACCACGAAGCGGTTGAGGCTGTCGGTGGCGCCGGGCCCGAGCCAGCCGCGTCGCCCGCACGCGTATCCGGCCAGGATCAGGCCGAAGATCGGCAGCAGGACGGACAGCACGGCAGGCATGGAGGGCGCCGATCAGCCGGGCGCGCCGACGAGGTGGACAAGCAGAACCACCGGCACCGGATCGTCGTCCACCGCGGTGAACGACAGCGCGTCGCCGTCGACCGCACCCAGCCCGGCCGGAGCGCCGCCATCCAGCAGCACGACCTCCCCGCCGGCGCGCACACGGATCCGGCCGTGGAACAGCAGGGTGAAGCGCGCGTGCGGCGGCAGCATCACCGGGTCGCTCCAGGAGCCCGCCGGCGCGAGAACGCGCAGGGTCCTGACCGGCAGGGGCTGCAGGGCGAAGGCGAGGCTGCGCCGCCCGCCCGGTTCGAGCGTCACCCGTTGCTGGTCCGGCCCGAAGCCGGACAGGCTGGCCCCGAGGCGATAGGATCCGGGCGGCAGGGACAGGGTGGTCGGCGCGTGACCGATCCGCCGGCCGTTCAGGCTGAGGATGGCGCCGGACGGTATGCTGTCCAGGCCGAGGATGGCCCGGCGCGGCAGCGGTGTCAGCGACACCGTGCGCGTGCTGCCCGCGTCGGATGCGATCGCCACCGGCGCCGTGCTCCAGCCGGGTGCGTCGAAGCCGACCAGGTGCCGACCGGGATCGACCGGGATCGGCCGGTCCGGGCTGCCGGCGGGAGCGCCATCGATCAGCACCGTGCCCTCGACGGGCCGGGCGAGGCGCACCAGCAGGGTGCCGCGCGGAACAACGGTGAGGTGGTGCCACAGCACCGCGGCGCAGCCCAGGATGAGGGCGGCGAGCAGCAGCTTGCGCATCGCCTGGGCGCGGACGGCACGGGTGGCCGGCGTC
>CALMVN010000027.1:0-2570 GCA_937873225.1 uncultured Acetobacteraceae bacterium
TCCTTGTCGAAGAACGCCACCGAGCCGCCGGCATCACGGACCGACTTCTCAAGCGGCATGGTCAGCAGGAACACCAGGAACACGGTCTTGCCGGAGCCGGTGGGGCCGAAGATCGCGGTCATTCCGACGTCCAGGACGTGCGGAACGTAGTCGTAGGCCGTGCCGCCCGTGGTGCGGAACCGGATGGGGGACGGACCCCAATGACCGACCAGGGCACCGGGCGGGAAGTTCTCCAGGCTGGCGAGCCCGGCCAGGTTCCGGGATGAGATGACGCCGGGCCGGGTGCGATACTCGTTGTTCCCTGGCATCTGCGCCCAATAGGCCGCCTCAAGGCCGCGGCCTTCCGGGATGGCGACGGCGCCAGCATTAGTCAGCCGGGCCACGGCATCCGCCATGACGCCGTCCAGCTGCGGCAGGGTGTCCGCATAGACCGCCAGGGAGAAGTGGTGACTGCCCATGGTGACGACGTTCGAGGCGACGTCATCCTGCGCGTCCGACAGGCCCTCAATCTGCGAGGACGCCCGGTCGTTGGCGTTCTGCATCTGCGTGACCTTGAGGGCCAGCGACTGCTGCGCCTGCGCACGGGTCAGGAAGCCGAAGGAATGGGTCACCACCAACCCGTAGGACGTGCCCAGCAGCTCGTTGAGCATCCCTGGGCGCGTCTTCGCCGGATACTCCCGGAAGCCGAAGATGGCGCCGAAACGCGGCCGGCCCGGCGTCAGGATCTCGAAGGCTCGGCGCCCGCAGATGACGCGGTTCGTGTAGATGGACGCGCCCAACGACCCGCTGACGAGCGGCACATCCCGGTGGCGACCGGTCTGGATCAGGGCGAGGGCTTCGCCGATCTCGCTGTACTGGACGTGACCGACGGTGCGCAGACCGAGCCGGCGCGCTTGATAGACCTTGAGGGTGTTCAGGGCGACATAGACGGTATCCTCAAGCTGCCGCAGGGCATTGGCGTTCACGACCAGCCGCGTCGGCCAGCGTTGGGCAATGAAGCGGCGGATTGCGCCTTCCATCGGAACGCGCGGCGCGATCAGGATGGTCAGGAACCACTGGTTGACCATCAAGCGGCCGGCGACGCTGCCATTGTATGCACCGTCGAGATCGCGGGCGAAACCGGGCCGTAGGAGATGCCGCGGTGCGGCCGGCACGCGGTCGTGGCGGACCTGGTGCAGGAACAACGTCACGTTGTCGTCGGCGATGTTGCGGGCGAGGGTGTTGACCAGTTCCTCGCGGCCGTTCCGGATCCTGTTCTCCTCGAGCTCATAGGGAAGGCCGGGCAGGGCGGCCATCGCCATGAGCGAGCCGTCGTTGTTGATGACGACGTTCGACGGCTCCCCGTCCAGCGAACGGAGATGCCCGGAGTATGGGAGAAAGTCCTCGCCGCTGCGCTCAAACCGTCCGGCGTCACCAAGCATCTGCGGCAAATCCTCTGGCTCGCTTTGAAGTCTTGACCGGCAAGGGGCTGACGGAAGCGCCGCCCCAGAGATGGGAGTCCAGAGCGCTGGCCGACGTGCGCAACCAAAGGCCCGTCACGCGTACGGCGTTGTAGTCCCGGCGGTCAAGCAGCCGGGGCGCAGCCCAGAATGGCGCGAGCGTGAGGCCGTATAGGGCGTTGTGCATCGAGACACCGACCACGCCGAAACCCATGAAGAACACAACGGCGAGCTGCAGGGGGAGACCCCACAGCATCGCCGGTCGCGTGGCCGCAACGTGCAGGATCTCGACATGCAAGTCCGTGTCGGCCGAGTGCTCCATGCTTCAGCCCGTGATCGTGGTGACGAGCGTCTTGGCGGAGAAGATGATGGTGATGCCGGCGATCACCATGCCGATCGTCATCAGCGAGAAGCGCAGCGCCAGCATGGTGAAGCCGACGACCACCAGTGCGATCACGGCCAGCGCGGTCGCGATGTTGCCGGTCAGGTAGGTTTCCACGTTCTGGAACATGGTTGCCACGTCACCGCTGCCGCCGGACGTCTGCGCGTGCGCAAGGGCCGGAGACAGCAGGCAGAGGCAGGCTGCCATCATGTAGACGCGGGCACTCGGGGAAAGCGCGGCCTTGTTGCGCAGGTCGATCTTCCTCATGGGGTCTCCACACTCTTGACGGTTTGAAGCATAACGACGCGCTCCATGGCTGGGCGTGTCGGCTCGGTCGGCATGGCGGATGGTACCGCCACGATTGGCGCGGTGGGTGCCGGTGTTCCCTGACGGGAAGCGTCCCAGGCCACCACAGCCGAATCCTGATCGTCCTGATCCCAGACATCCCAGCTGCGAGCTGGCGCGGCCTTCACGGGCGGCACAGCATCGACATGATCGGACATCGGCGGAGGGAGCGGGCTTGTTCCGATCGCAGGAAGGCTCTGCGAAGCGGCCTCGACACGACGGACGTAGCCGTTCGCAAAGCCGCGAACAGAATCGCCGGTGTTGTAGTCGGAGAATGCGACCCGCAGCGCTCGCTGGTATCCATCCCTTAAGATGCGGGCGCCCGCCGCGACGGAGCGACAGGCGTCGAACGCATCACCGATCGACAACCCGATCCGCGGAAGGTTGGCCGAGTTGATCTGCAT
>CALMVN010000027.1:2580-4428 GCA_937873225.1 uncultured Acetobacteraceae bacterium
TACGGGCGAGCTCGCGGGCCTTGTCCTCGCTGGCGGGCTGGAACGTGACGTCAGCCGTGTTGGCGTGACTCGCCAACGTGTCAAAGCCGCTCTCCGTCTTCGCAACCGATGCGAGTGGCGCAACGGAGTCCCCAGGAGCGCAGGTCGCGGAGATCTGAGCGAACACCAGCATTCCCAGGATCATAGACACACCTTAGGGTTGTCCGTTCCGAACTGCTTTCGGAACGCTTTCAGAACTGTCCAGCGAGCTTTTTGATACCGAGGGGTTGCCCCGGCGTGTCAAAACGTATCCCCTGCCCCTGTGACGCTAGGTTCACGAGAAGCATTGAACTGGTTTAACCTATCAAGCCGAGCGATGGCAAGCCATCCGATGTGCCAACGGCTTATTTTTTGGGTAGGTGGTCGGGAGCCTCTGTGAGGAGGTTCGTCACGTCATCGTCCACGACCTTGGCTAGACGTTCCATCGTTCCGATCGTGAGGTTGATCCGGCCTCTCTCGATCAACGAGATGTCGTTCTGCGCGATGCCGGATGCTTTGGCGACGTCCCTTTGTGTAAGGCCCAGCCGGTTTCGCAACATCTTTAGGTTGCGGCCGAAGCGGTCCTGCAATTTTACAGGAGGCACGTCGCCAGTTTGCTGCGCCGCGTCAGGTCGTTTCTTCGGCATCGCCATCGAGCCTTTGTAGCCAAGTCAGAGTCGCGAGGCCACTTCCGGCTGACGAATCGCCGCTGCACCGGAACGACCCCCTTGCGGTATGGCGTACCAGAACCCAAAGCGCGAACCCTTCTTGTCGGACAGCTTATCCGTGCCCGTTAATCAGCATTATCGCACACAGACTTGTGGAGGCGGTGGCTCGTCGTCATAGTCCAACCCAGGCGTGGGATCTGTCCCGCTGAAACGCACGAGCAGACCATGACATCCCGATCGACCGGCCAAGCTGTCACCAGCCGGCAGACTGACCCTGGCGGCGGTGAGATCGTCATCACCGACCTGCCGATGCTGGTCGAGCAGAACCTCGCCGCCGACCGCGGTGCAGCACAGGGCGCTCTCTCGCCAGCGACGGAGCGGGCGCTCCTCAGCGACAGCCGCGTCTTCACCGAGTGGTGCTTATCCCGGGCGCTGGCGGCGCTGCCGGCAGAGCCGTCGACGGTAGCGGCCTTCATCGACGACCAAGCGGCGACCAAGAAGCCGGCGACCGTCCGGCGCTACGTGTCCAGCATCTCGCACCTGCACCGGGCTGCCGATGTGCCGAACCCCTGTGAGCGTAGCGAGGTCAAGCTGGCGCTGAAGCGCATGGGCAAGACCTACGGCAGCGCCCAGCGCCAGGCCGAGGGCCTGACCCGCCGGCTGGTCGACCGGATGCTCCACGCCAGGGGCGAGACGCTGCGCGACCTGCGGAACCGCATGGTGCTGGCGGTGGCCTATGATACTTTGGCCCGCCGGTCGGAGCTGGTGGCGTTGCGCGTCGAGGATCTGCGCCTGGGTGCCAGTGGGGACGGGTCGATCAACATCCGGCGGTCGAAGATCGACCAGATGGGCGCCGGCTCCATTCGCTACCTCGCACCGGACACCATGCGCCTGGTCAACGAGTGGATCGGCAAGGCCGGGCTCAAGGATGGCACCCTGCTGCGCGCGGTGCTGAAGGGCAGCAGGGTCGGCGGCCCGCTGGTCCCGATGGAAGTCACCCGCATCTACAAGCAGATGGCGGCCGCGGCCGGTCTGCCGCTGGAGACCGTCGAGGCGATCAGCGCCCACAGCACCCGGGTTGGCGCCAGCCAGGACATGGCGGCCAGCGACCGGATCGAGATGCCGGCGATCATGCAAGCGGGCGGATGGAAGTCCCCCGAGA
>CALMVN010000028.1:0-15991 GCA_937873225.1 uncultured Acetobacteraceae bacterium
GCGGTGGCCCCAGTCCCCTTCAGTCTTTATGTCGGGTTTCCAATGGGCGCCTGCCCTTTGGCGGGTCCAGGACAGAGCCCTGGCCTGTGCAGGTCGAACCCCGCCGCCGTTGACATGATCCGGCTGCCGACCCGGCTCAGGCGAACAGCCCCAGCAGCGGATCGGTGCTGCTGGAAACGCCCGAGGACGGGTTCGACACCCCGTTGATCAGCGAGAACAGGTCTGTGCTCGAGGTCGCGTCGCCGGCCAGCAGCGCCACCAGCCCGGTCGGCGCGGTGCTCGCCGAGGCCGCCTTGCTGATCAAATACTGCTCGGAGGTCTGCTGGATCCCGGCCGGGCTGGTCATGGTCTTGAGGTCGACCTTCTGCGTCAGCAACGAGACCTGCTGGTCGTAGTCCAGCGCGCCGAAATAGCTGCCCATGCCGAGTGCCGTGGTCACCACCGACAGCAGCTTCGCGTTCGCCATCAGGTCGGTGATGCTGGTGATGCTGCCCATGGTGCGGGTGTAGTACAGGGCGTCGTCCATCCCGGGATACTCGGTGCCCATCTGCGTCTCGTACGCGTTGGTCTCGTAGCTGGACACGATCGACTTCACGTTCGAGGCGTCGTCGAGGGCGGGGGTGGTGCCGCCCGACACTGCCGGCAGCACCACCAGGGGCGCGCCGCTGGCGACCGCCTGCGTCGAGCCGGCCAGCAGGGTGACGGTGCCGCTGCCGTCGACGCTGCCGATGGTGCCGATGCTGACCCCGCCGCTGGTGACGATCTGCCCGGGCTGCAGGCCCATGCCCGCCTTGCCCAGCGACAGCGTCCGGCTGCCCTGGGCGGCGGCGGTGGTGGCCGTCATCGTGGTGCCGACATTGGCGAAGCCGAGCCCGGTGACGACCTGGATCGTGTCGCCGGCGCTGATCGTGGTGGCGGCCGGTGCCTCCAGGGTGACGTTGCCGAAGCTGTCCACCGACTTCACCGTGCCGATCTCGGTGCTGCCGTCGGTCAGCACCTGGCCGGCTGACAGGGTGGTGCCGGCCTGGCCCAGGTCGAGTCGGCCGCTGGCGTCCAGCGTGCCGGCGGTGGCGACGGCGATCGCGGTGCCGAAGGAACGTGCCAGCGTGTTGGTGCCGTTGGTGGACGGGTCGATGACCGTGAACTTGCCGCCGGCGGACACGGTGGCGTCGAAGCCGGCCGCGGTGACCGCGCCCTGCAGCGCCGCAAGCTGGGTGGCGCCGCCGGAGGGACCGGCCGGCGCGGTCTTCACCGACACGATGTCGGCCCGCTTGGTGACCGCGCCGCTGGCGTTGGTGGCCAGCGCCAGGCTGTAGACGGTGTTGCCGGCGCTGTCGGTCGAGGTGGTCACCGCCGGCGCGCCGGGCGAGGCGGTGACGGTGCCGGACGCGCTCACGCTGTAGGTGGCGCCGCTGTCGGTCGCGGCGGCGGCTGACTGCAGCGCGCTGGCGATCGAGGCCGACGCGCCGCCGTCGTTGAGCACGAACGACCACTGCACCCCCGGTGCCGACGCCGTCTGCTGGCTGCCGCTCAGGTTCCAGGCGGTGTTCTGCATCGTCAGCGAGGAGGCGGAAGCGCCGCTGGTGACCAGGGACATCGCGGCGGGGGCGCCGAGCGAGGCGGTCTGGCTGTTGCGGTCGCTGGTGGCGCGGGCGAAGTGCAGGTAGTCGGTGTTGTCGGTTTCGCTCACCAGCGAGGTGCTGGAATCGGCGGTCTGGGTGAGCAGGTCCTTGAGCACCGCGGTCTGGCTGATCTGGCCGCTGAGGTTGTAGGCGCCGGTGAGCACCTGCAGCGCCTTGTAGTTGGACAGGATCGCGGTCGGCGTGGTCAGGGTGGCGGCGGTGCTGGTGAAGCTCGACGCCGTGGAGGCGAGCTGGGTGTCGCTCGCCACGTAGCGCGACACCTGCGTCTGCTCGTCCTTGATCGTCGACAGGTAGACCGACAGGGCGGTCGAACTCGAAACTCCGGACATGCGCGCCTCGGGCGGAACCGTTGCGCGGGGTTTTGCAAGTCCCAGGCCAGCACCGGAGCCGCACCGGACGGGGATTGCCCTGCCGGAACCCGGCAGGAGGTGCCGGGTGCGAGGCGGCAGATCCTGCCGGGCGGCAAGACCTGCCGGGCCGGTTCAGACGGCTTCGAGCCGATCCAGGCGCCGCAGCGACGGGAACAGGCGCATCCACAGCACGGCCACGACCAGCGTGCCCAGCCCGCCCGCCACCACCGCCGGCGTGGTGCCGATCAGCGCGGCGAGGCCGCCGGATTCGAACTCGCCGAGCTGGTTGGAGGTGACGATGAACAGGAGATTCACCGCCGACACCCGTCCGCGCATCTCCTCGGGCGTGCCGAGCTGCACCAGGGTGGAGCGCACCACCACGCTGACCACGTCGGCCGCCCCCAGCACCGCCATCGCCGCGATCGACAACGGCAGCGAGCGGGACAGGCCGAACACGACCGTGGCGACCCCGAACACGATCACGGCGGCGAACATCAGGTGTCCGGCCCGGCTGCGGATCGGCCGGCGCGCCAGCAGCAGCGACATGGCCAGCGCGCCGATCGCCGGCGAGCCGCGCAGCAGGCCGAGTGCCATCGGGCTGCCATGGAGGATGTCGAGCGCGTAGACCGGCAGCAGCGCGGTGGCACCGCCGAGCAGCACCGCGAACAGGTCCAGCGAGATCGCGCCCAGGATGGACGGCCGCGAGCGGATGAAGGCGAGGCCGCCGAACACGGCCGCGAGCGAGACCGGCCCGCGCGGCCGCACCGGCTGCTCCAGGCGCACGAACCCCATCGCGGTCAAGGACAGCACGAACATCAGCGCGCAGACCTCGTAGGCGGTGCCGGGACCGGCCAGGGTGAGCAGGCCGCCGGCGGACGGCCCGACGATGCTGGCGGTCTGGAACAGCGAAGCGTTCAACGCAGCGGCGCGCGAGAACAGGGAGGCCGGCACCAGGCTCGGCAGCAGCGCCTGCAGGCTCGGGCCCTCGAACGCCTTGGCGGCGCCGAACACCGCGACCACGCCGTAGATCGCCGCCGGGGTCAGCGCGTGGCGGACCGTGCCGGTGGCCAGCACGAGCGCGCACAGCGCCTCCACCGCCTGGCAGGCCATGGCGACACGACGGCGGTCGAACCGGTCGGCGACGTGGCCGGACACGAACACCAGCAGCAGCATCGGCAGGAATTGCGCCAGCCCGATCAGGCCCAGCGTGAGCGGCCGGTGGGTCATGGCGTAGGCCTGCCAGCCGATCGCCACCGCCTGGATCTGGAACCCGAGCGAGGACAGCGAGCGGCTGCCGATGAAGCCGAGCAGGCCGCGATGGCCAAGCAGCGACGGCGCGACCGTGTCGCCTTGGCCGTCAGCCACCGGTGCGGACCCGCAGACGCGCCTGGTTGGCGAGGTTGGCGCCGAGCACGCCGGCCAGCACCACCAGCGCCATCGGCAGGATGCTGACCGCCTGGAACAGCCCCATGGCGACGCCGCTGGCGGCCCCCAGCGAGAACTGCACCGTGCCGAGCAGCGCAGACGCGCTTCCGGCGTGCCGGGCGTGTGCGCCCAGCGCGATCACCGTGGCGTTGGGCCCGATGAAGCCGAGCGAGCCCATCAGCCAGGTGATCGGCAGCAGCGTCGCCAGCAGCACCCCGTGCGGACCGGCGAGGCCGGTCGTCACCACCAGCACCAGCACCAGCGAGGCGAGGGTGAGCGACAGGAGTCCGGCCGTCATCATCCGCACGGTGCCGATCCGCGTCACCAGCCGGGCGTTCACCTGGGTGCCGGCGATGTAGAAGAAGGCGTTGACCCCGAACAGGGCGCCGAACGCGGGCGGCGAGAAGTGCAGCACGCGCTCGAACACCACCGGCGAGCCGGACAGGTAGGCGAACACCACGAAGGTGGAGAAGCCGACGATCAGGGTGTTGAACAGGAACACCGGCTCGCGCAGGATCAGCAGGTAGCGCAGCAGCACCTCGACCGGAGACAGGCGCAGCCGCATCGCGCGCGGCAGGGTGTCGGGCAGCGCGAACCGCACCGCCAGCACGGAGCCGATGCCGTACAGCGTCGCCACCCAGAAGATCCAGCGCCAGCTCGCCACCGCCAGCACCAGCCCGCCCAGGGTCGGCGCCAGCACCGGCACCACGCCCAGCACCAGCATGAGCTGCGACATGATGCGCGCCCCCTGGTTGCCGGTCGCCACGTCGCGCACGATCGCGCGCGGGATCACCATGCCGGCCGAGCCGCCCACGGCCGCCACGAAGCGGAACACGCTGAAGCTCCAGATGTCGTGGCTGACGGCGCAGCCGATCGAACCCGCGGTGTAGATCGCCATGCCGAACAGCAGCGGCCGCCTGCGTCCCCAGCGGTCCGAGGCCGGCCCCTGGCTGAACTGGCCGACGGCGAGGCCGGCGAACCAGGCGGCCAGGGTGATCTGCGACGAGCCGGGGCCGGCGCCGAGCGCCTCGTCCAGCTTCGGAAACGCCGGCAGGTACATGTCGGTCGACAACGGGCCGACGGCGCTGAGCGCGCCCAGCATCACGATCAGCCACACCGGCATGGAGCCCGGCTTCAGGGCGGCGGGAACCGTGGTCTCGGCGATCTCGGCTTGCGGCGGAGCGGCGGGCACGGCGGAGCGATCAGCCGCCGGTGCCCCCTACCGTGAGCCCGGTCATCTTGAGCGTCGGCTGGCCGACGCCGACCGGCACGCCCTGGCCGTTCTTGCCGCAGGTGCCGATCCCGGGGTCGAGCGCCATGTCGTTGCCGATCATGCTGACCTTGGTCATCGCGTCCGGCCCGTTGCCGATCAGGGTGGCGCCGCGCACGGGGGCGGTGACCCGGCCGTCCTCGATCAGGTAGGCCTCGGAGGCGGCGAACACGAACTTGCCGGAGGTGATGTCGACCGAGCCGCCGCCGAAGTTGACCGCGTACAGGCCCTTCTTCACCGAGCGGATCATCTCGTCCGGCGTGTGAACGCCGTTCAGCATCACCGTGTTGGTCATGCGCGGCATCGGCATGTGCGCGTAGGACTGGCGGCGGCCGTTGCCGGTGGGCTGGACGTTCATCAGCCGGGCGTTCATCCGGTCCTGGATGTAGCCGGTGAGGATGCCGTCCTCGATCATCACGGTGCGGCCGGCCGGCGTGCCCTCGTCGTCCACGGTCAGGCTGCCGCGCCGGTCGGGCAGGGTGCCGTCGTCGACCACCGTGACGCCCTTTGCCGCCACCTGCTTGCCGACCAGGCCGGCGAAGGCGGAGGTGCCCTTGCGGTTGAAGTCGCCCTCCAGGCCGTGGCCGACCGCCTCGTGCAGCAGGATCCCGGGCCAGCCCGGGCCCAGCACCACCTCCATCTCGCCGGCCGGCGCCGGGCGGCTGTCGAGGTTGACCAGGGCCTGGCGCAGCGCCTCGTCGACGGCGTGGTGCCAGCTCGCCTCGGTCAGCACGCGCCCGAACGCGTGGCGGCCGCCGGTGCCGTAGCTGCCGCTTTCGCGCCTGCCGTCCTTCTCCACCACCACCGACACGTTGATCCGCACCAGCGGGCGGATGTCGGCCACCCGGTGGCCGTCGGCGCGGATGATCTGCACCGCCTGCCATTCGGCGGCGAGCGAGGCCATCACCTGCACCACCCGGCTGTCCCGGCCGCGCGCATAGGCGTCGATCTCGGACAGCAGCGCCGCCCGGGTCGCGAACTCGGCCTCGCGCAGCGGGTTGGCGTCGCCGTACAGGTGGGCGTTGGTGGCGCGCGGCGCGTCGGCGACGGTGCCGCTGCGGCCGGCGCGCACCTGGCCGACGGTGCCGGCGGCGCGCAGCAGGGACGACTCGCTGATCTCGTCGGAATGGGCGTAGCCGGTCTCGTCGCCCAGCACCGCGCGCAGGCCGAAGCCCTGGCTGGTGTCGAAGCTGGCGGAGCGGATCACCCCGTCCTCCAGGCTGACGAACTCGCTTTCGCGGTACTCCAGGAACAGCTCGCCGTCGTCGGTGCCGGCCAGCGCCTGGCCGAGGATCCGCTCGGCGCCGGCGCGGTCGAGGGTGGCGCCGTCCCGGCCGAAGAACAGCGCGTCGGTGGTGGCCAGGGGGCTCAGGGGCGCGTTCATGGGGTTCCGATCGTGGCGGTGGTGGCGCCTGCGCCGTTCCGGCCGACGCCGCGGAGGCGGTGCAGGGCGAACAGGGTGACGCTCAGCAGGAGGGCGGCAAAGGTCTGGTGCAGCGTACCGGCCCAGACCGGCACCACCAGCAGCAAGGTGGTGACGCCGAGGGCGTATTGCGCCAGCACAGCCCAGCCCAGCAGCATCAGCGCGTCGTGCGCGGGTTTGGGCAGCGACGCGCGCAGCCCGGTCAGCAGGGTGGCGCCGACGGCCAGGGCGGTGAGGGTGGCCAGCACCCGGTGGTCGAACTGCACCGCCTGGACCGTCTGGAACCAGTTGCGCCAGAACGGGTGCAGGGTGTCGTAGCCCGCCGGCACCAGCTGGCCGTCCATCAGCGGGAAGCTGTTGTAGGCGAACCCGGCATGGGTACCGGCGGTGAAGCCGCCCGCCACCACCGTCACCGACAGGACGCACGCGGTGGCGATCGCCAGCCGTCGGGTCCAGACGGCGCCCCGTGTGGCCCTGATCGCCTCGGCCACCGGCCAGCGCACGGAGAACGCGGTCCACAGGATGGCGGCGTAGAGCGCAAAGGCGAAGCACAGGTGCAGCACCAGCTTGGCCGGCGCCACCGCGACGCTGTCCGGGTCGAACCCGGACGCGACCATGAACCAGCCGATCGCACCCTGCAGCCCGCCCAGCACGAAGAACAGCAACAGGCGGCCGATCAGCGACGGCCCGATCGCCCGGGTTAAGGCGAAGAACACCAGCGGCACGATCAGCACCATGCCGATCATCCGGCCCCAGAAGCGGTGGATCCATTCCAGCCAGAAGATGTGCTGGAACCCGGACAGGCCGAAGCCCTGGTGCTCGAGCCGATACTGCGGGATCTGCTGGTAGAGCGCGAACAGGTGCTCCCACTGCGCATGGGTCAGCGGCGGCACGATGCCCGACAGCGGCTTCCATTCCATGATGGATAGCCCCGAGCCGGTGAGCCGGGTGGCGCCGCCCAGGGCGATCATGCCGAGCAGCATGAAGCAGATCGCGAACAGCCAGGCGGACACGCGGCGGCGGTTGCGCGCCTGCGCCCATGCCGCCGCCGGGGCCGGCATGCGGAAGCTGCGCGGCGCGAGGCCGGAGGAAGCGGACACGTCGGAAGGCATGCGCCAGACTTAGGAGGGTGCATGCCCCTCCTGCAAGGGATCACGCCGCACGGAAACGCGGAGCCGGACCGGCAGGCGCGGCACCACGCGGAGCGCCGCCGCCTGGCCTCTGGTCCAACGGGCGTCGCTTGTGCAGGACGCGACGAGGATGCTACCGGCCGGTCATGTCGCTTCCCGTGTCGGACCATCCGGCCGGCCAGGTGCAGACCGGCTCGCTGCGCCGGCTGCTCAGGCCGGCCCTGCTTCTGCTCGGCCTGCTCGCGGCGGGCCTGCTTCTGCGTCACCTGCCGGGCCGTCCGGACGGGCTGCTGCCCGGGGTGGCCACGCTCCGGGACGGCGTCTCCGGGCGGGTGCTGTTCCTGCTCGCCGGCAGCCTGATCTGCGCGCTGGGGCTGCCGCGCCAGGCGGTGTGCTTTGCCGGCGGCATCGCCTACGGGCTGGTGGAGGGCACGCTGCTGTCGACGGCGGCGACGGTGGTCGGCTGCCTGCTCGGCTTCGGCTGGGCACGTCTGGCCGGGCGCGACTGGGCCCGGCACCGGCTGGAGGGCCGGGCGCAGGGCTGGCTCGCCCGTCTCGACCGGCGCGTGTCGGCCCGGCCGTTCGCCACCGTGCTGACCTTCCGGCTGCTTCCGGTGGGGAGCAGCCTGGCGCTCAACCTGGCGGCCGGGGTGCTGGGGATCGCGGTGCTGCCGTTCGGGGCCGCGACCCTGCTCGGCAGCCTGCCGCAGACGGTGATCTTCACCCTGCTCGGCGCCGGCACCCGGATCGGCCACGGGGTCCAGGTGCTGCTGGCGGTGGCGCTGTTCGCGGCGTCCGGCATGGCCGGGCTGGTGCTGATGCGGCGCGGCGACCCCTGAACTTGCCGCATTGCGGCAGAGCGGGTACAGCCCGGACTCTGTAGGACGAGGGAGGAACCGTGGCGCAAGCCGGGTTCCGGAGGAAGATGGACGGCTCGGCCATGGACCTGAAGCAGCACATCCGCGGCATCGCGGACTTTCCCAAGCCGGGCATCCTGTTCTACGACATCTCGACCCTGCTGCGGAACGCGGATGCCTGGCAGGTGGCGATGGGCCGGCTGGCCCGGGCGGTGGCGCCGGCGCAGCCGGACCTGCTGGCGGGGGTGGAATCGCGCGGGTTCCTGCTGGCGGCACCCCTGGCGAGCAAGCTCGGCTGCGGCTTCCTGATGCTGCGCAAGCCGGGCAAGCTGCCGGGACCGACGGTCTCGGTCGACTACGAGCTCGAATACGGCAGCGATAGCCTGCACATCCAGGCCGACGCGATCCGGCCCGGGCAGCGCGTGGTGGTGGTGGACGACCTGCTCGCCACCGGCGGCACGCTGTCCGCGGCGACCCAGCTGCTGCGCAAGGTGGGCGCGGAGGTGACCGCGGCGGCGGTGATCATCGAGATCCTGGCGCTGGGCGGCCGCGCACGGCTCGGCCTTCCCACCTCGGCGCTGGTCACTTACGAATCCTGAAGCTTTTCACGCTCTCATCGCGGATCGCCGCATCCGCACCGAGGAGCACGCCATGACCCGGGACTACGACCTGATCGTGATCGGCAGCGGCCCGTCCGGACGGCGGGCGGCGGTGCAGGGGGCCAAGCTCGGCCGCTCGGTGGTGGTGGTGGAGAAGATGCCGCGGTTGGGCGGGGTATCGGTGCATACCGGCACCATCCCGTCGAAGACCCTGCGCGAGACGGTGCTGAACCTCACCGGCTGGCGCGAGCGCGGCTTCTACGGCCTGGCCTACCGGGTCAAGCAGGACATCGCCGCCGGCGACCTCACCAAGCGCATGACCAAGACGCTGGAGCACGAGGTCGAGGGGCTCGAGCACCAGTTCATGCGCAACCACGTGCACATCATGCACGGCGCCGCCCGGTTCCTGGACCCGCACCGGGTCGAGGTGGCCGCCGATACCGGCGAGACGCACCTCCTCCGCGGCAGCCGGATCGTGATCGCGGTGGGCACCCGGCCGCACCGGCCGGACAACGTGCCGTTCGACGGCACCAAGGTGGTGGACAGCGACGGCATCATCACCCTGCAGAAGCTGCCGAACAGCCTGGCGGTGATCGGCGCCGGGGTGATCGGGGTCGAGTACGCCACCATCTTCAGCGCGCTGGACGTGCGGGTGACGCTGATCGAGCCCCGCGACAGCTTCCTGGACTTCGTCGACCGCGAGCTGATGGGCGAGTTCATCCACCAGCTGCGCGACCGCGGCGTGTCGTTCCGGCTCGGAGACGCGGTGGAGTCGATCGCCATGGAGCACGGCCAGCCGGTGGTGATGCTGGCCGGCGGCCGGCGGGTGCGGGCCGAGATGGTGCTCTACACCGCCGGCCGGGTGGGGGCCACCGACACGCTCGACCTCGACCGCTGCGGTCTGACCGTAGACAACCGCGGCCGGCTCAAGGTCGATCCCGCCACCTTCCAGACCGCGGTGCCGCACATCTACGCCACCGGCGACGTGATCGGCTTCCCCAGCCTGGCCTCCACCTCGATGGAGCAGGGACGGGTCGCCGCCTGCCACGCCTTCGGCGAGGCGCTGCCGGGGGTGCCGAAATTCTTTCCCTACGGGATCTACTCGGTGCCGGAGATCTCCACCATCGGCATGAGCGAGGAGGAGGTCAGGCAGCGGCACATCCCGTACGAGTGCGGCCTGGCCCGGTTCGGCGAGACCTCGCGCGGCCACATCATGGGCCTGCATGGCGGGCTGCTGAAGATGATCGTGTCGCTCAAGACGCGCAAGTTGCTGGGCGTGCACATCGTCGGCGAGGGCGCGACCGAGCTCGTGCACATCGGCCAGGCGGTGCTGAACCTGGGCGGGACGCTGGACTACTTCCTGGACAACACCTTCAACTATCCAACCCTGGCCGAGGCCTACAAGGTCGCCGCCCTGGACGCGTGGAATCGCATCACGCCGCGCATGGTGGGACGGGAGGAGGCGTCGATCGAGAACGCGGAACAGGCCGACGCGGCGGACTGATCGGGCCTTGCCAGGACCGGAGGCACGCACCCGGCTCTTGGAACGGGGTAGCATGGCGGCCTCCGACGAGGGCCCCGGCCATGGACGACGTCAAGCTTCCCTTCACGATGACCGCGACAGTGTGTTCCGGGAACGCCCCGCCGGTCGCGCCTCTGCCGGACCTGCTTCCGCCGGAATGGGTGCGGATCCCGGTCACGGTCGAGATCATGCTGCCGCCGGAGGTGGCGGATCGGCTCCAGGCCACGGGATCGGGTGCCGACGCGCCGTAGCCTCGGAGAGGGCCCGCGCCGCCGCGTATCAGCCGGCGACGAACCGTTCCAGCCAGTGGATGGTGTAGTCGCCGGCCTGGAACCCGGGGTCGGCCAGGATGCGCTGGTGCAGCGGGATCACCGTCTTGATGCCCGAGATCACGAACTCGTCCAGCGCGCGGCGCATCCGGGCGATCGCCTCGGGGCGGGTCGGTGCGTGCACGATCAGCTTGGCCACCATGCTGTCGTAGTACGGCGGCACCACGTAGCCAGCGTACAGCGCGCTGTCGATCCGCACGCCGAGGCCGCCGGGCGGATGGAACACCGTGACCCGGCCGGGGTTCGGCACGAAGGTCTCGGGATCCTCGGCGTTGATCCGGCACTCGATGGCGTGGCCCTCGAAGCGGATCTCGCCCTGCGTGTAGCCGAGCGGCTGGCCGGCGGCGATGCGGATCTGCTCGCGCACCAGGTCGACGTTGCACACCATCTCGGTCACCGGATGCTCGACCTGCAGCCGGGTGTTCATCTCGATGAACGCGAACTGGCCGTCCTGGTAGAGGAACTCCAGCGTGCCCGCGTTGCGGTAGCCGAGCTGCTTCAGCGCCGCGGTGGCGGTCTCGCCGATCGCGGCGCGTTCCGCAGGCGTGAGCGCGGGCGAGCCGGCCTCCTCCAGCAGCTTCTGGTGACGGCGCTGCAGCGAGCAGTCGCGCTCGCCGAAATGCACCACGTTGCCGTGGCTGTCGGCCATGACCTGCAGCTCGATGTGGCGCGGGCGGTCGAGGTACTTCTCCAGGTACACCTCGTCGTTGCCGAACGCCGCCTTGGCCTCGGTGCGGGCGACCCGCCAGGCCTCCTCGATCTGGGACTCGTTCTGCGCCACCTTCATGCCGCGCCCGCCGCCGCCGGCGGCGGCCTTGATCAGGACCGGATAGCCGATCGCGGCCGCCACCGCGCGGGCCGCGTCGAGGTCGGCCAGCGCGCCGTCGGAGCCCGGCACCAGCGGCACGCCCAGCGAGCGCATCGCCGTCTTGGCGGTGATCTTGTCGCCCATCATGCGGATGTGGTCCGCGGTCGGGCCGATGAAGGTCACGCCGTGCGCCTCCACCGCCTCGGCGAAGCCCGCGTTCTCGGACAGGAAGCCGTAGCCGGGATGGATCGCGTCGGCGCCGCACAGGTGTGCGGCGGTCAGGATCGCCGGGATGTTGAGGTAGCTGTCGCGCGACGCCGGCGGGCCGATGCAGACGCTCTCGTCGGCCAGGCGGACATGCATCGCGTCGGCGTCGGCGGTGGAATGCACCGCGACCGTGCGTATGCCGAGCTCGCGGCAGGCGCGCAGCACGCGCAGCGCGATCTCGCCGCGGTTGGCGATCAGGATCTTCTCGAACATCAGGCAGTTACTCGCAGGCCGGCCGGGAGGCGGGTCGGGCGTCGCTCGGGAGGGCCTCTCACTCGATGACGGCCAGGACTTCGCCGAACTCGACCGGGGAGCCGGAGGTGACCAGCAGCCGGGTGAGGGTGCCGGCGCGCGGCGCCTTGATCTGGTTGAAGGTCTTCATCGCCTCGATCAGCATCAGGGTCTGGCCGACGCTCACGACATGGCCTTCCGACACGAAGGCGGGGGCGCTCGGCTCCGGCGACAGGTAGGCGACGCCGACCATCGGGCTGGTGACGGCGCCCGGATGCTTGGCGAAGTCGGCCTCGCCCGCGCCGGGAACGGGAGCCGGCGCTGCGGCCGATGCGGTTCCGGATGAGGGTACGGCTGCGGCCGGGGCATAGGCCTGCACCATCTGTGCCGGCGCCCGCACCACCCGTATCCGGCTGTCCTTCTCGGCGACCTCGATCTCGGTCAGGCCGGTCTCGGTCAGGATGGTGGCGAGCGCGCGGATCGCGTCGGTGTCCACGGGCAGGCGGCTCATCGTTCGTCCTCGTCCATGATGATGTCGGCCAACGCCGTCAGGCCCAGCGCGTAGCCGCGCACGCCGAGGCCGCAGATCATGCCCAGCGCCGCCTGCGCGACGAAGGAATGCCGTCGGAAGTCCTCGCGGCGGTGGATGTTGGAGATGTGCACCTCGACCACCGGAAGGCCGACCGCGTGCAGCGCGTCCATCAGCGCGATGGAGGTGTGGGTGTAGCCGCCGGCGTTGAGCAGGATGCCGCGCGCGCGACCGCGGCATTCCTGCACCCAGGAGATCAGCTCGCCCTCGCCGTTGGTCTGTCGGAAGTCGATCGCCACGTCGAGCCGTTCCGCCGCCTGGATGCAGACCTGCTCCACGTCGTCCAGCGTCGCCCGGCCGTAGATGGCCGGCTCGCGCAGGCCGAGCATGTTCAGGTTGGGGCCGTTCAGCACGGCGATCAGCGGCGGCGTCATGTCGACGCGGCGTTAGCATGCCGTCCCGTGCGCTCCAAGTGCGCGCCGGAGCTGCCGTCGCCGGGAAGCACGCCGGGGCAAACGCGCCGGTGCAGGTTGCGGTGCACAATACTGCTTCCCGCGACGCAACAGTAACAGCTTCTTCTTCTTCGGATATGCGGTGCCTGTGCTGGGGTTTTCGATGTTGCGGTGCAAGACCAGAACGGTTTCGTGGCTTCGTTAAGCATCTGTTCGGAAATCGAGACCAGATTTGCTCTTGATCTTCAGGACGTGATCAGCCTCTACTCTTCGTGAACGGGACGGGACGAAACGATCGTGCAGCGGACGAACCGGCGACCCCAGGGCAGACGTGCCGCCATCAGCATCCTTGCTGCGCCGGCCCTCGCCGCGTTCCTGACCGTGAGTTTCGGGACCGGGCCCTCGACCGCCAGCACGGTCGCCGTTGCCGGCACCAGCTGGGCGGACTCCGTTCGCAGCCACTTCGGCGCCCGCAGCGGAACGGTCGATCAGGCCGGGGCGGGCACCCGGACGGCTCATCCGGTCACCGCCTGGGCGCAGGCGGTGGAGGCCCGGCTGGCGGCGCGGGCGCACAGCGTCGCCGCGGCCGGGCGCTCGGCGTTGGCCTGGTCGGAGCGGGGCATGGCCAGCTGGTACGGCCGCGACCACGGCGGGCGACGCACCTCCAGCGGCGACCGGTTCGACCCGATGCAGCTCACCTGCGCCCACCCGACGCTGCCGCTCGGCACCCGCGTCCTGGTGACGTCGGACACCACCGGACGCTCCGTGGTGGTGACGGTGAACGATCGCGGGCCGTTCGGCGGCCGCATCGTCGACCTGTCCCGCGCCGCCGCGGCGCGGATCGGCATGCTCGGCAGCGGCACCGCCAGCGTGACCCTGAGCCAGGCGACCCCGAACATGGTCGAGGTCGCCCAGGCGTCCGACGACGACACCAGCGCGCAGGCGATCGCCGCCGCCGGTGCCGAGGACAACAAGGCGGTCAGTCGGTCGCCACGTGGTCGGCGACATACGCGCCTCGCCGCCCGATAGGCCGTGGCGAGCCGGCGGTGCTGTCCATCGCCGTCTGCAGCTCCAGCTCGGCGTTCAGCTCGGCGCCGAGCAGCACCACGTAGGCGGTCACGAAGAACCACATCATGATGCCCACCACCGCCCCGAGCGGCCCATAGGTGGCGTCGTAGCTGGCGACGTGGCCGACATAGTACGAGAACCCGGTCGAGGCGAGCAGCCACAGCAGGGTCGCCACCATGGAGCCGGGGGTGATCCAGTGCCAGGACGCTTCCCGGCGTGACGGGCCGAACCGGTAGAGCAGCGAGAACGACAGCCCGACGAGCAGCAGCAGCAGGAGCGGGGTGCCGATCCGGAGCAGGGTCTGGGTGCCGGCCTCCACCGCCTCGAAGCCGAAATGGCGCGGGATGAAGTCGAGCACGGCGGGCAGGAACACCAGCAGCGCCACGGTCACGGCGGCTCCCAGGATCGCGCACAGGGTCATGGTCAGCGCCGTCGCCTGGAACCGGAGGAAGGAGCGCGTTTCCTTCTCCTCGTAGGCCATGTTCAGCGCCGCCAGGATCGACTTGGTGCCGGCCGAGGACGACCACAGCGTGACCAGGGTGCTGATGATCAGGCTGATGGTGAGCGTGCCGCGCGGCTGGGTGACCAGGGTATGCACCCGCTCGGAGATCAGCAGGAAGGCCGGGCGCGGCAGCAGGTCGCGCAGCACGCGCAGCTGCGGCTCGACCGTGGACGGGTCGAAGGCCAGGCCGTAGAGCGAGACCAGGGTGCTGATCGCCGGGAACAGCGCCAGGGTGGCGTAGAAGGCGCAGCCGGCGGCGGCGAGCCCGATCCGGTCGGAGATCATCTCCGAGAAGGTGCGCATCAGCACCTTCTTCCATCCGGCCCAGGGGATCCGTGCGGGATGTTCCGCGGTGCGCCCGAGTGCCTGGGCCTGGTGCGACTCGAGGTCCGGCATGGAGGTGGCGTCCCGCCTCGCGTCCGACTTCCGTTCGGAGTCCGCCACCGGTCCGATGCCACGTGCGTGCTCTGCCATGCCGTGCTCCGGTTCCGCGAGCCGGTCGAGCCGACCGCTGCCGCCGGATGAACGCCCGCGGAACGAACCGGGTTGCCGGGACGGCGAGCCGACCCCTTCGCGCTTTTTCACGCCGCGTCCGCGATTACCTGTTGCATCCGGGAAAGCGCGGACGCATATGGCCCCCCACGCAGCAACGCACGTGCCACTGGCCCTCCGCGGTTACGCAACGACGTCAAGCGTTCTGGCAATCGGGATCCCGCCGCAGGGCATGGGTCCCAGTCTTGGTCGCCGGTCCGTTAGACCGTTTCGCAACTCGTCCGTCGCCTCCAACAGGCGGATGACACTGGAGGATGGTGCGGTGACTCCCAAGCTCGCTTCGTTTCTGGCTGACCATCGTCCGGCCACGCCCTGCCTGGTGGTGGACGTGGACCAGGTCGAGCTGCGCTATTGCGAGATCGAGGCGGCGCTGCCGCTGGCCCGCATCTACTACGCCGTGAAGGCCAACCCGGCGCTGCCCGTCCTGCAGCGCCTGGTGTCCCTGGGTTCCTGCTTCGACGCGGCGAGCTGGGAGGAGATCAGGCAGTGCCTCCAGGCCGGCGCGGATCCGTCGGCGATCTCGTTCGGCAACACCATCAAGAAGGCGAGCGCGATCGCCAGCGCCCACCAGGCCGGCGTCAGCATGTTCGCCTTCGACTCGGCCGAGGAGCTGGAGAAGCTGGCCCGCCACGCCCCGGGTGCCCGGGTATACTGCCGCCTGCTGGTGGAGAACGCCGGCGCCGACTGGCCGCTGTCGCGCAAGTTCGGCACCTCCGCCGAGCATGCGCGCGCGCTGATGCTGCGCGCCCGCGCGCTCGGGCTCGACCCGTACGGGCTGTCGTTCCATGTCGGCAGCCAGCAGACCGACACCGCCGCCTACGAGGCGGCGATCGGCCGCGCGGCGATGCTGTTCACCGACCTCGTCTCCGCGGGCCTCGACCTGCGCATGGTCAACCTCGGCGGCGGCTTCCCGACCCGCTACCGCGACGACGTGCCGCCGATCGACCAGTTCGCCAACGCGATCGGCCGAGCGATGACCCGGCACTTCGGCAACGCCCTGCCGGAGATGATCGTCGAGCCGGGCCGCTTCATCG
>CALMVN010000028.1:16001-20348 GCA_937873225.1 uncultured Acetobacteraceae bacterium
CGGCGTGGTCAGCTCCGAGGTGGTGCTGGTCAGCCGTCGTGGGCTGCCGGGCGGGCTGCCGGGCGGGGCGATGGACGCGCTGCGCTGGGTGTATCTCGACATCGGCCGGTTCGGCGGCCTGGCCGAAACCGAGGGCGAGTCGATCAAGTACCGCATCCGCACCCCGCATGACGGCGCCGCGACCGGACCGGTGGCCCTGGCCGGGCCGACCTGCGATGGCGCCGACATCCTGTACGAGAAGAGCGGCTACCGGCTGCCGCTCGACCTCGCTTCGGGCGAGCGGGTGGAGCTGCTGTCCGCCGGCGCCTACGTGTCGACCTACTGCTCGACCGGCTTCAACGGCTTCGCGCCCCTGGACGAGCACTACATCTGAGGAGCGCTCCGTTCGAGGCGGGTCAGCAGGGCGGCAGCCCGAGCAGCAGGTTGGGGTCGATCGCCCGGCCGCCCGCGAACACCGCGAAGAACAGGTGCGTGCCGTAGGTGACGCCGGTACGGCCGACCCGGCCGATCGGGTCGCCCGCTTCGAGCACCGTCCTGCCTTCGGCCAGCGCCGGCACCACGCTGCCGAGATGGGCATACAGGGTGACGACGCCGCCCGGATGGGCGAGTGCCACCTGCAGCCCGCCTATCCCCATGCGCTCGATCCGGATGACGCGGCCTCGAACCGGGGCACGCACCAGTGCGCCGGCCGGAGCGGGCAGATCGATGCCGTTGTGGAACCCGGCCGGCGCCATCGGCCCGACCCGGTGCCGCCAGCCGAACGGCGAGCTGTAGCAGCGTGCCGCGACCGGTGCCGGGTAGTGCAGGCCCTGCGCCGCCGCCGGCGCCGGGAGCAGCCCGAACGCCAGTGCCGCCGATCCCAACCGGTTTTTCATCTGCGGCAGTGTTCCACCGGAGGTGGTTTTGGCCTAGAGCGGCACTCCGCATCAGCGACGGCATGCCGATCCCCCGTCGGGACGTCCCGCCGTGATCGGCGTTCCACGGCCCCATCCGTCCCAGGATCACCGTTCATGACCCATTCGACGCGTCCCGCCCGGCAGTTCCGGCTGGCCGGCCTTGTGCTCCTGGCGGTGGCGGCCTCGCCCGGTGCCGCGCTGGCGCACGCCATCCTGATCGGCAGCACCCCGGCCACGGGCGGCACGGTCGCCGCCGGGCACCAGGCGCTCGACTTCCGCTACAACAGCAGGATCGACCACCGGCGCTCGCGCCTGACCCTGACCGCGCCGGACGGGAGCCGCACGGTGCTGCCGATCTCGGCCGCGAGCGCCACCAACGCGCTCGACGCCGAGGCCGACCTCAAGCCGGGCGCCTACACAGTGCGCTGGCAGGCGCTGGCGCTGGACGGTCACATCACCCGCGGCGACGTGCCGTTCACCGCGGTCGCGAAGTAGGATCCCTGGGCGGTGTCGCTGCTCGTCGACCTGTTCGGCTATCTCAGCATCGTCCTGCACGGGCTGACCATCGTCGCGCAGTCGATGGCGCTGGGCGGCGTGCTGTTCCTGGTGCTGCTGGCGCGGCCGTTCGCGGGCGAGCTCGCCAACGGTCCGCGCATCGTGTCGCGCATCATGCGGCTGACCTTCTGGAGCGCCGTGGCGATGGCGCTGGTGGAGCTGCTCGGCAACGGGCTGCAGGTCGCGGTGCTGATGTCCACGGTGGACCTGTCGTTCGGCGACGTGATGCAGGCCAACTTCGCAGTCGCGGCGGTGGTGAAGATCGCCTGCGCGCTGCTGATCGCCGCCTGCACCGCCAGCTGGGCGCAGCGCCGGCAGGTGCCGGGCCCGATCCTGCTGGCGGTGGTTGCGGTCGAGCTGGCGGCGGCGACCGCCACCACCCATGCGGCGGCGCGGCTCGAGCAGTCGACGCTGCTGCTGGCGGTGGAATGGCTGCACCAGCTGGGGGCCGCGATCTGGATCGGCGGCATCCCGGCTTTCCTGATCGCGCTGGCCGAGGTGCATGACGGCGCCGGCTGGCGGCGCATCGGCGCCCGGTTCTCGCGCCTGTCGATGCTGGGGGTCGGCTGCATCCTCCTCTCGGGCGTCACCATGTTCATCGCCTATGTCGGCTCGCTGCCGGCGTTCTACGGCACCGCCTACGGGGTCATGGTGGGCGCCAAGATCTGCCTGTTCGGCGGCCTGCTGGCGCTGGGCGCCGGCAACTTCCTGGTCACCGAGCGCCTGCGCCGCGACCCGACCGCCTCGGTGATCCGGATGAAGCGCTTCGCCGAGGTCGAGATCGGGCTCGGCTTCTCCATCTTCTTCGCCGCCGCCTCGCTGACCTCAGTGCCGCCCGCGGTCGACCTGACGCAGGACCGGGTGACCTGGCACGAGATCCTGGAGCGCAACGCGCCGGCCTGGCCGCGCCTGCGCTCGCCCGACCACGACGTGCTGGCGATCCCGGCGCTGCAGGCCAAGATCGACGCCGAGGCCGCCAACGCCCACCACGTCGCAGCACCCGCCTTCGTGCCCGGCGACGGCACGCTGCCGCCGCGCAACGCCGACGACATCGCCTGGTCGGAGTACAACCACCATTGGGCCGGCCTGTTCGTGATCGCGATCGGTCTCCTGGTGCTGCTGGCGCATGCGGGGTTCAGGCCGGCGCGGCATTGGCCGGTGCTCTTCCTCGGCCTGGCGCTGTTCCTGCTGCTCCGATCCGATCCGGAGGTGTGGCCGCTCGGCCAGGAGGACTTCATGGCCGCCTTCCGCGACGTGGAGGTGGTGCAGCACCGGATCTTCGTGGTGCTGATCCTGGTGTTCGCGGCGTTCGAATGGTCGGTGCAGACCGGTCGGCTCAGGAGCAGGCGGGCGGCCCTGGTGTTCCCGCTGATGGTGGCCGCGGGCGGGGCGCTGCTGCTGACGCACTCGCACCAGATCGCCAACGTCAAGGACGCCGAGCTGATCGAGCTGACCCACACCCCGCTGGCCCTGGCCGGGATCGCCTCGGGCTGGGGACGGTGGCTGGAGCTGCGCCTGCCGGGACGCGGCGGACGCATCGCCGGCTGGGTCTGGCCGTGCTGCTTCATCCTGGTCGGCGTGATCCTGCTCTGGTACCGGGAAGCCTGAAGAACAGGACACCTGATCCGCCGATGCTGTCCTAGAATGGCATCATGGTCGTCTCCCTGGTCGTGATCCTGCTCCTGGTACTGCTCAACGGCGTGTTCGCGATGGGCGAGCTCGCCCTGATCTCGTCGCGCCGGGCCAGGCTTGCGGTGCTGGTGCGTCGCGGCGTGCCCGGCGCGGAGCGGGCGGCGCTGCTGGCCGACGACCCGCAGAGCTTCCTGCCCACGGTGCAGGTCGGCATCACCCTGGTCACCATCCTGGAAGGAACCTTCGGCGGCGCCAGCATCGCCGGCCGCCTCGCGCCGTGGCTGGCGCGCGTGCCGGTGCTGGCGCCGTTCGCGCACGAGCTGGCGCTGACGTTGTGCGTGATCGCGATCACCGCCCTCATGCTGGTGCTGGGCGAGCTGGTGCCCAAGCAGCTGGCGCTGCGCCGTCCGGAGCGCATCGCGGCCGCCTTGTCGCTGCCGCTTCTGGTGCTGTCGCGCGTGGCCGCCCCCGCGGTGTGGCTGCTCAGGCAGTCCTCGTCGCTGGTGCTGCGCCTGTTCGGCGTGACCAAGACCGGACGGGAAACGGTGACGGAGGAGGAACTCCGCGCGCTGATCGCCGAGGGCGCCCAGGCGGGCGTGCTGGAGCACGAGGAGCGCAACATGATCGAGCGCCTGCTCCGGCTGGCCGACCGGCCGGTGCGGGCGATCATGACGCCGCGCAACGAGCTGGTCTGGGTCGAGCGCCGCGCCGATGCGGTGGCGCTGCGCGACGTGCTCAGGGAATCGGGCCATTCCCGGCTGCTGGTGTGCGACGGCGGCATCGACAACCCGGTCGGGCTGATCCGCGCCCGGGACGTGCTGGACCTGCTTCTGGACGGGGGCGCGCTGTCGGTGGAGGCGCTCATGCTGCCGCCCGTGGTGGTGCCCGACACCATCAGCGCCTACGACGTGCTGGAACAGCTGCGCACCCATCCGCTCGGCATGGTGCTGGTGCTGGACGAGTATGGCAGCTTCGAGGGCGTGGCCACCGCGGCCGACGTGTTCGAGGCGATCGTCGGCGAGCAGCAGGAGCCGGGTGCGGTGCCGGAACGCCCGATCGAGGCGGACGGGGTGCTGACGCTGGACGGCGGCGCGCCCGCGGACGAGGTCAAGGACCGGCTGGGCCTGGGCGACCTTCCGGCGGAAGGCAGCTACCACACGCTGGGCGGGCTGATCCTGGCGCTGCTGCGTCGCGTGCCGGCGCCCGCCGACAAGATCGCGTTCTCCGGCTGGCTGTTCGAGGTGCTGGAGATGGACGGCCGGCG
>CALMVN010000028.1:20448-23769 GCA_937873225.1 uncultured Acetobacteraceae bacterium
GGCCGTGCGCGGCACGGTGACGCCGAAGCTGGACACGAGCCAATCGATGAAGGGCGCGTTCGTCGCCGTGTCCCGGTTGCGGGGCGGCTCGTTCGGCGCATCCAGCGCGTAACCGATCTCGGTGTAGCCGATGGCGCACAGCCGCAGGAAGTCGAGCGGCGTGCTGCCGAGCCGGCAGGCTTCTCCTTCGGAGCCGAGCTGCACGATGTGCTGCCCGCCCGCGTCGTCCAGCCAGAAGGCGGCGTGCGAGCCGTCCGAGCCGGTGCGCGCGATGGGCACCAGGCGGCGCGCCACCGCGGCGTCCGGCTTCCGGTTCAGCCAGATGGTACTCTGAAGGGCCTCCGCCTGCGTCTCGATCCGGAACAGCACGATGGTGCCGACTTTGGGCTCGTCCCGGGACTGCAGCGCGCCGAACCGGTCCCCCGGAACCGCCTCCCCAGGATGGAGGAAGCCGCGCGCCTCGATCCAGTCGAACAGGGCCGCAATGGGATCGGGCAGAGTCATGCCCGGCGGCAGACGGCTGCGCATGTCGTCAACGAAGCTGTCCATGGTCCCGGCCCCAGCGGCGTTGGCGATGATCGGGCCGCCGGACCCAGGATCGCAAGCCTGCCGGTTGCCGACGAGGCACGCCGTGCGACCCTGCAACGGGTTCCGCCACCGATGGCGGCCATCCTGCCGTCCGGCCATCGCGCCGCCTGGCCGCGGTCCGCAGGACGCAGGCTTTCCCCTCCGCATCTCCCTCAGTGCAGCGTCCGCACCGCCTGCTCGTCGGCGAAGATCGGCCATCGTCCGTCCGCCAATGCCACCAGCGACGGCGACGGCACGCCGAAGCGCTGCGAGTACACCCAGAGATAGGTAAAGGCGCGGTGCACGTAGTCGCGGGTCTCGTCGCTGGGCAGGCTTTCGATGAACAGCAGCGGGTCCCCGTCCGGCTTCCACCGGTCGACCGCGCCCGGCCCGGCATTGTAGCTCGCGAGCAGCCGGATCAGGTCGCCGTTCACCGCGGGCTGGGCCGCCAGGTAGGCGAGGTAGCGCTGGCCGAGCTCCAGGTTGAGCCCGGCATCGTGCAGGGCGCCGGCGTTGTTGGCGAACCGGTTCGGCTCGCCGAGCACGAAGCCGGCCGTCACCGGCATCAGCTGCATCAGCCCGTGCGCGCCCGCACCCGACACCGCGGACGCGTCGAAGTTCGATTCCAGCCGCGTCAGGGCGTAGACCAGCGCCGGGTTCATCGTGAAGCCGCGACGCGGGAACAGGGCCGGGACCGGGAACCGGGCATGGTCGCGCGGCTGGCCGTCGCGGCTCTGCAGGATGGAGGCCAGCTGGGAGGACAGGGAGGTCAGTCCGGCCGCCTCGGCGACCAGCTCCATCGAGCGGCACAGCGCCATGTCGCCCTGCACCGTCGGCCACAGCCGTCGAAGCGTCGCCTCGGCGCGCGCGGCCTCGCCCACCTGCAGCAGGGCGAAGGCGCGACGGCCGGCGGGGGTGGCGCCGACCGCCTCGACGTCGATCTCGGACAGGGTGGCCCGGCCCGGCCCGGCCTCGACGTCGTCCTCCGCCGGCGTCGGCTGCCCCCAGGGCCGGTCCCAGCTGCCGTCGGCGCGGCCGAGGATCCGGCTGGCCAGCAGGCCGTAGAAGGTGTGCGGCGCCGCCGCGGCGCGGCCGAGCCAGGACCGGTAGCCGGCGCGGTCGCCGTTCCGGAGATGCGCGCGGGCGGCCCAGAAGGCGGCGCCGGCGCGCAGGCCGGCGGCGGTCAGCCGGGCGCGGGACGCGGCTTCGAACGCCGGCAGCGCCTGTTCCGGATGGCCGCCGCGCCAGGCGGCGAGGCCGGACACGTAGCCGGCCAGGCCGATCCTGCCGCCGCTCGCGTCGAAGGCGGCGGCGGCGACGGCATGCGCCTGCTCGTCGCTGCCGCCCGCCGTGAACAGGTGCAGCGCGATCTCGGCACGCAGCTGTGCCGCGGAGAGCGGATCGATGTGCCGGGTGGCGGTGACCAGCCGCAGGGCGCTCGACGCCCCGGCGCCGTTCGGGGCGAGCCGCGCCTGCACGGTGTCGTCGAGCAGGGCGTTGCGGGTGAAGGCGAGGCCGGCCGGATCGGCCTCCTCCGGCAGCGGCGCGGCCGGCGACTCGATGCCCAGCGTCGCCGTGGCGGGCGCGGGACCGAGGCTTGCGCCGCGCGGACTCACGCTCGCGAGCAGCTGGAAGACCGCCGGCGCGTCCGGCAGGTCGGAGAAGGTCCTGAGCCAGGACCGGAGCTGCGACGGCGTGGGCCTGGCCGCAGGGGAAAGGTAGCGTGCGGCGAGCAGGTCGCCGAGCAGGGTGTCGTCGTCCAGCTTCGCGGTTTCCGCGATCGCGGCCGGGATGTCGCCGATGCGCTGCAGGGCGAAGATGTGTCGGATCCGGGCGGCGGCGGCGGAGTCGAGCGGGTGCGGCAGGGTGACGATCCCGTCGCTGCCGGCGGCGGGCGCCAGCCGCGGCACCGCCATGGCGGTTTCCTCCAGGGTCGAGGACGGCCTGGATCGCTGCACCGGGGTCTGCGCCCGCAGCGGCGCGGCCGCTCCGGCCAGCAAGGCGGCGCCGGCCAGGAAGGCCCTTGCCGCCAGGGGGGGATGTTGCCGGAAGAACCCTCGCATCACCGGGCGGCTCTAGGACGCACCTCCCGGCGGCGCAACCGTTCAACCGGACCCGTCTCAAAAACCGGATCATGCAACCGCGGGGAACCGCGGTTTCCGCACGATCCGCTCACGCGCCTGTGACCGGATCGCGCGCCCGGCGCAGGCGCAGCAGGTCGGCCCAGGCGTCCCGGCGCGCGGGCAGGTGGCTGAGCAGGTAGGCCGGATGGCGCATCGCCAGGGCGCGGGCGCGGTCCGGCAGGCCGGGCAGGACCGGGCGCTGCCAGCCGGCGCCGGCGCGCAGGGTGGCGCCGGCGAGCAGCTTCGCCGGCCGGCTGCCCATCAGCACGAGGTGGGTCGGCCGGGCCAGCACCAGGAGCCGATGAAGGAACGGCAGGCAGGTCGACAGCTCCAGCTCGCTTGGCGGCCGGTTGCCGGGCGGCCGCCACGGGATCAGCGGCGCCAGCAGCAGGCGGGAGCGGTGCAGGCCGATGCTGTCCAGCATCCGGTCCAGCAGCAGGCCGGGCCGGCCGGCGAACGGCTGGCCGGTGCGGTCCTCCTCCCCATCCGGCACCTCGCCGACGATCACCAGCCCGGTCCCCGGGTCGCCTTCGGCGAACACCAGGTTGGTGGCGGTGTCGCGCAGGCCGCAGCCCCCGAAGGCGGCAAGCACGGCGCGCAGCGACGGGAGGTCCGTCGCTGCGGCGGCGGC
>CALMVN010000029.1 GCA_937873225.1 uncultured Acetobacteraceae bacterium
TTGACCTGCGCCACCCGCACCCCGTTGGCGGTGACCAGGATGGGGCACCCGCCGCTGCGCCCCCCGTTCCGCGGGTCGACCCGCTGCACCCAGCCGCGCAGCGCCCCCCCCTTCATGCCGTCGATGAAGCTCTGGAACTCAAAGGTGGGACGAAGGCTGAAAAGCAGCTCCTCTCCCAGCGCTTCCGGATCCGCCGGGTTGATGTAGGGAATCACCGTGCGGTTGCCGAACCGGAAGCTGAGCGAATGCTGCTCGCCATCGTAGAGGCTCGGTGGGATGGTAAAGCTGTAGCCCACCTTGCCGGTCGGGTGGCCGAGCGCGTTCTGCACATCCTCGCGGATTCCATCGCAGAGCACGGTGCTCACCTCCTGCCCATCTATGAGCACGTGCACCCGGGTCGGCTGCCCCGGATCGCGCAGGTTAAGCGCCCAGCCTCGGGCGACCCCTGTCTGCAACCCATCAAAGTAGCCCATGAACTGGACCCTGGCTGGCGGCCCCGACTGCACCACCCGGGCCGCAGCCGCCGGAGCAGGCCTGGCCGGCGAGGAGACCGGCGTCAACGTCGGTTGGCGCAGCGGGGCGACCTTACCAGTTGGCGCTGCTGGGCGGCGAGACGAAGTGCGGCTCTTCGCGGTAAGCTTTGTCATCGTCATTCCAGACAAGCAACGATATGGTCATTGAGGGTATTATATAGCACTTCGATCAGCGCGGGTAGCAGCCGCCTAGTCAGTGGGTTGTATCATTTTGCGAGACGACTGCCGATCCTAGGACGGGCCCTGCATTCTCAGGACCGGCTAGAGGACGGACGCCTCCTCAAGAAAGTCCACCATCTCCGAGACCTGCCTCGGATTGACCCGGAAGTTCTTCTCCCAAGGCGGCGCCTCCTGAGGGGTGGCGATCCCGTAGCAGGCGGCATAGCGATGTTGTCTAACCGCCGCCAAGTCCCAATAGAACGGTTCAACCCAGCCCTGAGGCGCAATATACCCGATCCTGCTTCCCTCCGGGGCAAACAAGGTATTAGTCATGGATGCACCCATGCAGCCTACCACGACCGCCGCATTGCGCAACAACCTCGACTGGGCCAGAAACGACATTGCGCCGGTGTCGACGGCCCTAAAACCGCGTGGTTCCAGCAAGCTGATTATCTCCTGCTGGTTGGCGAGATCCCGTCGGCCGGTCCAGCCGCGCACGATGAACAGCCGCTTCGGCAGGTCATCGGCGGCTACTTCGTCCGGATCTACTCGGTCGAAGACGAATCGCATCGCGTCGGGCGATTTCATTACTGGATGGTGCGTCACTGGTGACGCGAAATACAACTCCTGGAAGAAGACCTTGGACTCGCGGTTGACGAACATGAGCTCGATATTCTCGACAGCGAGACTGGCACAAATCGCGGCACAACTGTCGACGTGGACTTGATTGTGCGTAGGCCCGGAGTCGGGCGTCACGATCACGATCCTGGCATAGGGCCGTAGCCGACGCAGTTCGGTGAGCGCGCACAAGCGCGGCAGATCGTCCACCAGCCAATGACCGTAGTTCATGCTACCCGGCGAGCCGAGCCAGAAGAAGGCAATGAACGGATCGGCCTTCCTGTAATCGTCGACAAGTCGGATGTCGCTTTCGTGACGCATGGCGGAAGCGCTGCGGTCGTTCGGGCGATGGGTCTCGTAGACGATGCGCGTCTCGGTCCCGCTGATCATGTAGATGACGGCGCGGCTGACGCACGCATCGTTGGCCCTGACAAGCACGGATGCAGGCCCGCAAGCATAATCCCGGTTGGTCGCCTCGGCGATGGCCGAAACCCGCCTTACCGCTTCCACGTCATCGCCAAACAATGCTGGCGGCGTACGCTGATAGGCATACGGCGCGTAGATTTCGGCGCAGACTTCCGGCGCAGCGGATGCGGCGGATCCATTGGTGAATTCATTCAGCAGCTTGGGATCATCAAACCAAGCCCCGTTGCGGTAGATGTTTCCGACTGCGCATGAAACATACATCATCAGTCGGCAGCGACCTCGTGCGATGACCTGATCTCAGCATCCGCTTCACATATTGAACGGATCTCGTCGAAACCATGCCGGATGTAGTGCTTCAGGCCCTCGATGCCATGTTTCTGCACGTCCGGGTTAAACCGATAGTAGTCACGTTCCAAGAATTCCGCGAACTCAGGCGATCGTTCACGAGACGAGGCACGACGGGCGCGTGTTGTATCGGTCGGTTTGTCATTCGAAAGATCCGACGTGAGCGGAAACAGCCGACCATCGAGCGGCGACAGCAGTCGAAGCAGGTCCTCCAAACCGCCGAACTCCAGCATCAGGGATTGGTTGAACTGCCCCACGTAGTCCTGCTCGGTCATCATCAGCAACTTGATGAGGTGGTTGCCGGAGCCGGTATGATCGAGCGAAAGCTCTGGCCGATCCAGGTCGATGACCCCTTCCAGCTTTCGCCTGGCGTGCTCCACCATCATCCGGAACGGCTTGTGGTGGTAATGCAGGAAGGTGAGGTCGGTTTCACGTCGGCCGCTCTGCTCTGCTGCCGGGTAATGGTGTCCGTGATCCAGTGACCTGATGGTGCCGCTTGCAAGAAAACCCTTGGGATAATGCTGCGGACGGTAGCGACCGGCCTGGCCAGGGATGTTGAACATCGAGAACTCGATCCCGAGTGCCATGCGCTCACCACGCAGACCGTCCAATGCCTGATGGATCATGCTCCGCTGGCAGCTCAGGCCATCCGGATGAATCACAGCGATGAACTCGTCGCAATCTACCGGGAGCGCAAAATCGTAGCCGCCGCCGAAATCCCATCCCTTGATAACGTTGGTGAAGTGGAAGCCTTTGCCCTGAAAGTGCTGGGTCCCAGCAAAGTTCCAGTACACCTTCACGCCAACCCGTTCGAAGCGGCGAAGTGTCTGGATGACGCCCTCCAGAACCGACCCGTTATCGAAAACGGCAAGGTTCTCGAACCCGAACAGATATCCGTAGTAGCGGAGCCAGGGCTCGATCAACAGCTCCTCATCACGTTGCATCATGACGCATTTGACAATCGCCATCACCGTACCGCCACATCACAGCCAATCTCGATACAGCGCCGCATTAAGCTCGACCTGGCACGCCCGGCAGCGCGGCCCAGGCGCAGCAGCGCCGGAATCTGTTTCGGGTGACTGACGATTGAGCGAATCATCGCCATCGTGTCGATCGTCCCATCCCCATGTAAAGGGAGGGCGGCGGCAGGAGGAAGAACAAAATCCGCCGTGTCGCATATCGCGCGCAGGACCGCGAACGGACGGCCTGCCTCGTGCGCCGAGACCGCCACGGCTCCACTCTCCATATCGAGCGTACGACAGTAAGTATCGCGGAACAGTTCTTGTTTGGCAATGCTGTCGGTGACCACCACATCGCTGTGCAACAGGGCGCCCCCGATACCAGGTCCAAGCAGTGCCCTCAGCCCCCGGTCCGTGGGGAAGCTGCGGTCGTTGCAGAGGACGCTTTCTGGCAACAGCAGGTCGCCGGGTGCGAGGTCCGGATCCAGTCCGGCGGCAAATCCGAAACTCAATAGATGCGTCGCTCCGCCGGCGATCAGCAGCGCCGCGGCGCGACGTGCTCCTTTCGCGGTTGCGCCGCCGACCGCCATCAAATCCGGACTGCAAAGACGTCGCGCCATACGAGCCTCGGCTCGAAGCCCAACCACTATGCCGAGGCGCTGCGGCAGGCGGTCGATCCGACCTGATGCGTGCGACATGCCGCGTTAGAAGCCGAACGGCACCCGGCTGCTGTTGCTCCGGCCGAGCAGGCGGTAGCGCGACAGCGCCAGCAGCG
>CALMVN010000030.1 GCA_937873225.1 uncultured Acetobacteraceae bacterium
TGTCCGTACTGCACGCGTGCCCTGTCGCTGCTGTCCAGCAAGGGTGCCGCGTTCCGGGAGATCGACGCGCCGCACGGCACGCCGGAGCGGGCACAGGCCCGCACACGGTCCGGCGGCCGTACCACCGTGCCGCAGATCTTCATCGGCGCCCGACACGTCGGCGGCTGCGACGACCTGATGGCGCTGAACCGCACGGGCGAGCTCGACGCGCTGTTGCAGGCGGCCTGAGGCCGGTCGATCGCCGGGTGGCTCTGGTCGGCCGATGATCCACTACCAGCTGCGTTGCGTGGACGGCCACGAGTTCGAGGGTTGGTTCAAGGGAAGCGCCGCGTTCGAGACGCAGGCCGAGCGCCGCCTGCTGAGCTGTCCGCGCTGCGGCACGACCGAGGTCGGCCGCGGGCTCATGGCTCCCGCGGTTCGGACGCGGTCGGGGCACCTGGCCGTAGGGGCAACGGCGGGGGAAGCACCGGTCGTGGCGATGCCGGACGAGATGCGGGCCGTGCTGCAGCGGATCCGGGCCGAGGTGGAACGGAACTGCGAGGACATGGGCGACGGTTTCGCCGACGAGGCGATCCGGATGAGCAGGGGCGAGGCGGAACGGCGCGGGATCTACGGCAACGCCAGCGACGAGGATCGCGAAGTGCTGGCAGATGAGGGAATCGCGGTGGTGCGGATCCCCTGGCTGAAGCCCGCGGAAGGCTGACGATGCGCGGGCTGGTCCTGATCGCGCTCCTGCTGGCGATGCCGGTCGGTGCGTCCGCCGACCCGGCGCCGGGCGTGCTCGGGCGCTGGATGACCCCCGGGCGGGACGGCGTGTTCCAGATCGGCCGCTGCGGCGCGATGCTGTGCGGCTGGCTGGTGGGCATGCGCTACCACGGGTCGATGCCGCTCGATGTGTATCACCGGCCGCAATGCGGGCTGATGCTGCTGAGCGGCTTCCGCCCGGGCGACGAGGACGGGCGCTGGCACGGCTCCATTCTGGATCCCGATAGCGGCCGCTCCTACCAGGCGACCATCTGGTCCGCGGCGCCGGACGTGCTGAAGCTGCGCGGCTACCTCCTGCTGCCGATCCTGGGCCAGACGCAGGAGTGGCATCGCTACGGGGGTGCGATCGGACCGGCGTGCAGGCTGCCGCAGTGACCCCGGGTCAGGCGGCAGACAGGGCGGCGATGTAGTTCACGCCGAGATCGCGGGACTCGCGCCAGCGCTCGGGCTGCCCGGGAAGGGCGGGCACCATGCCGGCGATGTCGACGACCCGCAGGCCGGCGCCGGCTGCGTGGCGCGCAAGCTCGGTCGGGGTGACGAAGCGGCGCCAGTCATGGGTGCCGGCCGGGAGGAGCCGCAGCACGTATTCCGCACCGACCTTCGCGGTCGCGAGCGAGCGCAGGGTGCGGTTCAGGGTCGACAGCACGACGAGGCCGCCGGGCTGCAACAGGTCCGCCAGCAGGACCAGGAACGCCGCCGGATCAGGCACGTGCTCGATCACCTCCAGGGCGACCACGGCGTCGAAGCGCAGCGCGTCGGCACGCAGCGCTTCGGCACTCCCGGCCCGGTAGGCGAGCGAACGGTGTCCCGACGGCGCGGCGTGGGTCCGGGCGACCGCGATCGCCGGCTCCGACGCGTCCACGCCCAGGACGTCGTGGCCGAGCCCGGCCAGCGCCTCGCTGGCGAGCCCGGCGCCGCAGCCAAGGTCGAGCAGGCGGAGCGGCCGGAGCGGGTCCTGCGTCCGGAGCGGGGGTAGGTGGCGCTGGATCCAGCGGATCCGGAGCGGGTTCATCTGGTGCAGCGGCCGCATCGGGCCGTCCGGATCCCACCACCGGTCGGCCAGGCGGTTGAAGCGGGCGATCTCGTCTGGCGAGACAGACGCTGGCTGCTCGGCGTGCCGGACCGGTGACTGCGCTTGCATGTTGCTGCCTTTCGACGAGAAAGCTATGTGACCCCGCGGCCGCATCGCTGCAACGCGGCATGACCGTGCCGCTCCGGCTTTCGCCCGTCCTGGCCGGTACTGCACGCTTCGGGAGAGTTTGACCGCGTCATGGCCCGCATCGTGATGAAGTTCGGCGGCACCTCGGTGGCCGATCTCGATCGGATCCGCTCGGTGGCGAGCCGGATCAGGCGGCAGGTGGAGGCGGGCGACGAGGTGGCGGTGGTGGTGTCGGCGATGTCGGGGGTCACCAACCAGCTGGTCGGCTACTGCCAGTCGCTGTCGCCGCTGCACGACGCGCGCGAGTACGACGCGGTGGTCGCCACCGGCGAGCAGGTGACCAGCGGCCTGCTGGCGATCGCGCTGCAGACGGCGGGCGTGGATGCGCGCTCCTGGTCCGGCTGGCAGGTGGCGCTCCGGACCGACGGCGCGCACGGCAAGGCGCGGATCGAGGCGATCGAGGGCGAGCGGCTGCTCGCGCGGATGCGGTCGGGCCAGGTGCCGGTGGTCGCGGGGTTCCAGGGCATCGGCCCGGACAACCGGGTGACGACGCTGGGGCGCGGCGGCTCGGACACCTCGGCGGTGGCGCTGGCGGCGGCGCTGAAAGCCGATCGCTGCGACATCTATACCGACGTGGATGGTGTATACACCACCGATCCGCGCATCGTGAGGCGGGCGCGCCGGCTCCCCAAGATCGCCTACGAGGAGATGCTGGAGCTGGCATCGGTGGGGGCCAAGGTGCTGCAAACGCGGTCGGTCGAGCTGGCGATGAAGGAGCGGGTGCGGGTGCAGGTGCTGTCGAGCTTCGTGGATGGTCCGGTGCCGTTCGAGAACGGGACGGACAGCCTGCTGCCCGGCACCATGGTGGTGGACGAGGACGAGATCGTGGAAAAGGAAATTGTCGCCGGCATCGCCTATTCGCGCGACGACGCGAAGGTCACGGTGCGCAAGGTCCCGGACCGACCCGGGGTGGCGGCGGCGGTGTTCGGCCCGCTGGCGGAGGCGCATGTGAACGTCGACATGATCGTGCAGAGCACCGGCGCGGACGGCACCACCGACATGACCTTCACCGTCGGCAAGGCGGAGCTGCCCCATGCGATCGCGGTGCTGGCAGCGGCGCGCGGCGACATCCAGTACGGGGAGCTGCTGACCGATCCGGACGTGGCCAAGATCAGCGTGGTGGGGGTAGGCATGCGCAGCCATGCCGGGGTGGCCAGCACCATGTTCCGCACCCTGTCGGACCGGTCGATCAACATCCAGGTGATCTCGACCAGCGAGATCAAGGTGAGCGTGCTGATCGCGTCGGACTACACCGAGCTCGCGGTCAGGGCCCTGCACAGCGCGTATGGCCTCGATGTCGGCTGACCTGATGGCGGACGGGCAGGCGGCGGTCGTTCCGGAGGCCGGGCCGGCCGGGCTGGCGGCGCGCCGGCAGCTGGACCGGCTGTGGGAGAAGGGCACCGTCTTTCTCGGCAGCGAGCTGGCGATCCTGGGCGGGGCGATGAGCTGGGTCAGCGAGCGCCATCTGGTGTCGGCCATCTCCAACAGCGGCGGGTTCGGGGTGATCGCCTGCGGGGCGATGGGGCCGGAGCTGCTGGAGCGCGAGATCGCGGCCACCCAGGCGCTGACCGAGCGGCCGTTCGGCGTCAACCTGATCACCATGCATCCGCAGCTCGACGACCTGATCCGGATCTGCGTCGCGGCCGGGGTCGGGCACGTGGTGCTGGCGGGCGGGGTGCCCCAGGCCTCGGCAATGCGGGCGATCAAGGATGGCGGGGCCAAGGTGATCGGGTTCGCCCCGGCCCTGGTGATGGGCCGCCGGCTGGTCAAGCTCGGCGCCGACGCGCTGGTGATCGAGGGCTCGGAAGCGGGTGGCCATATCGGGCCCGTGTCGCTGACGGTGCTGGCGCAGGAGGTGCTGCCCTACATCCGGGAGGTGCCGATCTTCGTCGCCGGCGGCCTCGGGCGCGGCGAGGCGATCCTGGGCCTGCTGGAGATGGGGGCGGCGGGCGCGCAGCTCGGCACCCGCTTCGCCGCGTCGAGCGAAAGCGTGGCGCACGACCGCTTCAAGCAGGCCTTCGTGCGTGCCGCCGCGCGCGACGCGCTGCCGTCGGTGCAGCTGGACGAGCGGTTCCCGGTGATCCCGGTGCGCGGGCTGGTCAACGACGGGACGCGTCGGTTCCTGGTGCACCAGGCGGAAACGCTGCGCCGGTTCCAGTCCGGCGAGCTGACCCGGGAAGCGGCGCAGCTGGACATCGAGCATTTCTGGGCCGGCTCGCTCCGCCGCGCCGTGATCGACGGCGACGTCGAGGGCGGCTCGGTGATGGCCGGGCAGTCGGTCGGCATGGTGACGGGGATCCAGCCGGTGCGTGAGATCCTGGACGAGCTGGTCGACCAGGCGGTGCAGGCCCTGCTGCTGCGCGACTCGCGGGTTTCCTGATACGGTCATGCGCAACCGGTTCCCCCAGGTCTCGCTGATTGAGGCGTCATGAGCACGAGCGAGCAGGCGGGTCAGGTGCGGTCGGCCGAGACCGACACCAGCAGGCTGCCGGTCGGCCAGGCGCTGCGGGCGCAGCGCGAGCAGCTCGGCTGGTCGCTGCCCGACGTCGCGGCCTGGCTGCGCATCCGGCTGTCCTACCTGGAAGCGCTGGAAAGCGGGCAGGTGGGCAAGCTGCCCGGGAGCGCCTATGCGCTGGGCTTCCTGCGCGCCTATGCCGGGGCGCTCGGCCTCGATCCGGAAGACATGTCGCGGCGCTTCCGCGGCGAAACCAAGGACGTGAACCGCAAGCCCGAGCTGTCCTTCCCGGCACCGGTGCCGGAGCGCGGCGTGCCGGCCGGCGCCATCGTGCTGCTGGGCGTGGTGCTGGTGGCAGGCGCCTATGTCGGCTGGTACGAGTTCACCGGACACGAGCATCGGCAGGTCCATGCGGTGCCGCCGGTGCCGCCTGCGCTGCTGCCCTATGCGGGCGGCCCGGCCGCGCCGTCGCCGCAGGTGGCGACGGTGATGCCGGGATCGGGGCAGACGCCGTTTCCGCCGCCTGCGGCGACGGTCGTGCCCTCGCGTCCCGCAGCGCCCGCGACCGTGCCGGCAGGATCCACGGC
>CALMVN010000031.1 GCA_937873225.1 uncultured Acetobacteraceae bacterium
CCTGGCCGCCGCCTGGGACGCCCTGCCCGAGGCCGCCCGCCCGTCCCTGCGCCTGGGCAGTCTGGCCCGCCTGCGCCATCCCCTGTCGGTCGACCTGTACGCCGCCAACACGGTGCCCGGCTCCGGCTGCGTGCTGGTGCGCCTGCTGGGCGGCCTGGACTACTGGCGCTACGGCGCCGAGGAGCTGGCCGCCGCCTGCCGACGCCACGCCGTCCCGCTCGCCCTCGTGCCCGGCGACGCGCGCGACGACCCGCGCCTGGCCGAGCTGTCCACGGTGCCAGCGCCGGCGCTGTCCCGCCTCGACGGCTTCCTGCGACACGGCGGCCCGCGCAACCTGTCCGCCGCCCTGTCCCTGCTCGCCCATCTGGCGGGACACCGGCCGGACGACGGCGCCGGTCCGATGCCGCTGCCCGCCGCCGGCCTCCATCGCGAAACGCAGGCGCAGGGCCGGCCGCGCGCCACCGTGCTGTTCTACCGCTCGCACCTCCTGGCGAACGACGTGGCGCCGTTCGAGGCGCTGGCCGACGCCCTGGAAGCGCGCGGCCTGGCTACCGAGCTGCTCCACGCGTCCTCGCTCAAGGACCCGGAGGCCGCCCGCTTCGTCGCCGACCGCCTGCGCGCGACCCGGCCCGCGGTGGTGCTGAACGCGTCCTTCTTTTCCGCCCGGCGCGACCACGACGGCTCGCCGCTCGACGCCGCCGGCGTGCCCGTCCTGCAGCTGCTGCAGCCGGTCGCCGGCGAGCCGGCGTGGCAGGCGAGCACACGCGGCCTGTCGCAGACCGACCTCGCGATGCAGGTGGTGCTGCCGGAGCTGGACGGCCGTCTGTCCTCGGCCGCGGTCTCGTTCAAGGACGGGCAGGCGCACGCGGTGCTGCCGGGCCACGTCCACACGATCAACCGCCCCCACCCGGACGGCATCGCCCTCGTCGCGGACCAGGCGGCCGGCTGGGCCCGGCTCGGCCGGACGACCGCCGCGGAACGCCGGGTGGCGATCGTGCTGTCGGACTATCCCGGCCTCGGCGGCCAGATCGCGCACGCCGTGGGGCTGGACAGCTTCGCGAGCCTGGCCGCGATCCTCGGGGCGCTGTCGGCGGCCGGCTACCACACCGGCCCGCTCCCGGACCGGGACGCGCTGGTCCGGGCGCTGTGCCACGCGCCGCCCGCGCCGTTCCTGTCCCTCCACCGCTACCGCACCCTGTTCGACACCCTGCCCGCCTCCCTGCGCGACGCCGTGCTCGCCGCCTGGGGCGCGCCGGAGGACGACCCGGCGGCGTCGTCGGGCCGGTTCGCCCTGCGCCACCTGCGCCTCGGCCACCTCCTGCTGGCGGTGCAGCCGGACCGCGGCTCCGCGCTGGACCGCAAGGCGACGTACCACGACCCGGACCTGCCGCCGCGACACGCCCTGGTCGCCTTCATGCTGTCCCTGCACGACGTGAACGGCGTTCACGCGCTGCTGCATCTCGGCACCCACGGCACCCTGGAATGGCTGCCCGGCAAGGCGACGGCCGCGTCGGGCGGCTGCGCGCCGACGGCGCTGCTGCGCGGCCTGCCGGTGATCTACCCCTTCATCGTCAACAACCCCGGCGAGGCGGCGGCGGCCAAGCGCCGCCTCGGCGCCGTCACGATCGGCCACCTGACGCCGCCGGTCGCCGCCGCCGCCAGCCACGGCGCCGCCGCCGAGCTGGAGCGCCTGCTCGACGACCACGCCGCCGCCGACGGCCTCGACCGCAGGCGGGCGGCGATCCTGCGCGGCGAGATCCTCGGCCGCGCCGAGGACACGGGGCTGCTGGCCGAGACCGGGGTGGACCGGGCCGAGGCCGGCGACGAGCACGCGCTGGCCCGGCTCGACGCCTACCTGTGCGACGTGAAGGCGCTGCAGCTGCGCGACGGGCTGCACGTGTTCGGCACCTCGCCCGTGTGCCACGCGGCGCTGCTGGAGGCGATGCGCCGCACCCTGCCGGAGGCGGACCCGGACCGTCTCGACGCCGACCTGCGCGCCAGCGGGCCGGCGGAGATGCGTGCGCTGCTCGACGCCCTGGACGGCCGCTTCGTGCCGCCCGGCCCGTCCGGCGCCCCCACGCGCGGACGCGCCGACGTGCTGCCCACCGGGCGCAACCTGTTCAGCCTCGACCCGCGCGCGATCCCGACGCGGGCGGCGATGCTGCTGGCGCAGAAGGCCGCCGCCGTCCTGCTCGACCGCCACCGCCAGGACCAGGGCGACTGGCTGCGTCGCGTGGTGATCGACCTGTGGGGCTCCACCAGCCTGCGCACCGGCGGCGAGGATCTCGGCCTGGCGCTGCTGCTGATGGGCGTGTCGCCGGTCTGGGACGGGGGCTCCGGCCGGGTGTCGGGCATCACGGTGGTGCCGCTGGCGCTGCTCGACCGGCCGCGCGTGGACGTGACGCTGCGCATCTCCGGCTTCTTCCGCGACGGCTTTCCCGGCCAGATCGCCCTGTTCGACCAGGCGGTGCAGGCGGTGGCGTCGCGCGAGGCGGAGGGGGACTGGAACCCGCTGGCGGAAGCGGCCGGGAGGCTGGACGGCGAGGCGCGCTCGTCGGCGACGGCGCGCATCTTCGGCGCCGCCCCGGGCGCCTACGGCACCGGCACCGAGGACCAACTGGCCCGCGGCGCCTGGAACACCGCCGACGAGCTGGGCCAGCGCTATCTCGACGCCGGCGCCTGGGGCTACGGCGGCGGCCGGGACGGCACACCCGATCCGACCGGCTTCGCCGCCCTGGTCGCGGGCGCCGACGCGCTGGTGCACGTGCAGGACCACGCCGAGACCGACCTGCTGGACGGGCTCGACGCGGCCGCGCACGAAGGCGGCTTCGCGGCGGCGGCGGCGCTGCTCGGCAGCGCGCCCGTCCTCTACCACGCCGACACCTCGCAACCCGGGACGCCCCGCCTGCGCCTGGTCGCCGAGGAGGTGGCGCGGGTGGTGCGCGGCCGTGCCGCCAACCCCGCCTGGATCGCCGGCATGACGCGGCACGGCTACCGGGGGGCGGCCGAGATCGCCCGCACCGTGGACGCGCTGCACGCCTTTGCCGCCACCGTGCCGGGCCGGTTCGACCCCCAGTTCGAGCTGCTGTTCGACGCCACGATCGGCGACCCGGACACCGACCGGTTCCTGCGCGACGCCAACCCCGACGCGCACGCCGCCATGGCCGCCCGCTTCGACGAGGCGCGTCGTCGCGGCCTGTGGCGGCCGCGGCGCAACAGCGTGCCCGCGTCGTCGGGCGCGGAACAATGAACGCCCTCGTGTCCCCGCGCGGCTGGTGCCCCGGCCTGTTCGAGCCGATGCCGTCGGGCGACGGCCTGCTTCTGCGCATCAAGCCGCGCGCCGCCCGGCTCGACGCCGCGTCCGCCCGCGTGTTGGCCGACGCCGCCACGCGGCACGGCAACGGCGCGATCGAGCTGACCAACCGGGGCAACCTGCAGTTCCGCGGCTTCACCGCGTCCTCCGCCGTCCGGTTCGCACGGCTCGCCGTCGATGCCGGCCTGGCCGATCCGGAGCCGCCGCTCGACCGCCTGCCCGGCAAGTTCGGCTTCGTGGTCGACGGCGGCGGCTGCCTCGGGCTGGGCGGCGCCGGCGGCGACATCGCGCTCCGGGCGGCCGGGGGCGCATGGCGCGTGCAAGCGGGACACGCCGCCATCCGGTGCGAACCCGAGGCGGCGCCGGGGCTCGCCCTGCGCCTGGCGCACGCGGTCCTGCTGCACGATCCGCCGCTCCGGCCGGCGCGCCGGCCGGGATGCGGCCCGGCGCTATTCCGGGCGGCCGGGCTGGCCTTCGATCCGGTGCCGCCGGCTGTGCGGGCCGCGCCGGCCGCGGTCGGCCCGCTTCCGGGCGGAGCGTTCGGCATCGGCCTTCCGCCGGGGCGGCTCGACGCGTCGCTGCTGGCGATCCTGGCGGACCTGTCCGAGCGATGCGGCGACGGCACGCTTCGTGTCACCCCCTGGCGCTCGATCCTGATCGCCGGGCTGCGTCCGCACGGCGAGGCGGTCCTGCGCGCCGCCCTGCCGGACGGGCTGCTCGACCCGGACGACCCGCGCCTGCGCGTCGCCTCCTGCATCGGCGCGCCCGGCTGCGCCCGGGCAGGGCGTCCGGCTCCGGCCGACGCGGCCAGGCTGGGCGTCCTGCTGCCGCGGAACCGGTCCGCCGGGACGGTCCTGCACGTGTCGGGCTGCGCCAAGGGCTGCGGCCATCCGGGGCCGGCGCCGCTGACCCTGGTGGGGCGCGACGGAGGCTACGACCTGGTGCGGAACGGGCGGGCGTCCGACGCGCCGGTCCTGCACGGCCTCGACGTCCATGCCGCCGCCGCCCTGCTGCGCCAGGCCGCTTCGTTCGTGAACACGGTTCACGCATGACGGGCGAGCGCCGGTTCGACTACGTCCGCGACGGCGCGGCGATCTACGCCCGCTCGTTCGCCATCATACGCGCCGAGGCGGACCTGGTCCGCTTCGCTCCCGACGAGGTGCCGGTGGCGGTGCGGGTGATCCATGCCTGCGGCCTGGTGGAGGTGGCGCGGCACATCCGCTTCGGCCATGGCTTCGCCGGAGCGGCCCGGGAAGCCCTGCGCGGGGGTTGTCCGGTGCTGTGCGACTCCGAGATGGTGGCGCACGGCGTCACCCGCGCCCGGCTGCCGGCCGGCAACCCGGTGCTCTGCACCCTGCGCGACCCCCGAACGCCGGACCGCGCCCGGGCCATCGGCAACACCCGCTCCGCGGCGGCGCTCGACCTGTGGGGCGAGCGGCTCGGCGGCAGCCTGGTGGCGATCGGCAACGCGCCCACCGCCCTGTTCCGCCTGCTGGAGCTGCTCGAGGCCGGCGCGCCGCCGCCCGCGGCGGTGATCGGCATGCCGGTCGGCTTCGTCGGCGCCGCGGAGTCCAAGGAGGCGCTGGCCGCCCATGGCAGCCTGCCGTTTGCCACCGTGCTCGGCCGGCAGGGCGGCAGCGCCATGGCCGCGGCGACGGTGAACGCGCTGGCGAGCGACGCGGAATGAGCCCCGGCACGACTCCGGGCACCCTGCACACGATCGGCATGGGGCCGGGCGATCCCGAGCTGCTGACGGTGAAGGCGCTTCGGCTGATCGGCAGCGCGCCGGTGGTGGCCTTCTTCGCCAAGCGGGGACGGGTCGGCCATGCCCGCTCCATCGCCGGCGGACGGCTGCATCCCCGCGCGATCGAGGAGCGCTTCGAGTACCCCTTCACCACCGAGCTGCCGGTGCAGGACCCGCGCTATCCGGCGCAGATGGGCGTGTTCTACGAGCAGTGCGCGTCCCGGATCGCCGCCCATCTCGACGACGGGCGGGACGTGGCGCTGCTGTGCGAGGGCGACCCGTTCTTCTACGGCTCGTCCATGTACCTGTTCGACCGGCTGTGTCCCGACTATCCCCATCACGTGGTGCCGGGCGTCACCGGCATGAGCGGATGCTGGACCGCGGCGGCGCTGCCGATCGCGCATGGCGACGACGTGCTGTGCGTGATGCCCGGCACCCTGGACGAGGACCGGCTGGCGGCACGGCTCGAGGCCTGCGACGCGGCGGTGATCATGAAGGTCGGGCGCAACCTGCCGAAGATACGCCGCGCGCTGGCCCGTGCCGGGCTGTCTGACCGCGCGGTCTACGTCGAGCGCGGCACGCAGGCCGGGCAGGTGCTGTCTCCGGTCGCCGACACCGAGGGACGCGACGCGCCCTACTTCTCCATGGTGCTGGTTCCCGGGCGGCAGCGGCCGCGATGAGCGGCGCCGGACGCGTGACCGTGGTCGGGCTGGGAC
>CALMVN010000032.1 GCA_937873225.1 uncultured Acetobacteraceae bacterium
GAATGTCCCGGCCTGCCGGCCTGCGACGGCGTCGGCCGCATCGTGCAGGGAGGACGGAGCAGCTTCTTCTGTCCGAGGCTGCAGCGTTGAGCGGGTGCCGCGCCGCCTCACCGCGACGTTGCTTGACGGGGACGGACATCGTGGCCTAGAAGACCGACCCTTCGCCGGGCAGGCTCGCAGCGGGACGTCCCGTCCTGTGCCGTGCCGCTTCCCGGCGCTTGACCGCGTTGCATAGAACAGAGAGCCATGGCGAACACCGCATCGGCGCGTAAGCGCATCCGGCAGACCGAAGTCCGCACCGCCCGCAACGTGGCGCGCAAGTCGCGCATGCGCACCTTCATCAAGAAGGTCGAGACGGCGATCGCGTCCGGCAACAAGGAGCAGGCCGCGGCGGCGTTGCGCGACGCCCAGCCGGAGATGCAGCGCGCGTCCGGCAAGGGTGTGATCCACGCCAACACGGTGTCGCGCAAGATCTCGCGCCTGTCCGCCCGGATCAAGGCGATCGCCGCCACCTGATCGCGGGACGAACCGACGAGCCGTTGGGGCGGGCCGCGTGCATGCACGCGGCCCGCCTTTCGTTGCGGGCTGTCGTTGTGCGTCGCACCGGCCAATGGCGGGGGTGACGTCGATTTCCACTTGACGGTGCGGCAGTCAGCGCTTTCCGGACCGCATCCAGATTCCCGTTGCCTCCCACGACTCTGCGGCTTATCGTCTTTCAACGGTCATGACGCCGACCGGTCGCTGCGAAAAACGCATCTCCTCGCTTGTGCACGGTTGAACGCGCCGCATGTTGCGGCCCGTGTCGTATCATGCGCGTATTGGCGAAGGATGCAGTCCCGTCAACGAACCTTGGCGTCAATGGCAGAGCGGGTGGGGTGCGAGTGACGTCCAGCAGGCATGAGTCGGGTGTCCTGAGCGGCGCCTCGACCGACACGGTGATGGTGCGTCCCGCCGATGCGGCCGCAGCGTCCGATGTTCATCCGCTCGCGAGCCATTGGGCACGCATCTGCGGCCGGCTGCAGGCGGAGGTCGGGGAGGTGGAATACCACACCTGGCTGAGGCAGATGACGCTGGGCCCGGTCGATCACGACGAAATCACGCTCTACCTGCCGACCCGCTTCCTGCGCGACTGGGTGCGCAGCCAGTACGGCGACCGTCTCGGGACGATGTGGAACGGTGAGGTCGCGGCGATCCGTCGCGTCGAGCTGATGCTGTCCCCGGAGCTCAGGACGCCGGAGCTCCGGGCGGCGGAAGTCAAGACGTCGGAACTCCGCACGCCTCCCGCTTCTGCGGCAACACCCGTTGCGCCCGCCGCGACATCCGCTCCCGCCCAGGTCGCGGCGGAACCGCGCGGCGACCTCGCCGCACCCCTGGATCCGCGCTTCACCTTTGACGGCTTCGTCGTCGGCAAGCCGAACGAGTTCGCCTATGCCTGTGCCCGGCGGGTGGCGGAACGACCGTCCAGCCCGGGCTTCAACCCGTTGTTCCTTTACGGCGGGGTCGGGCTCGGCAAGACGCACCTGATGCACGCGGTGGGGATCGAGCTGACCCGCGCGGCGCGCGACGCGGGCCCGGTGACGGTCGCCTACATGTCGGCCGAGAAGTTCATGTACCGCTTCATCGCCGCGATCCGCTCGCAGCAGACCATGGAGTTCAAGGAGCAGCTCCGTTCGGTCGACGTGCTGATGATCGACGACCTGCAGTTCCTGATCGGCAAGGACAACACGCAGGAGGAGTTCTTCCACACCTTCAACGCGCTGGTCGATGCCGGCAAGCAGATCGTGGTATCGGCCGACAAGTCGCCGTCCGACCTGTCCGGGCTGGAGGACCGCCTGCGCACGCGCCTCGGCTGCGGCATGGTCGCCGACCTCCATGCCACCACCTTCGAGCTGCGCATCTCCATCCTGGAAGCCAAGGCGCAGGCGTCGGGCGTCGCGGTGCCGCCCAAGGTGCTGGAGTTCCTGGCGCACAAGATCACGACCAACGTGCGCGAGCTGGAAGGCGCGCTCAACCGGATGATCGCGCACGCCAACCTGTTCGGCCGCCCGGTGACGCTGGACGCGACGCAGGAGGTGCTGCACGACATCCTCAAGGCGCACGACCGGCGGGTCACCATCGAGGAGATCCAGCGCAAGGTGTCCGAGCACTGGAACATCCGCCTGACCGACATGAGCTCGGCGCGCCGGGCCCGTGCGGTGGCGCGCCCGCGTCAGGTGGCGATGTATCTCGCCAAGCAGCTCACCTCCCGCTCCCTGCCGGAGATCGGCCGCAAGTTCGGCAACCGCGACCACACCACCGTCATGCACGCGGTCAGCCGGGTGACCGAGCTGATGGAGGTCGACACCGCCTTCGCCGAGGACGTGGAGCTGCTCCGCCGCATGCTGGAAAGCTGAGGCGGCGCGAGCGACCGCACGCCACGCGCAGGCCGCCACGCAGTCGTCCAACGTTCCGGCTTCGGCTTCTGACCGGATGACGGTGCCTGGCGGGGGTTGGCCTCCGGCGCATGAAGCCCTCGCCTGCGACCCTGGAGGGCGGAAGCGATGCGAAGCTTCGTTCCGACGCCAATCTCGGCCCCTGCCATTCGCGGGGCGACGTTCCGACCGGGATCCGGCAACGTTCCGTGGGATCTGCCGCCGCATTGCTGGCCGCCGTGCGGGGAGTGCGGCGGACTGACGAGTTGCCTCCTCCAGGTTCCGGTGCACGGCCACCTCGACCAGGCTGATCCGCTGGTCGGGGACGCCGACCTGTCCGACCGGGTGCTGCAGGTCTTCGCCTGCGAGCGGCCGACGGTCTGCTGCGTCTGGACGCCGCGGGCCGGGGCGAACGCCGCCTTCTTTCCGTCGACGAACGTCACGGTTCCGGCCAGCGGGCTGTCGTCCCGAGCGTTCCCGTCCGCCCGGAGGGCTGGATCGAGAGCCGGGTTCCGCAAGACGGTCCCGTGCCGGACGGAGATGGCCACGGGCCTTGCCGCCACCGCCCGCTTCCACGAGCTTGCGGAAACGATGCGGTTCCCCCAACCGCTTCAGGTCCGCTTCGAGAGCCAGGCTTGGCGGCGTGCCCTGCTGGACCGATGGATCCATCGCAGCGGCCGTTCCGGTTCCTGATGCAGATCGACAAGCACCGACGGTGCCCCGGGGTCAAGGCGGGCTCGGTCGACCTGGTGAACTTCTGCTCGGGCGGAACCGATTTTTCCGTGCATCCGGACCGCGCGACGCGTCCCGGCTTCTTTCGATGAGCGGCGTGGTCCGTCGATCCCGTGCCATCTACCAGTACGAACCGCAGCCGCCCGGCGAACCGACAGGTCGCAGGGCGACGGCAAGCCGATACGATTCTACAAGAAATCCAGGCCGACCCGCCTGCCTCGGCCTGATCGCGTTCCGACGCGGCCGCAGCCCAGGCTCATGACCGGCCCCGCCCCCCCTGCTTTCCCTGAATCCTGCCGGCTGCTAGGGTCATGACCCGTGTGCGATCCCCGCTTGAAGACATCTCCGGCGAGACCAGGACCATGAAGCTCAAGGCCGACCGCGCGACGCTGCTCAAGGCGCTCGCCCACATCCAGAGCGTGGCCGAGAAGCGGAACACGATCCCGATCCTTGCCAACGTCCTGATCGCGGTGAAAGGCGGCCGGCTGACCCTGACCGCAACCGACATGGAGATCGCCATCGTCGAGGAGGTGGCCGCCAACGTTAGTCGCGAAGGCTCGACCACGGCACCCGCCTCGGTGCTGTTCGAGATCGTGCGCAAGCTGCCGGACGGCGCCGACGTCGAGCTGGACCAGGCGGGCGGCGACGCGCCGCTGGCGCTGCGCGCGGGGCGCTACGCCACCAGCCTGAACGTGCTCGCGGTGGACGACTTCCCGTCCATGACCGCGGGCAGCCTGCCGCACCGGTTCCGCATCCCGGCGGTGGTGCTGCGCGGCCTGATCGACCGCTCGCGCTTCGCCATCAGCACCGAGGAGACGCGCTACTACCTGAACGGCATCTACCTCCATCCGGCCAAGGGCGACGCGGGCGACATGCTGCGTGCCGTCGCCACAGACGGGCACCGGCTGGCGCGCGTGGAAACCGAGCTGCCGTCGGGTGCGGCCGGCATGCCGGGCGTGATCGTGCCGCGCAAGACCATCGCGGAAGTGCGCAAGCTGCTCGACGAGGCCGGCGAGGACGTCGAGATCGCGCTGTCGGACACGCGCATCCAGTTCACGGTCGGCACGGTGATGCTGACCAGCAAGCTGATCGACGGCACCTTCCCGGAATACGAGCGCGTAATCCCGCGCGACAACGCCAAGATCCTTCGCGTCGGCAAGCGCGACTTCGCCGACGCGGTGGCGCGCGTGTCCGCCATCAGCCAGGAGCGGTCGCGTCCGGTGAAGCTGTCGCTGGAACGTCACCTGCTGACCCTATCCGCGGCGAGCCCCGACCAGGGCACCGCCAAGGAGGAGCTGGACGAGGGACGGGTGAGCTACGAGTCCTCGCCGATCGAGATCGGGTTCCAGGCGCGCTACCTGAACGACATCACCGACCAGATCGACAAGAACGTGGAGTTCGTGTTCTCCGACAGCGCAGCGCCCACCGTCGTGCGCGACGTCGACAGCCCGTCCGCGCTCTACGTTCTGATGCCGATGCGGGTCTAGCCGCCGGAGGCGTGGGACCGGCCGCGCCGCTGCTGGTCCGGCTGGCGCTGACCGACTTCCGCAACTATCCTGCGCTGGTCTGGCGCAACGAGGCGCGGGTCGTGGTCGTCACCGGCCCGAACGGAAGCGGCAAGACCAACCTCCTCGAGGCGGTGTCCCTGCTGGTGCCGGGGCGGGGCCTTCGCGGCGCACGGATGAACGAGCTGCCGCGACACGGTGCCGCGCACTGGGCGGTGGCGGCGCGGTTCGACGGCAACGGCGACCGCTTCGAGATCGGCACCGGGACCGTGCCGGACGGGCCGCCTGGCCGGCGTGTGTTCCGGCTCGACGGCGCTCCGCTGCGCGGCCGCGGCGCGATCGCCGGGCGGCTGTCCGCGATCTGGCTGACCCCGCAGATGGACCGCCTGTTCGTCGAGGGCGCGTCGGGACGGCGCCGCTTCCTCGACCGCCTGGTGCTGGCCCTGGAGCCCGGCCATGCCCGGGAGATCGCGGCGCATGAGGAGGCCATGGGCGGGCGCAACCGGCTGCTGGCGACCGGACGCGCGCAGGGGGCGTGGATCGACGGGCTGGAGCTGTCGATGGCGCGCCATGCGGTGGCCGCAGCCGCGGCGCGTCGCGCGCTGGTCGGGCGGCTGAACGCCCGGGCCGACGCGGCGTCCTGCGAGCCCACCGGCTTCCCGCCGGCGCGGCTGGCGCTGCTGTGCCCGATCGCCGAGCGCCTCGGCACCGAGCCGGCGCTCGCGGTCGAGGACTGGCTGCGCGCGGCGCTGGCGGCGGGGCGCGGAGCGGACGCGCAGACCGGCAGTGCGGGGCTCGGGGCGCACCGGGCCGACCTGTTGCTGTCGGACGGCGCAACGGGCAGGCAGGCGGCGACCGCCAGCACCGGGCAGCAGAAGGCGCTGCTGATCGGCGTCGTGCTGGCGCATGCCGCCCTGGTCGGGTTCCTGCGCGGGGATGCGCCGCTGCTGCTGCTGGACGAGCCGCTGGTGCACCTGGACAGGACGCGCCGGGACGCGCTGTTCGAGGCGCTGGAACGCCTGCCCTCGCAGGTGCTTCTGACCGGCACCGATCCAGAGCTGTTCGGACCGCTTCTGGAGCGGGTTGCTGGACAGTCGGCGAGCCTGCGCGCGGAGGAGGGACGCCTGCTGGACGCTGGTTTGAAGGGCGGAGAATGCCTATAGTCTAGACCGTATCCTTCCGTCCGGTCCGGAGCTTCCAGCAGGCATGTCAGAAAACGCCGAACCCGTGCGCGCGCGCGATGCCGACATCCCGGCCGAGGGGCTGCCGTCCGCCGACTACGATGCGGCCTCGATCTCCGTGCTGAAGGGCCTGGACGCGGTGCGCAAGCGTCCGGGCATGTATATCGGCGATACCGACGACGGCTCCGGCCTGCACCACATGGCGTTCGAGATCATCGACAACGCGGTGGACGAGGCGCAGGCGGGCCACGCCACAAGCTGCACCGTGGTGCTGAACGGCGACGGCAGCGTGACGGTGCGCGACAACGGCCGCGGCATCCCGACCGACATGCATGTCGAGGAAGGCATCAGCGCCGCGGAGGTGGTGCTGACCAAGCTGCATGCCGGCGGCAAGTTCAACCAGAACAGCTACAAGGTGTCCGGCGGCCTGCACGGCGTGGGTGCGGCGGTGGTGAACGCGCTGTCCGAGCGGATGGAGGTGCGCATCTGGCGCCAGGGCCAGGAGCACGTGATCCGCTTCCGCCACGGTGAAACGGTAGAGCCGCTTTCCGTGGTCGGCCCGAGCGGGCAGCCGCGCGGCACCATGGTGACGTTCAAGCCCAGTTCGGGAACGTTCACGAAGGTGGAGTTCGAGTTCGCGATCCTGGAGCGCCGCCTGCGCGAGCTGGCGTTCCTGAACTCCGGCCTGGAGATCGAGCTGCGCGACGAGCGGCACGCGCCGGTGCAGGAACAGCGCTTCTGCTACCAGGGCGGCCTGATCGCGTTCGTGCAGTGGCTCGATCGCGGCAAGGTGCCGGTGGTGCCGGAGCCGATCACCGCCGACGGCGCCGACGAGGCGAACGGCGTCAAGGTCGAGTTCGCGCTGACCTGGAACGATAGCTTCCACGAGACCATGCTGTGCTTCACCAACAACATCCCGCAGCGCGACGGCGGCTCGCACCTGGCGGGCTTCCGGCAGGCGCTGACGCGGGTGGTGGCGAGATATGCTGAGGGTCTGGCGAAGAAGGACTCGCTCGCCCTGTCCGGTGAGGACATGCGCGAGGGCCTGACGGCGGTGCTGTCGGTCAAGGTGCCGGATCCGAAGTTCTCCAGCCAAACCAAGGACAAGCTGGTCAGCTCGGAGGTGCAGCCGGTGGTGCATGCCGCCGTCGCCGACGCGATCTCGCACTGGTTCGAGACCCACCCGAAGGAGGCGCGGCTCATCGTCGCCAAGGTGGCGGACGCGGCGGCCGCGCGCGAGGCCGCGCGCCGTGCGCGCGAGCTGACCCGGCGCAAGGGCGTGCTGGACATCTCCTCGCTGCCCGGCAAGCTGGCCGACTGCCAGGAGCGCGATGCCGCAAAGGCGGAGATCTTCCTGGTCGAGGGAGACAGCGCCGGCGGCACCGCCAAGCAGGGACGCGACCGCCGATACCAGGCGATCCTGCCGTTGAAGGGCAAGATCCTGAACGTGGAGCGCGCGCGCTTCGACCGCATGCTGGGCTCTGCCGAGATCGGCACGCTGATCACCGCACTCGGCACCGGCATCGGGCGCGGCGAGCCGGAGCAGGGCGGGTTTGCGATCAACAAGCTGCGCTACCACCGCATCGTCATCATGACCGACGCCGACGTGGACGGCTCGCACATCCGAACCCTGCTGCTGACCTTCTTCTTTCGGCAGATGCCCGAGCTGATCGATCGCGGCCATCTCTACATCGCCCAGCCGCCGCTCTACCGCGCCAAGCGCGGCAACGACGAGCGCTACCTCAAGGACGACGCGGCGCTGGAGCAGTACCTGCTCGACAAGGCGCTGGCCCACGCGCAGCTCACCTACGCCGACGGGCGCGTGCTGGCGGGCACGGAGCTGGCGGAGGAAACCGGCTGGCTGCGCGAGGCGGCGCGCGCCCTGCGCCGGCTCAGCGTGAAGGCGCCGGTGTGGATCCTGGAGCAGGCGGCGATCGCCGGCGCCCTGACCGGGGACGTAGCGCGGGCGCAGGGGCGGGTGCAGGCCCTTGCGGCCCGGCTGGACGCCGCCTCGCCGGCGTCCGAGCGCGGCTGGAAGGTGTCGGCGGATGCGGACGGGCTGCAATTCGGCCGCACCGTGCGTGGCGTCGGCGAGCTGTACCGGCTCGACCCGGTGACGCTGCGCTCCGCCGACGTGCTGTGGGCGGCTGAGCATGCCGACCTGCTGGCCAAGGATTTCGGTACGGAGGCCACGCTGACGCTGGACAACACCACGCTACAGGCCGCCGGTCCCGCCTCGGCCTACGAGCGCATCCTCGGGCAGGGCCGCAAGGGCCTCGCCATCAACCGCTTCAAGGGGCTCGGCGAGATGAACGCAGAGCAGCTCTGGACCACCACGCTCGACCCGGCGGTCCGCACCCTGCTGCAGGTCCGCGTCGGCGACATAGAGAACGCGGGCCAGGTGTTCTCGACCCTGATGGGCGACGTGGTGGAGCCCAGGCGCGACTTCATCGTCGGCAACGCGCTCAAGGTCGCCAACCTCGACGTCTAGGTATGATCCATTCGCATCAGCTCACGGGTCATGCTCTAGCATGTTGTTTTGTCGAGCATCTTTATCCGATCGACCGGATCGGTTCGATCGGATGCTGCTCCAGCAGGCTGCAGGAAAAGTCAGCCTTGGTTGTAAGAGGCCGGAACGTTCCGGCCACGAGCAGGCATCATCCAGATTCTCGAAGGATCGAACTTCGTTTGCTATTTCGGGGTGTTGGGTAAGAGCTTTTCCGCAGCTTGCTAGGAGGAGGTCGGAAGGGGGCGTGCTGCGGCGGCACGGTCGGCGCCGGGAGCGCCGCACAGAGCATCAAGGCCTGCCCGTGCCGCGCGGCGCTCCTCGTCGCTGATCCGCTCGCGCAAGGCGGCGTCCTGCTTGAGGGCGAACCGGCGCATGTCGGAGGAGCGGCGTTCCAGCACCCGTGCCTGATGGCGCAGCAGCGCCGGGATGACCGGATGGCCGCCCAGCGCCGGGACGAGCAGGCCGAGGTGCGGCAGGCAGAGCGTCGCCAGGGCCGGGATCGCGGCAGGATCGGCGCGCAGGCGCGTCGCGGTGTCCGCCACCGCGCGGTTTGCGGCCTCTGCCTCCACCGCGCAGCCGCGGCATGTCGGGCGGCCGGGCAGCAGCCCCGCCAGGGCGTCAGGGGCCCCAAAGGCTGTTGCCATGTCCCGGAGCCGGGATGCCCGTTCGTCCAGCACCGCCGCGAAGCCCGTGCAGACCTCGCGCGGCGCGGCGTGGGACGCGAACTGCCGCGCGTGCGGGCCACACAGGCCGCCGTCGCGGACCAGAGCGGTCCTGGCCTCCGGATCGCGGCGCAGCCGGTCCTGCAGCTGGGTCAGCTCGTCGAAGATCGCCTGTTCGGCCCGCACGCAGATCGCGCAGCCGGGCAGGTTGGCCCCCAGCGCCTCCTCATCGGGCGTGTCCGCGGCGTCGTGCGCGACCATGCGCAGCTCCGACCGGATCCGGTCCAGCCGCTTGCGGACCGCCGCGGCGGCAGGCTCGGCGGCGGCGACGTCCGCAAGGCGCGCGCACATCCCGCTCAGGAAGGCCTGCCGCTTGCCCTGCGTCAGGAAGCCGAGCACGTCGGTTTCCAGAGCAGGCAGCCCGCTCCGATCGGACCCGGAGCGTGAGCGGCCGAGGCGGAATGCCAGCGCATCACGGGCGGAGACCGGGTAGAAGGGTTCGTCGTCCTGCAGCCCGAGCCCATGGAGCCGCGCCCGCATCGCGGACACGTGGCTCCGGCGCTGCTGCATGTCGAGCATGTCGGCCTTGTTCAGCACGATGAACACCCGTCGTCCCGCGTCGTGCGCGACGGAGAAGATTTCTGCCTCCTCGTCGGTCAGGGCGCCGTCGAATCCGGTCACCAGCAGGAAGGCGTCGGCTTCCGGCAGGAAGCCGCGCGTGGTCGCGGTGTTGCCGGCGACCGGGGAACCCAGGCCGGGGGTGTCGATGAAGCGGAAGCCGCTGCGCAGCAGTTCCGCGGGCAGCTGGATCTCGGCCTCGCGTATGCGTCGTCGGTTGCCTGGGTTGCCGCGCTCGGTGACGTACTCGTCGAGCTGGTCGAGGCGGATGTCGAGGAACAGCGTGGTGTCCTGGAAGTGCAGGACCACCTTCTCGTGGCTGCCATAGGTGATGCTGGTGATGACCGAGGTCAGCGGCTCGATGCCGGTCGGCAGGCGATCGGTGCCAAGCATGGCGTTCATCAGCGTGGACTTGCCGCGGCTGAAGCGGCCGACCATGGCAAGGTTGAAGCGGTCCTCGGCGAGGCGGGCGAACAGGTCGCGGTTGCGCTCGGCCTGCTCGGCGCGCCAGGGCACCGTGCGCAGCAGGTCGGCAAGCTCGCTCTTCAACTCCTCGTAGCGGCGCAGCTTCACAGCGGCCTTCCTTCCATTCGTTCGAGGCAGCGCGGGACGACGCGACGGGTTGACGGAGCGGACCTGCCCGACGCCCGCCTGTCCTCGTGCAACGACGGCGACCTCCTCGTGTTGAAGCGTCCGGTCGGTCGGAACGCCAGGAGCCAAGCAGATGCCCTTCAAGGTCCAGGTCGGCCCGCCGCAGATCGCCATCCATCAGGGACAGACCGTGCTGATCTCGGAGGAGGACGGGCAGATCGCCTCGCCGTCCGAGAAGGGGCTGTATTTCCGCGACACACGGTTGATCAGCGCCTGGTCGATCTATGCCAACGGCACCCCCTGGGTGCTGCTCAACGGCGGCGCCATCGCCTACTACGCTTCGCGCATCTTCCTCACCAACGCCGACGTGCTGACGCAGGACGGCGTCGTCGCCGCCCGCACGATGTCCCTGGTGATCAGCCGCGAGGTGGATGGCGGCGTGCACGAGGACCTGGACGTCACCAACCACGGCCTGCATCCGGTCCGGTTCAACCTGGAGCTGGCACTGCGCTGCGACTTCGCAGACACCTTCGAGGTGAAGTCGGACAAGATCGTCCGACGCGGCCGCATCACCACGCAGTGGGACCCGGCAGGCCAGTCCCTGGCGAACACCTACCGCAACGAGGACTTCGTTCGCGCCGTCACCATCACCGCGGTCGGTGCGGAAACGCTCTACGCCAACGGCCGGCTGAGCTTCGCGATCGACCTCCAGCCCGGTGCCAGCTGGCATTGCTGCCTGCGCTACGACCTCCTCGACTGCGGGCACGAGATCAGGGCACCGAACGACTGCGTCGCACACGACGCCGACAACCGCCATGCCGCCGACCTGCGCGACTGGCAGCGCCGGGTGATGAAGATCAGCACCTCCAACGAGGAGTTCTACCGCTTCTTCCACCAGGCGACCGCCGACATGGCAGCGCTCCGGCTGCCGATCGGCGATGGCGACCATATGGTGTTCATGCCCGCCGCCGGGCTGCCCTGGTTCGTGGCGCCGTTCGGCCGCGACAGCCTGATCGTGTCGCTGCAGAACCTGACCATCTACCCGGATTTCGCCGCCGGGACGCTGGCGATCCTCGAAGGCCTGCAGGCCACGACGCGTGACGACTACCGCGACGCCGAACCTGGCAAGATCATGCACGAGCTGCGCTACGGCGAGCTCGCGCACTTCAAGCTGATCCCGCACACGCCCTATTACGGCACCGCCGACGCGACCCCGCTCTGGCTGATCACCCTGCACGCGGCGTGGCGGGCGACCGGGCGCCGGGAGCTGCTCGACCGCCACATGAAGGCTGCCGAAGCCTGCCTCGCCTGGATCGACGACTACGGCGACCGCGACGGCGACGGGTTCCAGGAGTACCAGACACGCTCCTCCGCCGGCTACGAGAACATGGGCTGGAAGGACAGCGGCGACGCCGTGATGTATCCCGACGGCAGTCTGGTGCGTGGTCCGAAGGCGCTGTGCGAGCTGCAGGGCTACGTCTACGACGCCTGGCGCCGGATGGCGCACATCTACGACCATCTCGGTGACAGCGCGCGCGCCGGGGCGCTTCGCGACAAGGCCGCCCGGCTGTTCGAACGCTTCAACGAGGCGTTCTGGAACGAGGCCGAGGGCACCTACGCCTATGCCCTGGACGGAACCAAGACGCCGGTGCTGTCGGTCGTGTCCAACCCCGGCCAGTGCCTGTGGTCCGGCATCGTGCCGCCGGACCGCGCGGCACGGGTGGTGGCGCGGCTGATGCAGCCCGACATGTGGTCGGGCTGGGGCATACGCACCCTGTCGGCGGCGCACCGCTCGTTCAACCCGTACGCCTACCAGCTCGGTGCCGTGTGGCCGCACGACAACGCGCTGATCGCCATGGGCTTCAAGCGCTACGGCTTCGGCGCCGAGGCGGCTCAGATCGCCCGCGACATCAGCGGCGCCGCCGGCCATTTCGGCGGCAACCAGCTGCCCGAACTGTATGCCGGCATCCAGAAGGACCGCACCAACTTCCCGGTCCAGTACCTGGGCGCCAACGTGCCGCAGGCCTGGGCGGCCGGCTCCGCCTTCACCCTGCTGCAGTCGATGCTCGGCCTGCTGCCGGACGCGGTCGCGGGCCGGGTGTTCATCGACCCGGAGCTGCCGGCGTGGCTGCCCGACGTCACCATCAGGGATCTGACGGTGGGCGCCCAGGACTTCTCGATCCGGTTCTGGCGGGACGGCGACGCGACGCGGCACGAGGTCCTGTCCGGCGATCCCGGCGCCGTGGAGCGGCGCAGCTTCGGCGCCAGCATCGGTCCGCCGGCCTCGGCGGAGGCAACGGGCGCCGGCGCGTCGCCGGTCTGATCACGGGTCCGCGGCGGGTTTCTGCCGCGGCAGCGGCCCCTCCAGGCGCAACCCATGCCAGGCCAGCATGCTGTCGCCGATGAAGACGGCAAGCGCCCCCATCGTGCAAAGCAGGGCGATGCCGAACAGGACCACCAGCCAGGCGCTGGCAGCGCCGTTGCGCACGCTGCCGAGAAACAGCGCCAGCGCCGCCCCGCACGTCGCCGCGCCGCCGACGGCACCCAGCACCATGGCCGCGTCCAGCATCAGGGTGCGCCGGTGCAGCCGGACCAGGTGGCGGTGCATCGTCGCCCTGCGCTGGTCGTCGTCCTCGTCGGCCGCGGCCTCCGTGATGTGCTCCAGGTGGTCCGACACCCGGGCGAGGCGGGTGTTGAACAGGTTCAGCAGCGTGCCGACCCCGGACAGCATGAACACCGGCGTCAGGGCGACCTGGATGACATGCGCCACGGTGTCGACCGACTCGCCGGACAGCGGGATCATGAAGGGAAGGGTCATCGGGCCGGGCTCCTCCTTGGAACGGGAACAGGACGGAGAACGCCGACCCCGGCCGAAAGCGCAGGACCCTCGGGGCAGCATCAGGTCGGGCCGGACCGTTTCACCGGTCCAGCCGCCCGACAGGCAGCCCATCCCGGGACGAGGCCTCAGGGAAGCGGGTGCTGGGCGTCGAGCGCCTTGCGTTCCTGTGCCACCGCGGCGGCGGTCAGCGTGTGGCCGCGCGCCGCGGAAACGTCCGCCTCGGCGATCGTGACCGGCGGCTTGCTGTCGCCCAGCGCCGATACCCAGTCCAGCACCGCGACGATCTCGCCGTCGTTGAGGTGGGAGAAGGACGGCATGTAGCCGACATAGGTGTCGCCCGCGGCCTGGATCGAGCCCGCCATGCCATGGGTCAGCAGGTCGGCGAGGTAGTGCCGGCCTTCCGGCGTGACGGCGATCTTGTCGACCCGGTTCTTCAACGGCGGGAACTGCCCGGCGAGGCCGGCGGCATCCGCCTGGTGGCAGCTCGAGCATTGCTGCGTGTAGAGCTCGGCGCCCGACGGGGCGGCTGTCGCTGCGACCGGGACCAGCAGGGCGGCGGCGAGAGCGAGGCGTGCCGTCACCGGGCATGATCCGGCAGGATGGTCGAGCGGGTGCGCATCAAGGGTCGGGCTCCGTGCATCGGGTTGCGT
>CALMVN010000033.1 GCA_937873225.1 uncultured Acetobacteraceae bacterium
GAGCGCCGGCCTGTCACGCCGGAGGTCGCGGGTTCGAGCCCCGTCACTCGCGCCATCTTCTCGTGAACCGGGAGGTGGCAAGCGTCCGGCCCCGTCCCATATGCGGTCCAGCCGATCCGGTTCCCGAAGGCGGGCTCAGGCATTCTGATGCTGCACCGCACTTTGCGCGGGACCCCTATGGGACTAACGTCGTTCTCCTACCGCGCGACCTTTGGGACCCCACATGCACAGCCTGTTGTCCGACTACTTCCCGATCATGGTGTTCATCGCCATCGCCGCCGCGGTGTCGGCCGCCATGCTGGGTGGCTCCCTCCTGGCGGGCCAGCAGAAGCCCTATGCCGAGAAGGTCTCGGCGTACGAGTGCGGGTTCGACGCGTTCGACGACGCCCGGCGCCGGTTCGACGTACGGTTCTACCTGGTCGCGATCCTGTTCATCATCTTCGACCTGGAGGTGGCGTTCCTGTTCCCCTGGGCGATCAGCCTGGGGAGCATCGGCACCTTCGGCTTCCTGTCCATGCTGGGCTTCCTTGGCGTGCTGACGGTCGGCTTCGTTTATGAGTGGCGCAAGGGCGCGCTGGAGTGGGAATGAGCGGCATGAGCACGCAGCAGGCGCTGGCGACGACGGGTGCGCCGGTCGAGCCGGAAATGGGTCCGGTGTCCTGGAACCGCGAGGCGCTGGCGCCCGGTCCGGCGCAGGACGCGGTGATCAAGGGCATCACCGGCGAGATCACCGACAAGGGCTTCGTGGTCGCCAACCTCGACAAGCTGGTGAACTGGGCCCGCACCGGCAGCCTGTGGCCGTTGTCGTTCGGGCTGGCCTGCTGCGCGGTGGAGATGATCCACGCCTTCATGCCGCGATACGACCTGGACCGCTTCGGCATCATCCCGCGCGGCAGCCCGCGCCAGTCCGACGTCATGATCGTCTCGGGAACGCTGACCAACAAGATGGCGCCGGCGATGCGGCGCATCTACGACCAGATGGCCGAGCCGCGCTGGGTGATCTCCATGGGCTCGTGTGCCAACGGCGGCGGCTACTACCACTACTCCTACTCGGTGGTGCGCGGCTGCGACCGCATCGTGCCGGTGGACATCTACGTGCCTGGCTGCCCGCCGACCGCGGAGGCGCTGGTCTACGGCATCCTGCAGCTGCAGAAGAAGATCCGCCGCACCGGGACCATCCGGCGTGACTGAGCGCGCGCTGTCCGCCCGCACCGCGCATCTCGGGGCGCTGGCGTTCCGGCTGGGCACCTCGGTGCCTGGGGTTCTCTGGGCGGGGCTGGAGAAGGGCGAGTTGCTGGTGCGCACCACGCGCGCCGCGCTGATCCCGCTGATGACGTTGCTGCGCGACGACCCGCGCTGCCAGTTCCGCCAGATGATGGACCTGTGCGGCGTCGACTTCCCTGAGCGCGCCGAGCGCTTCGACGTGGTCTACAACCTCCTGTCGGTGACGCTGAACCAGCGCTGCCGGGTGATCGTGACCACCGATGAGGCGACCCCGGTGCCGTCCGTGCACGAGCTGTGGTCGTCCGCCACCTGGTGGGAGCGGGAATGCTACGACCTGTTCGGGGTGCTGTTCTCCAACCAGCCGGACCTGCGGCGCATCCTCACCGATTACGGCTTCGAGGGGCATCCGCTGCGCAAGGACTTCCCGCTGACCGGCTATGTCGAGGTGCGCTACGACGTCGACCGGCGGCAGGTGGTGTACGAGCCGGTCAAGCTGACCCAGGACTTCCGCTCCTTCGACTTCACCTCGCCCTGGGAAGGCATGACCACGCTGCCGGGCGACGAGAAGGCGCACCAGGACCGGCAGGGGCTCGTGTTCGGGCCTCCTGGCCAGGGACGATAAGGGACGATAGGAGCGGCACCATGAGCGACATCGTCCTGCGCAAGGACCTTCCCGACACCCTGACGCCGGACCGGTCCGGCGACGGCCGCAGCCTGCAGACGGTCGAGATCGACAGCCACTCGCTCAACTTCGGCCCGCAGCACCCGTCTGCGCACGGCGTGCTGCGCCTGGTGCTGGAGATGGACGGCGAGGTGGTGACCCGCGCGGTGCCGCATATCGGCCTGCTGCACCGGGGCACCGAGAAGCTGATCGAGCACAAGACCTACATGCAGGCGCTGCCGTATTTCGACCGGCTCGATTACGTGTCGCCGATGTGCGAGGAGCACGCCTTCGCGCTGGCGACCGAGAAGCTGCTCGGAATCGAGATCCCGGACCGCGCCAAGTGGATCCGGACCATGTTCGCCGAGATCACCCGGGTGCTGAACCACCTGCTCAGCGTGACCTCGTTCGGGCTGGACACGGGTGCGCTGACGCCGGCGCTGTGGGGCTACGAGGAGCGCGAGAAGTTGCTCGAGTTCTACGAGGCGGCGTCGGGTGCGCGCTACCACGCGAACTATTTCCGTCCCGGCGGGGTGGCCAAGGACCTGCCGCCCGGTCTTGCCGACCGCATCGCCGCCTGGGCCACCGAGTTCCCGGGCTTCATCGACCGGCTGGAGTCGATGCTCACGGCCAACCGGATCTGGAAGCAGCGCACCGTCGGCATCGGCGTGTTCACCACCGAGCAGGCGCTGGACTGGGGCTGGAGCGGACCGAACCTGCGCGCGTCCGGCGTGCCGTGGGACCTGCGCCGGTCGCAGCCGTACGACATGTACGACAAGGTCGAGTTCAACATTCCCGTGGCGCGCAACGGCGACTGCTACGACCGCTACCTGATCCGGATCGCCGAGATGCGCGAAAGCGTGCGCATCGTCGAGCAGTGCCTGGCGCAGATGCAGCCCGGCCCGGTGAAGATTCAGGACACCAAGATCTCGCCGCCGCCCAGGCGCGAGATGAAGCGCTCGATGGAAGCGCTGATCCACCATTTCAAGCTCTACACCGAAGGCTACCACGTGCCGTCGGGCGCCACCTACACGGTGGTGGAAACGCCCAAGGGGGAGTTCGGGGTGTACCTGATCGCGGACGGCAGCAACCGGCCGTATCGCTGCAAGATCCGGTCGACCGGCTTCGCGCACCTGCAGGCGATCGACGAGCTGTCCAGGCGACACATGCTGGCCGACACGGTGGCGATCATCGGATCGCTCGACCTGGTGTTCGGCGAGATCGACAGGTAGAGCATCATGTCCGGTCACGCGTCCGCAGAGAACATCGGCCACGGCAGCCCCGGCCACGCGCCGGCCCCCTCGACGCACGAGCAGCCGAGCAGCTTCACCTTCGACGCGCAGAGCGAGGCGGAGATCGGCAGGATCCTGGCCAAGTATCCGGAAGGGCGGCAGGCCAGCGGCGTGATGCCGCTGCTGTACCTGGTGCAGGACCAGATGCGCCGGCAGACCGGCTCGGCCTGGATCCCGCGCGTGGCGATGGACGCGGTCGCCAGGCGCCTGACCATGCCGCCGATCCGGGTGTACGAGGTCGCCACCTTCTACCTGATGTTCAACATACGGCCGGTGGGGCGCTACCACCTGCAGATCTGCACCACCACGCCGTGCTGGCTGCGCGGCTCCGACGAGGTGGTGGCGGCCTGCAAGGCGGTGGCCGGGGTATCGAAGTTCGAGGAGATGAGCCCGGACGGGATGTTCACCCTGACCGAGGTCGAGTGCCTGGGCGCCTGCGTCAACGCGCCGATGATGCAGGTGAACGACGACTACTACGAGGACCTCGACGGCGACAGCACGCGGCGGCTGCTGGAAGCGCTGAAACGTGGCGAGACGCCCCCGCGTGGGCCGCAGATCGACCGCTACAACTCGGCGCCGGTGGGCGGGCGCACGACCCTGCTCGGCGAGGTCGGCGAACGCTCCGCCGACGGCCAGCCCGACCGCCATCCGGACACGGTGTGAGACCACGATGCTGAGCGACAAGGACCGGATCTTCACCAACCTGTACGGCCAGAACGAGTGGCGCCTGGCCGGTGCCAGGGCGCGCGGCGACTGGGACGGCACCGCCGCCATCCTGGCGCGCGGGCGCGACGCCATTGTCGCCGAGATGAAGGCGTCCAGCCTGCGCGGTCGCGGCGGCGCCGGCTTCCCGACCGGGCTCAAGTGGTCGTTCATGCCCAAGGTGTCGGATGGGCGTCCCGCCTATCTCGCCATCAACGGCGACGAGAGCGAGCCCGGTACTTGCAAGGATCGCGAGATCCTGCGCCACGAGCCGCACAAGCTGATCGAGAGCGCGCTGATCGCGTCGTTCGCGATGGGGGCGCACACCGCGTACATCTACATACGCGGCGAGTACTGGAACGAGACCCGACACCTGCAGTTCGCGATCGACGAGGCGTACGAGGCCGGGCTGATCGGCCCGAACGCGTGCGGCTCGGGCTGGGACTTCGACTTCTTCATCCATCGCGGCGCCGGCGCCTACATCTGTGGCGAGGAGACCGCGATGCTGGAAAGCATCGAGGGCAAGAAGGGTTTGCCGCGTATGAAGCCGCCGTTCCCGGCGGCGATGGGGCTGTACGGCTGCCCGACCACGGTGAACAACGTCGAGAGCATCGCCGTCGCCGCCACCATCCTGCGCCGCGGCGCCGCCTGGTTCGCGGGGCTGGGCCGGCCGAACAACACCGGCAGCAAGCTGATGGCGATCTCCGGCCACGTGAACAGGCCGTGCGTGGTGGAGGAGGAACTGGGCGTTCCCCTGCGCGACATCATCGAGACCCACGCCGGCGGCGTGCGCGGCGGCTGGGACAACCTGCTGGCGGTGATACCCGGCGGCTGCTCGGTGCCGCTGATCCCGAAATCGGTGTGCGACACCGTGCTGATGGACTTCGACAGCCTGCGCGCGGCGCAGTCCGGGCTCGGCACCGCGGCGATCATCGTGATGGACAAGTCCACCGACGTGATCCGTGCCATCGCCCGGTTCTCCCGCTTCTACAAGCATGAGAGCTGCGGCCAGTGCACGCCGTGCCGCGAGGGCACCGGCTGGATGATGCGGGTGATGTACCGCATGGTGGAGGGCCGCGCCGAGCCGGAAGAGATCGACATGCTCGACCAGGTGACGCGCCAGGTGGAGGGGCATACCATCTGCGCCCTTGGCGACGCGGCGGCCTGGCCGATCCAGGGGCTGATCCGCCACTTCCGTCCGGTGATGGAAGAGCGCATCAGGGCCTACAAGGCGGTGCACGGGACGCCGGCGGTGGTCACGCCGGACAACCTGCCGATCGCGGCGGAGTAGGGAGAGCATGGCCAAGGTCACCGTCGACGGCATCCAGGTCGAGGTCGCGAACGGCTCCTCCGTGCTGCAGGCCTGCGAGGCCGCCGGCAAGGAGATCCCGCGCTTCTGTTATCACGAGCGGCTGAGCATCGCCGGCAACTGCCGCATGTGCCTGGTGGAGATCGAGAAGGCGCCGAAGCCGGTCGCGTCCTGCGGCTACCCCGTGATGGACGGCATGGTGGTCAGGACCGACACCGAGGTGGTGCGCCGTGCCCGCCGCGCGGTGATGGAGTTCCTGCTCATCAACCACCCGCTGGACTGCCCGATCTGCGACCAGGGCGGGCAGTGCGACCTGCAGGACCAGGCCTTCTCCTACGGCTCCGACCATTCGCGCTACGCCGAAAGCAAGCGCGCGGTGCAGGACAAGTACCTGGGCCCGCTGATCAAGACGGTGATGACGCGCTGCATCCAGTGCACGCGCTGCGTCCGCTTCGCCTCCGAGGTGGCGGGCGTGCCGGAGCTCGGCGCCACCTCGCGCGGCGAGAACATGGAGATCACCACCTATGTCGAGAAGGCGCTGACGTCGGAGCTGTCCGGCAACATGATCGACATCTGCCCGGTGGGCGCGCTCACCTCCAAGCCCAACGCCTTCACCGCCAGGCCGTGGGAGCTGAACCGCACCGACACGATCGACGTGCTCGACGCCACCGGCACCAACATACGTGCCTGCGCCCGTGGCGCCGAGGTGCTGAGCATCCAGCCGCGCACCAACGACGAGGTGAACGAGGAGTGGATGTCCGACAAGGGCCGGTTCTCGTTCGATGGGCTGCGACGCCGACGCCTTGACCGGCCCTGGCTGCGGGTGCACGGCCGCCTGCAGCCGGTGAGCTGGCAGGACGCGTTCGTGGCGATCGCGCGCCGGCTCGAGGGGGTGCGCGGCGAGCGCATCGGCGCCATCGCCGGCGACCTGTGCGACGCGGAAAGCATGGTGGCGCTCAAGGACCTGATGACGGCGCTCGGCTCCGGCAACGTCGACTGCCGGCAGGACGGGGCGCAGTACGACACCAGCCGGCGCGAGTTCTACACCTTCAACACCGGCATCGCCGGCATCGAGGAGGCGGACGCGCTGCTTCTGGTCGGCTGCAACCCGCGTCATGAATCACCGGTGATCAACGCCCGCATCCGCAAGCGCTGGCTGGCCGGCAACTTCCCCGTGGGCGTGATCGCGTCGCCCGGCCCGGACCTGACCTATGGCGTCGAGCTGCTCGGCGACCGGCCCTCGGCGCTGACCGCCCTGATCGAGGGCGGCGCCGGCTTCACGGAGGCGCTCAAGGCGGCGAAGCGACCGATGATCGTGGTCGGCCACGCGGCGATCGCGCGCGAGGACGGGGCCGCGGTGCTGGCCGCGGCCTGGGCGCTGGCGTCGGCTGTCGGCGCGCTGACCCCGGACTGGCACGGCTTCAACGTGTTGCACCACGCCGCCTCGCGCGTGGCGGCGCTGGATCTCGGCTTCGTGCCGCGCCCCGGCAGCCGTTCCGTCGCCGGCATGATGAGCGGCGGCGTCGACGTGCTCTGGCTTCTGGGCGCGGACGAGATCGGCGCCGGCCGCATCGGCCCGGACACCTTCGTGATCTACCAGGGCCATCACGGCGACGCCGGGGCCGCGCGCGCCGACGTGATCCTGCCGGGAGCGGCCTATGTCGAGAAGCCGGGCACCTACGTGAACACGGAGGGCCGGGTGCAGATCGCGTTCGGGGCGGTGTTCCCGCCGGGCGAGGCGCGCGAGGACTGGCGCATCCTGCGCGCCTTCTCCGAGGTGGTCGGCCACACGCTTCCCTATGACGACCTGCCGGCGGTCCGCCGCCGCCTGGCCGAGGTGAACCCGGTGTTCGCGCGACAGGGGCTGCCCCGGTTCGGCGCCAGCGACCTGTCCGGCCCCGCCGGCAACCCGGCCGCGCTGGGCAACGCCGCCTTCGGCAACGCGATCCACGACTACTACCAGACCAACGTGATCAGCCGGGCGAGCGCCACCATGGCGGAATGCTCGCGGATCCTGGTCCATCCCGTCGTGCAGGCGGCGGAGTAGCGGCACGTGGACCACTTCTTCCTGCACACCGCGTTCGGCCTGCTCCTGCTGACGGCGGCGGAATGCCTCGCCGTGCTGGTGCCGCTGCTGATCGCGGTCGCCTACCTGGTGTACGGCGAACGCAAGGTGCTGGGCGCCATGCAGCTGCGCAAGGGACCCAACGTGGTGGGTCCGTTCGGGCTGATGCAGACCTTCGCCGACGCGATCAAGATGCTGACCAAGGAGACGGTGATCCCGTCCGGCGCCAACCGGGCGCTCTACCTGCTGGCGCCGTTCCTGACCTTCGTCCTGGCGATGATCGCCTGGGCGGTGATCCCGACCAACAACGGCTGGGCGATCGCCAACATCAACGTCGGCGTGCTGTACCTGTTCGCGGTGTCCTCTCTCGGCGTGTACGGCATCCTGATCGCCGGCTGGGCGTCGAACTCCAAGTACGCCTTCATGGGCGGCCTGCGCTCGGCGGCGCAGATGGTGTCCTACGAGGTGTCGCTCGGGCTGGTGATCGTCTCGATCCTGCTGATCGTGGGCTCGCTGAACCTCAACGACATCATCCTGGCGCAGCGACACGTGTGGTTCTGCCTGCCCATGCTGCCGATGTTCGTGATCTTCTTCATCTCCTCCCTGGCCGAGACCAATCGGGCGCCGTTCGACCTGCCGGAAGGCGAAAGCGAGCTGGTCGCAGGGTTCTTCGTCGAGTACAGCTCGCTCGCCTTCGGGCTGTTCTTCCTCGGCGAATACATGAACATGATCCTGATGTCGGCCATGACCAGCATCCTGTTCCTCGGCGGCTGGCTGGCGCCGTTCAACGTCGCCCCCTTCACCTGGCTGCCCGGGCCGATCTGGCTGATCCTGAAGATCGTGTTCGTGCTGTTCATGTTCATCTGGGTGCGCGCGACCTTTCCGCGCTACCGCTACGACCAGCTGATGCGTCTCGGCTGGAAGATCTTCCTGCCGTTCTCGCTGGTCTGGATGGTCCTGACCGCGGGCTTCCTCATGGCGACCGGGCTGCTGCCCGGCCTGCCGCACCATGGTATCAGTTGATGGCCCTGCTCGACCGGACCGCGCGCTCCTTCCTGCTGACCGAGCTGATCGGCGGGCTCGGCGTGACGCTGCGCGCCATGTTCACGCCCAAGGCCACCATCAACTACCCGCACGAGAAGGCGCACTACAGCCCGCGCTTCAAGGGCGAGCACGCGCTGCGCCGCTATCCGAACGGCGAGGAGCGCTGCATCGCCTGCAAGCTGTGCGAGGCGGTGTGTCCCGCCCTGGCCATCACCATCGAGGCCGAGCCGCGCGAGGACGGGTCCAGGCGCACCACGCGCTACGACATCGACATGACCAAGTGCATCTATTGCGGGCTGTGCGAGGAGTCCTGCCCGGTGGACGCGATCGTGGAGGGGCCGAACTACGAGTTCGCCACCGAGACCCGCGAGGAGCTGATGTACAACAAGGACAAGCTGCTCGCGAATGGCGACCGCTGGGAATCCGTGCTCGCCCGACGGCTCGAGCAGGACGCGCCGTATCGCTGAACGGAGAAGGCAGGATGATAACGGAGATCGCCTTCTACCTGTTCGCCTTCGTGCTGGTGCTATCCGGCGTCATGGTGGTGAGCGCGCGCAACCCCGTGCACTCGGTCCTGTTCCTGATCCTCGGCTTCTTCAACGCGGCAGGCCTGTTCCTGATCGCCGGCGCCGAGTTCCTGGCGATGATCCTGGTGATCGTCTACGTCGGCGCGGTGGCGGTGCTGTTCCTGTTCGTGGTCATGATGCTGGACGTGAACTTCGACCAGCTGCGCGAGGGCCTGCAACGCTACGCGCCGGTGGGTCTCGCGGTCGGCGTGGCGCTGCTGGCCGAGCTGATCTTCGCCGTCGGCGGGTTCCACCTGGTCCCGATCGTGACCCCCACGGCGGCGGCGCCGGGCGCGCCGGTGCTCGGCAACACTGCGGCACTGGGGCAGCTGATCTACACGCACTACGTGCTGCTGTTCCAGCTGTGCGGCCTGGTGCTGCTGGTGGCGATGATCGGCGCGATCGTGCTGACGCTGCGCGAGCGGCCGTCCGCGCGCCGCCAGGACGTGTCCCTGCAGCACCTGCGCCAGCCGGCGGACACGATCCAGCTGATGACGCTCGGCCTCAACGCCAGCGTGGACGAGCTCGGCGGCTTCATCCGGCCGCGCGACGGCTACGGCGCGGTGGCGGCGCACGGCACCAACCGGGCGCCCGAGCAGCACCAGACCGACCACCATCACGGAACCTGAGACGATGGCATCGAACGGGCTGCAGGCGGTCGGGCTGGGGCCCTTCCTCACGGTGGGCGCCATCCTGCTGGTGCTGGGCGTGTTCGGGATCTTCCTGAACCGCAAGAACGTGATCATCCTGATGATGTCGATCGAGCTGATCCTGCTCGCCGGCAACCTCAACCTGGTCGCGTTCTCCGCTGCCCACGGCGAGCTGTCCGGCCAGGTGTTCACCCTGTTCTCGCTCACCGTGGCCGCCGCGGAGGCCGCGATCGGGCTTGCGATCGTCACCGTGTATTTCCGCAACCGTGGCTCGATCCAGGTCGAGGACGTGACACTGATGAAGGGCTGAGATGCTGTCCGTCGCCCCGTTGTTCGCCACGGCGGTGTTCGCGCCGCTGGCCGGCGCCGTCATCTCCGGGCTGTTCGGCCGCGTGATCGGCACCCGGCCGGCACTGGTCGTCAGCATCCTGCTGATGCTGGTGGCCTCGATCTGCGGCGTTGCCGCCCTCTGGCTCGGCGTCGCGTCCGGCTCCCCGACCATTGCCGTGCCGGTGTCGAGCTGGATCCAGGCCGGCGGCTTCCACGCGCCCTGGCAGCTGCGCTTCGACGCCCTGTCGGGCTCCATGGTGGCGATGGTCACGGTGGTGTCCACCCTGATCCACGTCTACAGCGTCGGCTACATGAACCACGAGACCATGCCGGTCCCGCGCTTCTTCGCCTACCTGTCGCTGTTCAGCTTCGCCATGCTGATGCTGGTCAGCTCCGACAACCTGATCCAGCTGTTCTTCGGCTGGGAGGGGGTAGGGCTCTGCTCCTACCTGCTGATCGGCTACTGGTACGACCGTCCCAACGCGACGCGTGCGGCCAACAAGGCGTTCGTGGTGAACCGAATCGCCGACCTGTTCTTCATGGTCGGCATCGCCCTGCTGTTCCTGCAGTTCGGCACGATCGCCTACGACAACATCTTCGCCCTGGTGCCGGCGCACGCGGACGCGACTTACCACCTGTTCGGCAGCACGCTCCGCGCCTACGAGGTGATCGGCGTGCTGCTGTTCATCGGCGCGATGGGCAAGTCGGCGCAGCTGTTCCTGCACACCTGGCTTCCCGACGCGATGGAAGGCCCGACCCCCGTTTCCGCCCTGATCCACGCCGCGACCATGGTGACCGCCGGCGTGTTCCTCCTGGCGCGCATGTCGCCGCTGATCGAGTTCGCGCCCGTCACCAAGGGGATCGTGGTGCTGATCGGCGCCTCGACCTGCTTCTTCGCCGCCACCGTCGGTCTGGTGCAGCCGGACATCAAGCGCACCATCGCGTACTCGACCTGCTCCCAGCTCGGCTACATGTTCATCGCCTCCGGCTGCGGGCTCTATCAGGCCTCCATGTTCCACCTGATGACGCACGCCTTCTTCAAGGCGCTGCTGTTCCTGTCCGCCGGCTCGGTGATCCACGCGCTCGCCGGCGAGCAGGACATGTTCAGGATGGGCGGCCTGTGGCGCAAGGTCCCGGTCACCTATGTCGCCATGTGGTGCGGCTCCCTGGCCCTGGCCGGGATTCCCCCTTTCTCCGGCTGGTGGTCCAAGGACGCCATCATCGACGGCGCCTGGGTCGCCGGCGGCATCGGCTACTACGGCTGGGTGCTGGGCGTCGTCACCGCCTTCCTCACCGCGCTCTACAGCGGGCGCCTGCTGTTCCTGGTGTTCCACGGCAGCCCGCGCGATGCGCATCTGGCGGCGCACGCGCACGAGAGCCCGCCGGCGATCACGGTGCCGCTGGTGCTGCTGTCCCTCGGCGCGGTGTTTGCCGGCTGGCTGCTCTATGCCGCCTTCATCGGCAGGGGGCAGGCCGGGTTCTGGAACGGCGCGATCTTCTCCGGCGAGGACAACCACGTGCTGGCCCGGCTGGACCAGCTGCCGTTCCTGCTCACCCTGGTGCCGACGATCGCCGCTCTCGCCGGCGCCGCCACCGCCTGGTTCTGCTACATGGCCCGGCCCGCCGTCCCGGCCGCTCTGGCGATCCGGTTCCGGCCGCTCTACCTGTTCCTGCTGAACAAGTGGTACTTTGACGAGCTGTACGACGCGATCCTGGTTCGTCCCTATGCCGTGCTGGCCCGGCTGCTGTGGCACGGTGCCGACGAGGGGATCATCGACGGCAGCTCCGCCGGGCTAGCCCGCCTCACCGCGGGCGGATCGGTCCAGCTGGTGCGTATCCAGACCGGCTCGATCGCGGTGTATGCCTTCACCATGCTGATCGGTCTGCTCACGCTGACCTCCGTGTTCCTGGTGTTCCGATGAACGGTGCGTTGGGCAGCCCCATGATCAACTGGACCCTTGCCCTGCCGGAGATCGTGCTGTCCGTGTGCGGGCTGCTCATCCTCCTGTTCGGGGTGCTGCAGAAGAAGGACGCGCCGGCGCTCGCCTGCACCGTGCTGGCCCTGCTTGCCTTTCTCCTGACGGCGGTGCTGGTGATCGCGGCCCCGTCGGGAACCGGCTACCGCGCCACCTTCGTCAACGACGGCTTCGCTCGGTTCATGAAGATCCTGAGCCTCGTCGGCGCCGCCTTCGCCCTGCTGATGTCGCTCGACTACAACGTCAGGCAGAAGGTGGACCGGTTCGAGTTCCCCGTCCTGGTGCTGTTCTCCACCGTCGGCACCCTGGTCATGGCGTCGTCCGGCAACCTGATGACGCTGTATGTCGGGCTGGAGCTGCAGTCGCTCGCCATCTACATCCTGTGCGCCTTCGCTCGCGACGAGCTGACCTCGGCCGAGGCCGGGCTGAAGTACTTCGTGCTGGGCTCGCTCGCCTCCGGGCTGCTGCTCTACGGCGTGTCCCTGGTCTACGGCTTCGCCGGCACCATGGAGTATGGGGGCTTGCGCACCGCGCTGATCGGCGGCGGCGCGGTGCCGGCAGGCCTGGTGATCGGCATCGTGTTCGTGTTCGTGGGCCTCGCCTTCAAGCTGTCGGCGGCGCCGTTCCACATGTGGACGCCCGACGTGTACCAGGGCGCGCCCACCTCCGTGACCGCCTTTCTGGCCGGCGCGCCCAAGGTGGCCGCGTTCGCGCTGCTGCTCCGGGTGATGTCCGGCCCGTTCGGCCACCTGACCACGCAGTGGCAGCTTCTGGTCGAGCTGGTGGCGATCTGCACCATGGTGCTGGGTGCGCTCGCCGCGATCCCGCAGACCAACATCAAGCGGCTGATGGCGTACTCCTCCATCGGCCACATGGGCTACGCCATGATCGGCCTCGCCGTCGGCACCCCCGAGGGGGTGCGCGGCACCCTGGTCTACCTCGCGACCTACCTGTTCATGACCGTGGGCGTGTTCTCCTGCATCCTCGCCATGCACCGTCAGGGGCGTCCGCTGGACCGCATCGCCGACCTGTCGGGATTGTCTCGCACCAACCCGCTGCTGGCGCTCGCCATGGCGGTGTTCATGTTCAGCATGGCCGGCGTGCCGCCCTTGTCGGGCTTCTTCGGCAAGCTGCTGGTGTTCGCGGCCGCGGTGCAGTCCGGGCTCTGGACCCTGGCCGTGGTCGGCATCGTCACCAGCGTGGTCGGGCTGTACTACTACTGGCGCGTGGTGAAGGTGATGTACCTCGACGCCCCGGCGCCGGCCTTCGACCGCAACACACGCACCTTGTCGTTCGTCACCGGCGCGATGGGTCTCGTCACCGCGCTGTTCCTGCTCGTGCTGGGACCGGTGGTCGGTGCCGCGCAGGCGGCGGCCGCCGTCCTGTTCAGGTGATCCGGCCAGCCGGATGGTGACGAACGGGAACACCGGCTGGCGTCTGGAAACCCATGACAGCCTGCCGTCCACCTCCGACCTGTGCATCGCCCGGGCCGAAGCGGGCGAGGGGGCCGGCCTGGCCGTGCTGGCGCAGCGCCAGACGCGTGGCCGGGGCAGCCGCGGCCGTTCCTGGGCCGGCCAGGCCGGCAACCTCGCCCTGTCCGTGCTGCTCCGCCCGGACGGGGCGCTGCACCAGCCTGCCGTGTGGCCGTTCCTGGGCGCCCTGTCGCTGCACCAGGCGCTCGGCGGCGACCCCCGGCTTCGGCTGAAATGGCCGAACGACATCCTGCTCGGCGACGCCAAGCTGGCCGGCATCCTGGTCGAGCGCGGCACCGGAGCCGGTCCCGGCTGGCTGGTGATCGGGTTCGGCGCCAACCTCCTGCACGCGCCCGCCGTGCCTGGCCGCCAGGTCGCCTGCCTCGCAGAGATCGGGGCGGCGCCCGATGCGCAAGACGTGGCCCGGCGCGTCCTCGCAGCCCTGGACGACTGGCATTCGGTCTGGCGCCGGGACGGCTTCGACGCGATACGGTCGTCCTGGATCGCCCGCGCGCATCCCCTCGGCACCCTCCTGTCGGTCGACCTGGGCGGGATACGCCGGTCCGGCACGTTTGCCGGCCTGGCGCCGGACGGAGCGCTGCTGCTCGAGATCGGCGGCCGGGAGCAGCGGATCGACACCGGCGAGGTGCTGCTCCCGCACCACGCCGAGCGGCCTGCCGCTTGTGGCTGAGGCTGCGGCTCCCGATATCCTTCCCGTGCCACGAGCCGGATGCCCGGGCCGTCCGCGATCGGCCTCGGCCTCCGGGCACCGGCTGACGGCACGACCATTCCTCGACGGATCGATCCGGAGCGAAGGCTCGTGGATCTCCGACCCATTGCGGGGCGCAGTCCCCTTGTTGCGGCCAACACGAGACGATTGAATCGAAGGCGACTGATGACTGAATTGAACCAGGGTCTGGCGTTCCTGCCTCTCGGCGGGACGGGCGAGATCGGCATGAACCTCAACCTGTACCGGTGCGACGACACGTGGCTCGCAGTGGATTGCGGGATCGGCTTCGGCGGCAACGATACCCCGGAAGCCGAGATCCTGATGCCCGATCCCGCCTTCATCGCCGAGCGACGGTCCGCTCTGGTCGGGCTGGTGATCACCCACGCGCATGAGGACCACCTGGGTGCCGTAGCGCATCTCTGGCCGCAGCTGCGCTGCCCGGTCTATGCCACGCCGTTCGCCGCCACCGTGCTCCGTCGCAAGCTCGGCGAGGCCCAGCTGCAGAATCAGGTGCCGCTGCACGTGATCCCGATCGGCGGCAGCTTCGAGCTCCCGCCGTTCCGTCTGCAGTTCCTGCCCATGACCCATTCGGTGCCGGAAGCCCAGGCGCTGGTGCTGCGCACGCCCCACGGCACCGTGCTGCACAGCGGCGACTGGAAGCTCGACCCCAACCCGCTGGTCGGCCCGCCCACGGACCTCGACGCGTTCGCGGCCCTGGGACGCGAAGGCGTCCTGGCGATGGTGTGCGACAGCACCAACGCCATGGTGGAAGGCGAGTCCGGCTCCGAGGCCGACGTGCGGCGCAGCATGGCAGCCCTGGTGCGCAGCATACGCGGGCGCGTCGCGGTGACCTGCTTCGCCAGCAACGTGGCTCGGGTCGAGAGCATCGCCCTGGCCGCCGAGGCGGCCGGGCGCTCGGTGGTGGTGGTCGGCCGCAGCTTGCGCAACCTCGACGTGGCGGCGCGCGAGTGCGGATACCTGCGCGACGTGCCGCCATTCCTGTCGGAGCAGGACGCGGACGACGTGCCGGACGACCACCTGCTGATGATCGTCACCGGCAGCCAGGGCGAGCCGCGCAGCGCCTTGTCGCGAATCGCCGCCGACACGCACCAGAACATCTCGCTCGGCGAGGGCGACACGGTGGTCTATTCCTCGCGCATGATCCCGGGCAACGAGCGCGCGGTGATGGCGGTGCAGGACAACCTGGTGAAGCGGGGCGTCCGCGTGCTCACCGACCGCGACCACAGCGTGCACGTGTCCGGCCACGCCTCGCGCGACGAGATCCGGCGCCTGTACGGGCTGGTCAGGCCACGATACGCGGTGCCGACGCATGGCGAGTGGCGCCATCTGACCGCGCACGCCGAGCTGGCGCGCGAGGAGGGGGTGACGCCGGTCCTGCTGGAAGACGGCGACGTGCTGAACCTGTCCCCCGGCCGCGTCGAGGTGGTGGACACGGCACCCACCGGACGGCTGGCGCTGGACGGCAACCGCATCCTGCCGATGAACGGCGGCGTGCTGTCGGCGCGGCGCAAGATGCTGTTCAACGGCCTGGTGCTGGCGAGCCTTGTGGTCGACTCCGGCGGGCGGCTGGTGGGGCAGCCCAAGCTCAGCGCGCCCGGACTGTTCGATGCCGACGACGTGGAAGCGTCGCGCGTCACCGGCGCCTTCGCCGCCAGCCTGGCCGAGATCCCGCCCGGCGTGCGACAGGACGAGGACGGATTCCGGGACGCCGCCAAGACCGCGTTGCGCCGCGCCCTCGGCCGCAAGCTGCAGAAGCGCCCGCTGGTCGACATCCACCTGATGCGTGTGTAGGGCCGGGCGCCAGCGCCGCAAGCGGGCATTCGACGGCGCACGCTGCACAGTTGTTGTGCAGCGTCGCCTGACAGCCTTATTTTTGGAACATACGAACGACAGTTTTCTATGGACCCGGCATCCGGATCCGCCGATCATCTCCGCCGGGGCAGGGCGTGACCCCTGTGCCTGACGTGTGACTGGCGTTTTCTCCCTAAACTCGGCCCACACGCTGGAACCAAGCGTCGTGGGCCCTTTTAGGAGGTCATTGCCAACCTGTCATCATCCAAAATGCCGCTTCGGCAGGCTATTACTTGTGCGCCGCATCATGATGCTTGGCTTGTGCTGCATTGCACAACAAGACGGCGCGACGCGGTTTCGCTGCACCGCGGATTGATCTAGGGTCCGGCGTCCTTGCCGAAGAGTTCTGCACCGCGATGCGCCTGTCCCGCTTCTTCCTGCCCACCCTGAAGGAGATCCCCGCGGAGGCGCAGATCGTCTCGCATCGCCTGATGCTGCGCGCGGGGCTGGTGCGACAGACCGCGTCCGGCATCTATGCGTGGCTGCCGGCCGGCCTGCGCGTGCTGCGCAACATCTCGGAGGTGGTGCGCCAGGAGCAGGACGCGATCGGCGCCCAGGAGGTGCTGATGCCCACCCTGCAGCCGGCCGAGCTGTGGCGCCGCAGCGGCCGCTACGACGCGTACGGCCCGGAAATGCTGCGCATACGCGACCGGCATGAGCGCGACCTGCTGTATGGCCCGACCAACGAGGAGATGATCACCGACCTGTTCGGCCAGTCGGTGAAGTCGTACCGTGAGCTGCCACAGGTGCTGTACCACATCCAGTGGAAGTTCCGCGACGAGGTGCGTCCCCGGTTCGGCGTCATGCGCGGGCGCGAGTTCCTGATGAAGGACGCCTACAGCTTCGACATCGACCACGCGAGCGCGGTGGCCAGCTACCACCGCATGATGCTGGCCTACCTGCGCACCTTCCAGCGCCTCGGCGTCAAGGCGATCCCGATGGTGGCAGACACCGGCCCGATCGGCGGCGAGCTCAGCCACGAGTTCATCATCCTGGCCCCCACCGGGGAAAGCGGCGTGTTCTACGACGGCGCGTTCGAGACCCATGACTGGCTGGCCGAGCCGGTCGACGTCGACGATCCCGCCTCGCTGCAGGCGTTCTTCGCCCGCACCACCGCGTTCTACGCCGCCACCGACGAGAAGCACGACGAGGCCGCCTGGAGCACCGTTGCGCCGGAGCGTCGCCGCGAAGGACGCGGCATAGAGGTCGGCCACATCTTCCATTTCGGCACCAAGTACACCGGGTCCATGGGCGTCTCCGTCAGCGGCCCGGACGGTCAGCCGGTGTTCCCGCAGATGGGCAGCTACGGCATCGGCGTGTCCCGCCTGGTCGGCGCCATCATCGAGGCCAGCCATGACGAGGCCGGCATCATCTGGCCCGACGGAGTGGCGCCGTTCCCGGCCGCGATCCTCAACCTCAAGCCGGGCGATGCCGCCTGCGACGCGCTGTGCGAGCGCCTCTACGCCGCGGCGCCGGGCCGCCTGCTCCTCGACGACCGCGCCGAGCGCGCCGGCGTGAAGTTCAACGACGCCGACCTGCTCGGCCACCCGTGGCAGTTCGTGGTCGGGCCCCGCGGCGCTGCCGCCGGCCGCGTCGAGCTGAAGCGGCGCGCCACCGGCGAGCGCAGCGAGATCGACGCCTCGGACGCGCTGTCCAAGATCGCCGCCCTGGCCTGACGAGTTCGAGGAACCACCATCATGTTCGGGCCGTTCGAGCGCGCCGTCGCCGGCCGCTACCTCCGCGCGCGCAAGGGCGAGCGCTTCGTTTCCGTGATCGCGATCTTCTCCCTGGTCGGCATCGCACTCGGCGTCGCCACGCTGATCATCGTCATGTCGGTGATGAACGGCTTCAAGGCCGACCTGCTGTCGCGCATCCTGGGCCTGAACGGCGATCTCAGCATCTACGGCGCCGGTGCCCCGATCGGCGACTATGACGCGATCGCCACCCGGGTGCGCCAGATCCCGCGCGTCACCTCGGCCGCACCGATCATCGAGGGACCGGTGCTGCTGAACGCCGGCTCCTACAGCGCCGCCGGCCTGGTGCACGGCATGACGCAGTCCGACCTCAAGGCGCTGCACGCCATCAGCGATGCCATCCAGGCGGGCTCCCTCGACGCCTTTGCCGGAGACGACGCGGTGGTGATCGGCACCACGCTCGCCACGCGCGCCAACCTCACGGTCGGCTCCCGCCTGACCCTGATCTCGCCGAATGGTGCTGCCACCGCCTTCGGCACGGTGCCGCGCGTCCGCGCCTACCGCGTGGTCGCGGTGTTCGATGCCGGCGTCAACGACTACAACGCCAGCTACGTGTTCATGCCGTTGCCGGCGGCGAAGATCTACTTCCAGATGCCGGACACCGTGTCGCTGATCCAGGTGATGACGCAGACACCCGAGGACGTCTCTGCCGTCACCCCGCAGATCCGACAGGCGCTGGCCGGCGATCCGCTGCACGTGCTGGACTGGACGCAAAGCAACAACGCGTTCTTCGGCGCCGTGCAGGTCGAGCAGAACGTGATGTTCCTGATCCTGACGCTGATCATCCTGGTCGCCGCGTTCAACGTGATCTCGTCGCTGATCATGATGGTCAAGGACAAGACCCGCGACATCGCGGTGATGCGCACGCTGGGCGCCGGACGCGGTGCCGTCATGCGCATCTTCCTGATGTGCGGCGCCTCCGTCGGCGTCACCGGCACGATCGTCGGCACGCTGATCGGCATCGTGTTCTGCCTCAACATCGAGCGCATCAAGAACCTCGTGCAGTCGATCACCGGCACCACCCTGTTCAATCCGGAGGTGTACTATCTCGAACACCTGCCGGCGAAGCTCGAGTGGGGCCAGGTGAGCCAGGTGATCGTGATGGCGCTGGCCCTGTCGCTGCTGGCCACGCTGTATCCGAGCTGGCGCGCCGCCCGCACCGACCCGGTGGAGGCGCTGCGCCATGAATGAGGTCGGCATGCAGGCCGCCCCGCTGGTGCTGCGCGGCCTGCGGCACGGCTACCGCAGCGGCGACGACACCCTGCAGCTGCTGCGCGGCGCCGACCTGACCCTGCGCCCGGGCGAGATCGTGGCGCTGGTGGCGCCGAGCGGCACCGGCAAGTCCACCCTGCTGCACCTGGCCGGCCTGCTGGAACGGCCGCAGGAGGGGGAGGTGCTGGTCGACGGCCGCGATGCCGGCCGGCTGCCGGACCGGGAGCGCACCGCGATCCGCCGCCACGCGATCGGCTTCGTCTACCAGTTCCACCACCTGCTGGCCGAGTTCACCGCGCGCGAGAACGTCGCGCTGCCGCAGATGATCGGCGGCATTCCCCGACGCGACGCGCGCACGCGCGCCGACGCCCTGCTCGGCCTGTTCGGCCTGTCCGCCCGCCTGGACCACCTACCGGGCCGCCTGTCCGGCGGCGAGCAGCAGCGCGTGGCGATCGCCCGCGCGCGGGCCAACCGCCCCCGCGTGCTGCTCGCCGACGAGCCCACCGGCAACCTGGACGTCGCCACCGCCCAGGTGGTGTTCGACGAGCTGCTCCGCGTGGTGCGCGACCAGGGCCTGGCGGCGATGATCGCCACCCACAACGTCGAGCTGGCCGGCCGCATGGACCGCATCGTCACCCTGCGCGAGGGTTTGATCGTCCCGTTCGCCTGACGCGTCGAACCGGACCCCCATCCTCCGGTTGTGCTCGGGCGAAACAAGCACGGCGGGAGACGACATGGCGGACGCGACCAGGACGAAGGCCCGACGCAAGGCGCCGCCCGCGCCCGACGAAATGTCGCTCGACCCCCGTGACGCCGCCAGGGCCGCCCACCTGCACTACGTCGACGACAGCAGGCCCGGCTACACCCGCCGGCTCGGCCCGGATGGTCCTGTCTACCTCGACCCCAAGGGCGCCGCGGTCACCGATGACGAGGTCATCGCCCGCCTGAAGAAGCTGGCGATCCCGCCCGCCTACACCGACGTGTGGATCTGCGCCGACCCGCGCGGCCATCTTCAGGCAGTCGGCCGCGACGCCCGCGGCCGCAAGCAGTACCGCTACCATCCCGACTGGCGCTCCGTCCGCGACCAGGCCAAGTACGGCAAGATGCTGGTGTTCGGCGAGAAGCTGCCCGGCCTGCGCGCCCAGGTGCAGAAGGACTTGGCACTTCCCGGATTGCCGCGACGCAAGGTGGTCGCCACCGTGGTGGCGCTGCTCGAGAAGACCATGATGCGCATCGGCAACGACGAGTATGCCAAGACCAACAAGAGCTTCGGCCTGACCACCCTGCGCAACCGCCACGCCAAGGTGAAGGGGTCGGCCCTGGTGCTCGACTTCCGCGCCAAGCACGGCATCCAGCAGCACATCGAGCTCAAGGACCGCCGCCTGGCCGGAATCGTGTCCCGCCTGCAGGACCTGCGCGGACAGGAGCTGTTCCAGTACGTCGACGAGGAGGGCACGCAGCACGACATCTCGTCGCACGACGTGAACGAGTACCTGCAGGAGGTCACCGGCGAGGAGATCACCGCCAAGGACTTCCGCACCTGGGCCGCGACCAACCTGGCCGCCCTGGCGCTGCAGGAGTTCGAGCAGTTCGACAACCAGGCGGCGGCCAAGAAGAACGTGCTGCGCGCGATCGAGAAGGTGTCCAAGCTGCTCGGCAACACGCCGGCGATCTGCCGCAAGTGCTACATCCATCCGCGCATCTTCGACGGCTACCTGGACGGCTCCCTGGCCGACGCGCTGAAGGACCGCGCCGAGGCCGCCCTGTCCCCAGAGGGCCGCGCGCATACCGACCTGTCAGCGGAGGAGGTCGCGGTGGTCGCCTTCCTCAGCCGCACCCTCGACCACGTCGCCGAGCAGGGCGGCGTGTCCACCGCCAAGGCGGCCTGATTTCGCTCCGACATCGGGGAGACGGCAGAACCCCGGTGGCACTGGGGCGTCTGCTCCCCGGGATCCGCGCAACGGGGATCCCTGGGGAACATCCGTCATGGCCGAATACAGCGACCGCATCGACGTGGCTGCGCCTGCCGACGCAGTCTTCGCCTTCATCTCCGACGTCGGCAACCTGCCCAAGTACCTGCCGACGGTGCACGGCGCCCATTCCCACGGCTCCGATCGCGTGGAGGTCGACGGCACCGCCAACGGCCACCCGTACGCCTCGACCGGCTGGTTCAAGGCCGATCCCGTCGCCAGGGAGATGAGCTGGGGCTCGGACGGCGAGAACGACTACGCCGGCAGGATGACCGTGCAGGGCGACGACCACGCGTCGCAGGTCGAGTGCAGCCTCCGCTTCTCGCCCACGACGGAGATCAGGGACGCCATGGACAAGCACCAGGGTGGCGCCGGTGCGGCCATGACCGACGGGCTGCGCGCCTCGCTCGGGAGCATCAAGCAGCTGTGCGAAGGCACCGGCGGAAAGGTTCCCGGCTCGGCGGAATAGCACCGCTCCCCGATCCCGGCCCGGCCGATCCCGGCGCCGCGACTCCGGTCCGGCGGCTGTGGCCGCGTGCGGGGAGTGCTATCCTTTACCCATGCCGCATGCCGATTTCGTCCACCTCCGAGTCCACTCCGCCTATTCCCTGAGCCAGGGTGCCATCCGCGTCGCCGAGATCGCCTCGCTGGCCCAGGCCACCGGAATGCCGGCCGTCGCGATCGCCGACACCGGCAACCTGTTCGGCGCCCTGGAGTTCTCCCAGTACTGCACCGCCAAGGGCGTGCAGCCGATCGTCGGCTGCCAGGTCTCCCTCGGCGGCGCCGGCAGAAGCGGCGTCGCCACCGCCGAGCCGCTGGTGCTTCTGGCCCAGAGCCCTGCCGGCCTCGCCAACCTCCAGCACCTGTCCACCATCGGCTTCCTCCGCAGCGATCCCGCCGATCCCTGCGTCACCCTCGACACCCTGTGCGCCCACGCCGACGGCCTGATCCTGCTGACGGGCGGAACACGCGGCCCGCTCGCCCGCCTGCTGGCGGAGGGCCAGCTCGACGAGGCCCGTCGCCTGCTTGCCACCCTGTCGGAGGCCTTCCCCGGCCGCACGGCGGTCGAGATCCAGCGCCACGGCCTGGCGATGGAGAAGGCGGTCGAGCCCGGCCTGATCGCGCTCGCCGACGAGTTCGACCTGCCCCTGGTCGCCACCAACGAGTGCTTCTTCCCCCGCCCGGAGATGCACGAGGCGCACGACGCGCTGCTGTGCATCGCGCAGGGCCGCACCATGGCCGAGCGCGACCGCTGGCGTGTGACGCCCGAGCAGTGGTTCAAGCCTCCCGCCGCCATGCGCAGGCTGTTCGCCGACCTCCCCGAGGCCTGCGACAACACGCTGGCCATCGCCCGCCGCTGCGCCGTCATGGCCGAGACGCGCCGCCCGCTGCTGCCCATGTGTCCCAAGGTCCGCGAGGGCAGCACCGAGGACCAGACGCTCCGCGCCATGGCCGAGGAGGGCCTCCATCGCCGCCTGCAGACCATGCGCGCCGACCCGGACACCGCTGCCCACTACCGCGAGCGCCTCGCCTTCGAGCTCGACGTGATCGCCCGCATGGGCTTTCCCGGCTACTTCATGATCGTCGCCGACTTCATCCAGTGGGCCAAGGCGCACGACATCCCCGTCGGCCCCGGGCGCGGCTCCGGCGCCGGCTCGCTGGCCGCCTGGGCGCTCACCATCACCGACATCGATCCGATCCCGTTCAACCTGCTGTTCGAGCGGTTTCTCAACCCGGAACGCGTCTCGATGCCGGACTTCGACATCGACTTCTGCCAGGACCGGCGCGACGAGGTAATCAGCTACGTGCGCGACGAGTACGGCCACGACCGGGTCGCGCAGATCATCACCTTCGGCAAGCTGCAGGCCCGCGCCGCGGTGCGCGACGTCGGCCGCGTGCTGGGCCTGCCGTTCTTCGTGGTCAACAAGGTCTGCGAGCTGATCCCCAACAACCCGGCCAAGCCGGTGACCCTGAAGCAGGCGATCGATGGCGAGCCGCGCCTGCAGGAGATGCGCGCCGGCGACGAGGCGGTGCGCCGCCTGATGGAGATCGCGCTGCAGCTCGAAGGGCTGTATCGCCACGCCAGCACCCACGCCGCCGGCGTGGTGATCGGCGACCGCCCTCTGGACCAGCTGGTGCCGCTCTACCGCGACCCGAAGAGCGACATGCTGGTGTCGCAGTACAACATGAAGTTCGTCGAGCAGGCCGGGCTGGTGAAGTTCGACTTCCTCGGCCTGACCACGCTGACCATCCTGCAGCGCGGCGTGCAGATGTTGGCCCGCCTCGGCGTGACGGTCGACCTGGCGATGCTGCCGCTCGACGACGCGCGTACCTACGAGATGCTGGCCCGCGGCGATACCGCCGGCGTGTTCCAGTTCGAAGGCGCCGGCATGCGCGACGTGCTTCGCCAAATGCGCCCGACTCGCCTGGAGGACCTGATCGCCGCGGTGGCGCTGTACCGCCCCGGCCCGATGGCCAACATCCCCGACTACTGCCGCCGCAAGCACGGCGAGAAGTGGGACGCGCCGCACGAGGAGCTGCGCGAGATCCTGGCCGAGACCTACGGCATCATGGTCTACCAGGAGCAGGTGATGCAGATCGCCCAGAAGATGGGCGGCTACAGCCTGGGCTCGGCCGACCTGCTCCGACGCGCCATGGGCAAGAAGATACGCGCCGAGATGGACACCCAGCGCGAGGTCTTCACCGAAGGCGCGGTGAAGCGCGGCATCGACCGCGCCAAGGCGGTCGAGGTGTTCGAGCTGATGGCCCGCTTCGCCGATTACGGCTTCAACAAGTCGCATGCCGCCGCCTACGCCCTGGTTTCGTACCAGACCGCCTGGATGAAGGCGAACCACCCGGTCGCCTTTCTCGCCGCCTGCATGTCGCTCGCCCGCGAGAAGACCGACAAGCTGGCCGCCCTGCGACAGGAGGCCGGCCGTCTCGGCGTCAAGGTGCTGCCCCCCGACATCAACCGCTCCGGCGCCGACTTCCTGGTGGAGGTGTCCGACGACGGCACGGAAGCGATCCGCTACGCGCTGGCCGCGGTGAAGAAGGTGGGCCTCGCCGCCATGCAGGCGGTGGAGGCCGCACGCGGCGGCCGCCCGTTCGCCGACCTCGCCGACTTCGCGCAGCGCGTCGAGCCGAGGCAGCTCAACAAGATGCAGCTGGAGAACCTGGCCAAGGCCGGCGCCTTCGACTCCGTCGAGCCCAACCGCGCCCGCGTGTTCGCCGCCGCCGAGACGCTGCTGCGTCGCGCCCAGGCCCAGGCGGAAGAGATCGCCAGCGGCCAGATCGGCCTGTTCGGCGGCGTTGCGGCGCGGCCCGAGACCCTGCGCCTGCCGGACGTTCCCGACTGGCCCGGTATCGAGCGTCTCGGCCTGGAGGCCGACGCGATCGGCTTCCACCTGACCGGCCACCCGCTCGACTCCTACGCGCCGCTGCTTCGCCGCCTGGGCGTGGTGCAGGCCAACCGGCTGGAAATCGCCGCTCAGGCGGGGCAGGGGCGGGTGCGGGTCGCCGGCTGCATCATCGACCGCAAGGAGCGCCCGACCCGCACCGGCACCAAGATGGCCTGGGTGCGCCTGTCGGACTCCACCGGCTCCTGCGAGGTGACCTTCTTCAGCGAGGCGCTGTCCCGCGCCCGCGACGTGCTGGTCGCCGGCCAGGCGGTGCTGGTGACCGCCGAGCTGCGCATGGAAGGCGAGATGCTGCGCGTCACCGCCCAGGACGCGGTGTCGCTGGACAAGGCTGCCGCCGACGACCGCGGCGAAATCCGCATCTGGATCGACCGTCCTGCCGCTATCGACACCATTCGCAGCCTGCTCGGGCGCGAGAAGGGCGGCCGCGGCCGCGTGATCCTGCTGCCCTGCCTGGACGACACCCAGGACGTCGAGGTGACCCTTCCCGAGCCATACATGGTCACGCCCCGCCTGGCGCAGGCGCTGAAGCTGGTTCCCGGCGTCGCGCAGGTCGAGGAGCGCTGAGCGGCCGTTGCCTCAGCTGACGATCTGCGGCGCCTTCGCCTCCGTGACGCCCAGGGCAGCCTGCCGGTCCAGGCCTTCCGCGACCGCCTGCGAGTCCTCGTGGGCGTCTATGTCGACCACCTTGCCCCACCTCATCCTGACGATGTGGACGCCGCGGTTCCGGTAGGGGGAGCCGTCCGGTAGGACATCCGTCGCGGACCAGCGGATGATGATCGTGGTGTCGTGCGGCAGCCCCTTCACCCAAACGTCCTGCACGCTCAACGTGAGGTGCCGGCCAAGCCGGCCCAGGCGACCGAACCACTGTCGGAGCGCCTCGCGGTCGTGACGCTCGCCGCCCAGGGCGTGGCTGCCGCCGAAGCGGTGGTGGATGTCGGGCGCGCAGTCGCCCAGGAGGGCATCGAACTCCTTGTTGCTGACGCGGAGGAAGTTCCTGCGCGCGATGCGCTTGACGATGGCGTGATACATGACCCGGCTCCCGACCTCATGTTGACAATGTCAATATAGTCGGCATGTTGACGGCGTCAACATCCTCCGGCAGAAAAACCCATGGCCTATCATCATGGCAATGCCCGTGCAGCACTTCTGGCCGCCGCCGCCGAGCTGCTGGAAGGCGAGGGAGCGGCGCGCCTGTCGCTGCGGCAATGCGCGGAACGGGCCGGCCTGTCCCGGCAGGCTCCCTACAACCACTTCGCCGACAAGGAGGCGCTGCTGGCGGAGCTGGTCCGGGAGGGCTACCAGCGCCTGGGGGAACGCCTCCGGAGCGACGCGAGACCCGGTGACGCACCGCTGGACCGCCTCGCCAGGGCTGCCGGGATCTACATCGCCTTCGGGCAGGGCACGCCCGCGTTGTTCCGGCTGATGTTCGGCAAGGAGCTGGTCGACCTGTCGAGACACGACGAGGCCCGGCAGGCAGCCTCTGCCGCCCTGGCCGAACTGTCGGCGATCGTCGCGGCCATGGCTCCTGCGACCGACACCCGCGAGGTCAGTCTGGTCGGCTGGTCCCTCGTGCACGGCTACACCAGCCTGTGCATCGAGACCGGGCTGGAAGGACCGGCCCAACGGAAGCACCGGAGCGACCTGTTCGCGCGCACCATCGAGGCGCTGGCCCGGGCGCCCGCGGCCTGAACCGGACCGGGACGAGCCTCGAGCTCGGCCTCAGCTCACCCACCGTCGCCTGACCCGTCCGGGTGGGTCACCGGCGCGCTCAGGACGCGACTGCCGGGACCGGTCGCGGTGCGACCGCCCTGCGGATAGCCCGGTTCGCCGGCTCCGAAACCCACCGCGCCACTCCGGCCGCACACCCGATCGACACCGCGAGGTACACCAGCAGCCACGGCAGCACTGCGCCCGGCGCGATCCGCTCCGGCGCCACCACCGTCCGCATCGCCGCCAGCCCGACGAGGTGGAACAGGTACAACTCGTAGCTGGTCCGCCCGATCCACCCGAGGCGGCGCCGGACCGACCCGACCCGCGCCGGCTGCGGCCCCTGGCTTGCCAGCAGCAGGCAGGCGGTGCCCAGCGCCATCGCGGTCACGCCCCAGACGTTGGTGACCACGATCGAGCGCCACAGGTACAGCCCGGCCATCGCCGGGACGACCAGCCAGGGCATCACCCGCCTGGCGGCTACCGTCAGCACGACCCCGCGCCCCAGCAGGGCCGTGCAACAGCCGATCGCGATGCCGTCGAAGCAGGCGAGATAGGCGTACAGGAACCCGGCATCGTCGCCCTGGTGTGCGGCCCGCCACGCCGGCCCGACCAGGATCACCACCAGCCAGCATCCGAGCAGCAGCGACTCCCGGCGCAGGACCACGCAGAGCAGCGGAAAGGCGAGGTAGAACACCTCCTCGACCGACAACGACCACAGCGCGCACAGGCAGTAGTTGAACCATCCGGCCTGCGCCATCAGCCCGTTCATCCGGAACGACAGCGCCGCCAGGTCCGCCTGCAGGAACGATACCGGCGGCCCCGTCTCCGCCTGGTTGCCGAACAGCGGCACGCCCGACAGGCCGAGCCCGTTCACCACCAGCAGCAGGAGCAGAAGGCAAGGCACGATCCGCGCGATGCGCAGGCCGTAGAACGCCATCGGCCGCACATCCCGCAGCCGCCCCCAGCGTCGCAGCGCGTTGGACGTGATCAGGTAGCCCGACACGGCGAAGAACATCGTCACGCCGTAGTTGCCGTTGCGGCAGACCGCCCGCACCAGCCACGGTGAAAGCGCCTGTCCGACGGGCGATCCCGACAGGTGGTACGCGATGTTGAAGTGGTGCAGCAGCACCAGCAGGATCGCCACCGCCCGGATCAGGTCGACCCCGTTCTGCCGTACGCCGACGCTCATCCCCGGGTTCCTGCTGCCACGTCCTGCTTGCACAAATTCCCGGTTCCGCCCATATCCCGCGCGCCGGCGCTCCCTTCGAAGGCGGAGCCGGTAATTCGCACGCGGGGCATGATCTCTGGTGTCCGTTCCGACGGACGCAGCACCCGCGGAGGCTCAACCAGTAGACACGAGGACGCACGCCGATGGCGATGCCCGACTTCACCCTGCGCCAGCTGCTCGAGGCCGGCGTCCATTTCGGCCACCACACCCGCCGCTGGAACCCGCGCATGGCGCCGTACCTGTTCGGCGTCCGCAACCAGGTCCACATCATCGACCTGCAGCAGACCGTGCCCATGCTCGACCGCGCCCTCAAGGCGGTGCGCGACACCGTCGCCGGCGGCGGCCGCGTGCTGTTCGTCGGCACCAAGCGGGCAGCCGCCGAGCACGTCGCCGACGCCGCCGCACGCTGCGGCCAGTACTACGTCAACCACCGCTGGCTCGGCGGCATGCTGACCAACTGGAAGACCATCACCGGTTCGATCAAGCGCCTGCGCCAGATCGAGGAGATGCTCGGCGGCGATACCCAGGGGCTGACCAAGAAGGAGATCCTGGAGATCACCCGCGACCAGGAGAAGCTGGAGCGGTCGCTGGGCGGCATCAAGGAGATGGGCGGCCTGCCCGACATCCTGTTCATCATCGACACCAACAAGGAGAAGCTGGCGGTCGAGGAGGCGGGCAAGCTCGGCATCCCGGTGATCGCCGTGCTGGACAGCAACTCCGACCCCGCCGGCGTGACCTTCCCGATCCCGGGCAACGACGACGCGATCCGCGCCATCACCCTGTACTGCGACCTGATCTCGTCCGCGGTGCTGGACGGCATCTCGGCCGAGCTCGGCGCGTCGGGCCAGGACTATGGCGCCGCCGAGGAGCTTCCCGTCGAGCTGGTGCCCGAGCTGTCGGCGTCCGAGCCGGCCCCGGCTCCCGCCGCGGAGTGACCCGGCAAGCCGTCGCGGGGCGGGAGTTCCGCGCGACGGCGTCCACCCGACCTGGATGAACGATCCGGCGCCCCGTCCTCGGATGGATGGGCGCCGGCATGGCTGATGGAGCGAACGAGATGGCGGACGTCACGGCTGCCCTGGTGAAGGACCTGCGCGAAAAGACCGGCGCGGGCATGATGGACTGCAAGAAGGCGCTGGGCGAGACCGGCGGCGACGTCGAGCAGGCGATCGACTGGCTGCGCAAGAAGGGCCTCGCCGCCGCGGCCAAGAAGTCCGGCCGCGTCGCTGCCGAGGGCCTGGTCGCCGTGGCCTCGGCGCCGCGCGTGGCGGCCATGGTCGAGGTCAACGCCGAGACCGACTTCGTCGCCCGCAACGAGAGCTTCCAGGGCTTCTGCGAGACCGTCGCCCGCCTGGCGCTCACCGTCGGCGAGGACATCGAGGCGATCAGGGCGGCCGATTTTCCTGGCGCCGACAGGACCGTCGCCGAGCAGCTGACCCACCTGATCGCCACGATCGGCGAGAACATGAGCCTGCGACGCGCCCGCGTGCTGCGCGTCCCCTCCGGCGTGGTCGCGACCTATGTCCACGCCGCCCTGCGCCCAGGTATCGGCAAGATCGGCGTGCTGGCCGCGATCGAGGCGCCGTCGGAGTCCGATGCCCTGGAGCTGCTCGGCCGGCAGGTCGGCATGCATGTCGCCGCCACCCGCCCGGCCGCCCTCGACGTCGACGCGGTCGACCCGGCGGCGCTGGAGCGCGAGCGGGCGGTGCTGGTCGAGCAGGCCCGCGCGTCCGGCAAGCCCGAGGCGATCATCGAGAAGATGGTCGACGGCCGGGTGCGCAAGTACTACGAGGAGGTGGTGCTGCTGGAGCAGGTCTGGGTGCATGACGGCGAAAGCCGCGTGAAGGCCGTGGTGCAGAAGGCCGGCGGGAAGCTGGTCGGGTTCGACCGCTACCAGCTCGGCGAGGGCATCGAGAAGGAAACCACCGACTTCGCCGCCGAGGTCGCTGCGGTGTCCGGCGTCGGCCGTCCCGCCGCGGAGGCGGCCGGAACCCCGGGCGTCGACGCTCCCGGGGCCTGACGCGATCGGAGCCTCCGATGGAATGGGAGGCTCCGGCGATCGTGCTGTCCGCCGCGTCCTACGGTGAGGGCGGCGCAGTCGCGCACGTGCTGACCGAGCATCACGGCGCCCATCGTGGGCTGGTGCGCGGCGGCAGCGCGCGCGGCAACGTCGCCACCTGGCAGGCCGGCAACCTCCTGACCGCGCACTGGTCCGCGCGCCTGCCCGAGCAGCTCGGCACGCTCAAGGCCGAGCTGGTGCATCCGTCGGCCGCCCGGCTGATGCAGTTCGCCCTGCCGCTCGCCCTCCTGAGCGCCGCCTGCGCGGTGGCCGACGGCGCCCTGCCGGAACGCGAGCCGCACCCGCAAACGTTCAACGGCCTGGTCCGGCTGCTCACCCTGCTCAGCCTCGATCCCGTCCTGGGTGGTCGGAGTGGACCGGCGGCGCTGCTGCGCTGGGAGGCCCTGTTGCTCACCGACCTCGGCTACGGGCTCGACCTGTCCTGCTGCGCCGTGACCGGCACCCTCGACGGGCTCGCCTACGTGTCGCCGCGCACCGGGCGAGCGGTGTCCGCCGACGCCGCAGGCGCCTGGCGCGACCGCCTGCTCCGCCTGCCGCCCTTGTTCCGCAACGACGCCGAGGACGGCACGCCGGAGGACTGGCACGACGGGCTGCGTCTTACCGGGCACTTCCTCGCCCGGGACGTGTTCGGCCAGCGCCACCGTCCGGTGCCCGCGGCACGGGACCGCCTGGCCGACCTCGTGGCCGTGCTGGCGCATCCGCTGCCGGACCGTCAGGGCTGAACACGTTACGCGTGACCGCGGCCGTCAGCGCAGCGGGCGCCGGATGCCCTTGAGCGCGATGACGAACGGCAAGGCCGGCGGCAGCGCGGGTGGCGCTGTGACAAACCGGTCGGAACGGATGTGGAAGAGGGCATCCAGGACGCACGATGTCAGGCCGACGAAGATCGCCACGAACGGCGGGTAGCCGGCCCCCGCTGGTGACGGGAAATCCGGACGGCCTCTGCCGTTCCAGGCGGCGATGGCCTCCCTGCGCTGCCCTTGCGAGGGGCCTCCTCATCGATCCATCTTTCGCGGGATGCGGCGATCCGGTTGCGCTATTCTGGCCGGCGCTGGGCGAGGCCGCGCCGCCGGCGGCTGCACCCTGACCATCGGACACGCCATGCGATCAGTCGCGTTCGGGATCCTCTTTCTTGCCTGCCTGTCTCCCATTGGTGCCGAGGCGGCACTTCTCAAGGCAACGCGGCCGGGCGTGATGTGCGTGTCTCCGGAGGCGCTTGCCAGGCTGAGCCTTCCCGACGGAAGCAGCCGCACGGCGAGGCCGGACGCTCCGTCGTCGCTTGTCGCCGTCGCCCGCGCCGGCGGCTGCGCAGAGTTTCCCGGAGGCAACGTCGTCATCCTGCAGACTGCACGCAAGAACACCAGCATCGTGCGCAGCGACACCCTGACCGGCGACGGCGTGCTGGACACCTTCTATGTCGCCAACATCGACTACGCACCCTACACCCCGCCGCCTGACCCGTTCATGGACGCCATCCGCGCCCAGTGCCCGGCTCGGCTCGAGACGCTCGCGGTGCTGGGCGTGCCGTCCTACGACTTCATCGAATCGCTGAGCCGGCCGGTGCGCGAGCAGATCCACAAGACGGTGGACGATGCGTGTGGCGGCGCACCGGGATGTACGGAGCATGAGCAGGTGGTCGAGATCGACAAGCGCCATCTCGAGCCGCAATGGGTCGGCTTCGTCTGCCGCCACCCATGACGAGCCGGAAGCTGTCGGCGTGCGGCGCTCTGCCTGTGTATGTCGGCGACAAGGCCGAGGGGCCGTGACGCCACCCGTGCCCGAAGCCGGCGTCATGGCTCTTCCTGCCGACTCTGCTGCCGCGAGGCAGCGGAGGCCCGGCAGGAGGCGAACAACAGGGGGAGCGATCGGAGGAAGAACGTGGCGCACGAGCGTCTCGCCGCTCGGCACGTCCTTCGAGCGCGAAGCCTAGCTGTCGAGCGCCCTCAGCGCGTTCCCGCCGGCTGCGTGCAGCTGCCGGTAGCGTTCGATCCGAGCCGCATAGGCATCCGCCAGCGCCGGATCGGGAAGAACCGTTTCCTCGCGCTCCGGCGGCGTGCAGACCAGCTCCGGTGCCTCGCCGGTGACCGCCATGCGGGCGAGGCGCGCCGCACCGAACGCCCCGCCATGCTCCCCCGCGGCCAGGCGGCGCAGCGGGATGCCGAGCGCCGAGGCGATGATGGCGATCCAGGTCCGCGAGCGCGAGCCGCCGCCGATCACGTCCGCACCCTCCACGGTCGTTCCCGACGCCGCCAGCGCGTCCAGGCAGTCGCGCATGGAGAACGCGACCCCTTCCAGCACCGCCTGGGTCAGCGCCGCGCGGTCGGTGTCGTAGGACAGCCCGGCGAACGCGCCGCGCACCATGCCGTCGTTGTGCGGCGTCCGCTCTCCGCCGAGATAGGGCAGGAACAGGGCCTGCGCCGGCCGTCGCGGCATCTCGATCTCGCCCAGCAGCGCCGCCTCGTCCCGTCCCGCTATGCCGGCCCACCAGGCCAGCGAGGCGGCCGCGGAGAGCGTCACCCCCATCTGGTGCCAGGTGGCCGGGATGGCGTGGCAGAACGCGTGCACCGCCGCCGCCGGATACGGCCGGAACCGGTCGGTGGTGGCGAACAGCACGCCCGACGTGCCGAGCGACACGAACGCGTCCCCCGGCCGGATCGCCGACAGCCCGACCGCGCCGGCCGCGTTGTCGCCGGCACCCCCGGCCACCACCGGCGGCCGCTCCATCCCCCAGGACCGCGCGATCTCCGGGCGCAGCACCCCGGCGGGCGCGTTGCCTTCCACCAGACGCGGCATCGCAGACCGGTCGAGCCCGGTCGCGTCGAGTGCCGCATCCGACCAGTCGCGCGCCCCCACGTCGAGCCACAGCGTGCCGGACGCGTCCGACATCTCCTCGACCAGCTCGCCGGTCAGGCGGTAGCGGATCCACGCCTTGGGCAGCAGCACCGTGCGGGTGGCGGCGAACAGCGCCGGCTCGTGCCGCTTCACCCACAGCAGCTTGGGCGCCGTGAAGCCCGGCATGGCGATGTTGCCGGCCACCTGCCGCGACTCCGGGAAAGCCCGCTCGAACGCCGCGCATTCCGCGGTCGAGCGCACGTCGTTCCACAGGATCGCCGGACGCAGCACCGCGCCCGACGCGTCGAGCAGCACCGCCCCGTGCATCTGTCCGGACAGCCCGATCCCGGAGACCGCCGCGAGCGCCGCGCCGTGCTCGCGCCTGAGCGCCGCCACCGCGTCGAGCGTCGCCTGCCACCAGGCCTCCGGATCCTGCTCGCTGTGCCCGGGCGCCGGCCTGGACACCGACAAGGCGACCGACGCGCTCCCGACCGCGCGCTGCTCGCCGTCGACCAGAAGCGCCTTGACCGCCGAGGTGCCGTAGTCGAGGCCCAGGAACATCAGGCGACCAGCTGATGCCGGGCGAGCCGGGGCAGCGCCAGGCCGTCTGCGTCGAACAGGTGGCAGGCCGCCCCGTCGGCGGACACGCGCACCGCCTGGTGCGCCTCCACCGCGGAGGTGCCCTCGACCTGCACGATCAGGTCGTCGCGCCCTTCGGCGCCCAGGTGCAGCAGGGTCAGGCCGCCGAGCCGCTCGACCAGCCGCACCTCGCCCGCGATCGGCCCGGACGGGTCGATGCGCATCGCTTCCGGCCGTATGCCGAGCCTGACGGGCATGCCCGGCTGCATCGCCCCTGCGGCCACCTCCACCACGATCTGCGCCCCGGACGGCAGCCTGACCTCGACGCCGCCCCCACCGGCCGACACCACGGTGGCGTCGATGACGTTCATGCGCGGAGAACCGATGAAGCCGGCGACGAAGATGTTGGCCGGGTTGTGGTACAGCTCCAGCGGCGAGCCGACCTGCTCCACCCGCCCCGCCTGCAGCACCACGATCTTGTCGGCCATGGTCATCGCCTCGACCTGGTCGTGGGTGACGTAGATCATGGTGGTGGCCAGCTCCTCGTGCAGGCGCGCGATCTCGATTCGCGTCTGGCCGCGCAGGGCGGCGTCGAGGTTGGACAGCGGCTCGTCGAACAGGAACACCTTGGGCGCCCGCACGATGGCGCGCCCGATCGCCACCCGCTGGCGCTGGCCGCCGGACAGGTCCTTGGGCTTGCGGTCGAGATACGGCCCGAGCTGCAGGATGCGCGCCGCCTCCTTGACCTTGGTGTCGCGCTCCGCCTTGGGCACCTTCGCCAGCCTGAGCGCGAAGCCCATGTTCTCCGACACCGTCATGTGCGGGTAGAGCGCGTAGGACTGGAACACCATCGCCAGGCCGCGATCGGCGGGGCCGACCTCGTTGACGCGCTTGCCGTCGATGTTCAGGTCGCCGCCGGTGATCTGCTCCAGCCCCGCGATCATGCGAAGCAGGGTGGACTTGCCGCAGCCCGAGGGGCCGACGAACACCACGAACTCGCGGTCGTCGATGTCGAGGTCGATCCCCTTGATGACCTCGACCGGCCCGTAGGCCTTGCGGACGTTGCGAAGCGACAGGGTTGCCATGATGGGGTTCCTACTTGACCGCGCCGAAGGTGAGGCCCTGCACCAGCTGCTTCTGGCTGAACCAGCCGAAGATCAGGATCGGCGCCACCGCCATGGTCGACGCGGCCGACAGCTTGGCGAAGAACAGGCCTTCGGGCGACGAGAACGAGGCGATGAAGGCGGTGAGGGGGGCTGCGTGCGACGAGGTGAGGTTGAGGCTCCAGAACGCCTCGTTCCAGCACAGGATCAGCGACAGCAGCCCGGTGGAGGCGACCCCGGGCAGGGTCAGCGGCATCAGCAGGTGGTACACCTCGCCCCAGGTGGTGGCGCCGTCCATGCGGCCGGCCTCCAGGATCTCGTGCGGCACCTCCTTGTAGAAGGTGAACAGCATCCAGACCACGATCGGCAGGTTCATCAGCGCGTAGATGCCGATCAGCCCGGAGCGGGTGTCCAGCAGCCCGGTGGTGCGGAACAGAAGGTAGATCGGCACCAGCACGCCCACCGGCGGCAGCATCTTGGTCGACAGCATCCACAGCAGGGTGCCGCGGGTGCGCGGCGTCGGGTGGAACGCCATCGAGTACGCCGCCGGGATCGCCAGCGCCAGCGCCAGCACCGTTCCCCCGAGCGAGATGGCGATGCTGTTGAAGGCAAAGGCGAGGTAGTCGGCGCGTGCGAACACCTCGCCGTAGGACGCCAGCGTGGGCTGGAAGAACAGCCGCGCCGTGATGGCGTCGGTCTCGCTCTTGAAGCTGGTCAGCACCATCCAGAAGATCGGGAAGAACAGCAGCAGCGCCACCGCCCAGCCGAGCACGGCGACCAGGATCCGCTTGGCCAAGCTGTCGGTCATCTCAGGTCTCCAGCCGCCGGGCGACGGTGCGCACCAGGAAGAAGGCGACGATGTTGGCCAGCAGGATCGCCACCACGCCGCCGGCCGAGGCGCCGCCCACGTCGAACTGCAGCAGCGCCCGGGCATAGATCAGGAAGGCGAGGTTGGTGGTGGCGTTGCCCGGCCCGCCCGAGGTGGTGACGAAGATCTCCGCGAACACGCTGAGCAGGAAGATCGTCTCGATCATGATCACCACGCTGATCGCCCGCGACAAATGCGGCAGCGTGATGAAGAAGAACTGCGCGATCATCCCGGCGCCGTCCATGCGCGCCGCCTCGCGCTGCTCGTTGTCGAGCGACTGCACCGCGGTCAGCAGGATCAGCAGCGCGAACGGCAGCCATTCCCAGGACACGATCCCGATCACCGAGGCCAGCGGGAACTGCGAGAACCAGTCCACCGGCTGCATCCCGAAGGCACGCGCGACCACGCCCAGCACGCCGTAGATCGGGTGCATCATCAGGTTCTTCCATACCAGGGCGGCCACCGTCGGCATGACGAAGAACGGCGAGATCGCCAGCACCCGGGCGACGTTGCGCCCGGGGAACGGCTGGTTGAACAGCACCGCGAGCAGGGTGCCGAGGCCGACCGTGATCACCAGCACCGAGGCCAGCAGCACCAGGGTGTTGCGCAAGGAGGCCCAGAAGTCCGGGTCGGTGACCAGGTAGGCGTAGTTGTTGATGCCGGCGAAGCCTTGGGTCGTCGGGTCGAGCAGGTTGTAGTTCCTGAACGAGAACCACAGCGTCATCACCAGCGGGACGATCATCCACACCAGCAGCACGAGCACGGAAGGCATGACCAGGAAGCTCCGCGCCGGGGCGGACGCGGCGGGTGCCGCGTCTCCCGGTGCGGTCCCGGCCTCGATCGAGGTCGCCGACATCGGGCAGCGCTCCTACTTCTTGGGGTAGCCGGCCTGCCGCATGGTGCGCGCGGTGGCGGACTGCGCCGACGCCAGCGCCTGGTCCACCGTGTCCTGCCCGGTCAGCACGCCGGCCATGGTCTGTCCGACCTGGGTGCCGATACCCTGGAACTCTGGGATCGCGACGAACTGCGCGCCCGTGTAGGGGCGCGGATGCTCGGTCTGGCCGTTCGGGTTGGCGGAGTTGATCGCGGCGAGCACGAAGCCGGCGAACGGCGCCACCGCCTTGTAGTCCGGGTTGTCGTAGGTGCTCTGGCGGGTGCCGGGCGGCACCGCGACCCAGCCGTTCTGCTTCGCCACCAGCGCCACGTACTCCTTGGAGGTCGCCCAGGTGATGAAGGTGCGCGCAGCCTCCTGCTGCTTGGAGGAGGCCGGGATCGCCAGGTTCCAGCTCCACAGCCAGGTCGGGCCGCCGGTATAGGAGCCGGTCGGGATCGGCGCGAAGCCGACCCTATCGGCCACCTGGCTCTGCTTCTTGTCGAACAGCAGGCCCGAGGCGACCGTGGAGTCGATCCACATGCCGCAGTGGCCCGACGAGAACAGCGCCAGGGTCTCGTTGAAGCCGTTCGACGACACGCCGGGCGGCCCGTCCGCCTTCAGGATGTCGGCATAGTAGGTGATGGCGGTGTGCCACGCCGGGGTGTTGATGGTGGGCTTCCAGCTGTCGTTGAACCATTGCCCGCCATCGGCATCCACCAGGGTGGTGACGTAGGCCATGTTCTCGCCCCAGCCCGGCTTGCCGCGCAGGCACATGCCGTAGACCTGGTTGCCCTTGTCGGTGATCTTGTCGGCGAACTGCCGGATCTGGTCATAGGTGGGCTGCGCCGGCATGGTCAGGCCGGCCTTCTTGAACAGGTCGGTGCGATAGTAGGTCATCGCACTCTCGGCGTAGAACGGCAGCCCGTACAGCTTGCCCTGATAGGTCAGGCCCTGCGCCACCGGATGGAGCAGGTCGTTCACGTCGTAGGACGCCGGCAGGTTGTCCATCGGCACCAGCCACTTCTGCTTGGCCCAGATCGGCACCTCGTAGTTGCCGATGGTCATCACGTCGAACTGGCCGGCATGGGTGGCGATGTCGGTGGTGACGCGCTGGCGCAGCACGTTCTCCTCCAGCACCACCCAGCGGACGTGGATGTCCGGGTGCTGCTGCTCGAACACCGAGGACAGCTTCTGCATCACCACCATGTCCCCGTTGTTCACGGTGGCCACGGTGATGGTGGAATCGGCCAGGGCGCCGGTCGCGGCGACCACGCCTGCCGACAGCACGGTGGTCGCCGCCAGCACCTGAAGGCTGGCGAAGCGCTTGAACATGGAAGGTACTCCCGGAACCGCTTTTTTATGGGCCAGCCCAGGCTGGCAGACCGCGAGCGTGTCATTGCGGTTGAAGCGCGTCAACGGTTGAACCGCACCACGCGCCAGGAGACGGTGGGCGGGCGGACCGGCCGGCCGGACGCGCCGCAAGCGGACAGGCCTGAGGAGGGAAGGGGGAGGCAGCGGCAGCCGACGGGCGCGCGTTTCCGGCCGGGCTGGCCGGGTCCGGGGGACGCGGACGGGCTTGGCGCAGACGACGAAGCGCGGGCAGGCCTTCCGGCC
>CALMVN010000034.1:0-408 GCA_937873225.1 uncultured Acetobacteraceae bacterium
CGCAGGACGGCAACCCCAAGCCGCGCCTGTTCCGGCTGCCGGAGGAAGGCGCCGTGATCAACCGCATGGGGTTCAACAACCAGGGGCGGGACCGCTTCGCCGCCCGCCTGGCGCGTCTGCGGGCGCGCTCGGGGCCCGGGGTGCCGTTCGGCGCCAACCTCGGCATCAACAAGGAGAACGCCGACCCGCCGCGCGACTACGCCCGGCTGGCACGGGTGCTGGCGCCGCTGTCGGACTACCTGGTGATCAACCTGTCCTCGCCGAACACGCCGGGCCTGCGCGCCCTGCAGGGGGCGGGACGGATGCGCGAGCTGCTCGACGCGGTGGCAAACGCGGTGCCCGGGCGTCCGCCGCTCCTGGTGAAGCTGGCGCCGGACCTGGACGACGCGGCGCTGCCGGAGATCGTGC
>CALMVN010000034.1:418-7090 GCA_937873225.1 uncultured Acetobacteraceae bacterium
GGCTGATCGTGTCCAACACCCTGCTGGCGCGCCCACCGGGCCTGCAGGGGCGACACGCCGGGGAGGCGGGCGGGCTGTCGGGACGGCCGCTGCGGCCGCGGAGCACGGCGATGCTGGCGGAGGTGTCGCGGCTGGCGGCCGGTCGGCTGACCCTGATCGGCTGCGGCGGCATCGAGGACGGCGCTGACATCCTGGACAAGGTGCGGGCCGGCGCGCACCTGGTGCAGGTCTACACCCGCTTCGCCTATGAGGGGCCGGGGATGCTGCCGCGGCTGAAGCGCGAGCTGCGTGCGGCGCTGCGTGCCGGAGGCTGGCCGTCGCTCGAGGCGGCGCGTTCCGCCGGGCCGTCCTGGATCGCGCCCTGAGATGCTGCACCTGTCCGGGATCGCGCCGCTGGCTGCGCGCTACGACGGCTTCATCGTCGACCTGTGGGGGGTGATCCACGACGGGATCACCGCCTATCCAGGCGCGATCGCGTGCCTCCACCGCCTGCGTGCCGCCGGCAGGCGCGTGGTGCTGCTGTCGAACGCGCCGCGCCGGAGTGCCGCCGCCCAGGACACCCTGCGCCGCATGGGCCTGCCGGACGACGCCTATGACGGCATCATGACCAGCGGCGAGGCCACGCGGGCGGCCCTGCTCGCCCGCACCGACCCGTGGTTCGCGAGCCTGGGCGACCGGGTGTGGCACCTGGGGCCGGACAAGGATTCGGGCCTGTTCGAGGGGCTGCCGCTCCGTCGTGTGGCGGGGCCGGAAGCGGGCGCCTTCGTCCTCAACACCGGGCCGGACGACGCGCTGGGCGAGACGGACCCGGAACGCTACCTGCCCGCGCTGCGGCGGGCGGCCAGCCTCGGGATGAGGATGGTCTGCGCCAACCCGGACCTGGTGATCGTCCGGGGCGGCCAGCGGGTGACCTGCGCCGGGCTGCTGGCGCGGGACTATGCCGCGATGGGTGGTGCGGTGCGGCAGGTCGGCAAGCCGTATCCGGAGGTGTACGAGCCGGTGCGGCAGATGCTGGGGCTGCCGGACGCGCGCATCCTCGCCGTCGGCGACTCGCTTGCCACCGACATCGCCGGCGCGGAAGCGGCCGGGCTCGATTCCTGCTGGGTGCTCGGCGGCATCCACGGCGAGGCCGTCGGCGACGACCCGGACCTGGCGCGGGCGGAAGCCGACTCGGCGGGACTGCGTCCGACCGTGGCGGTCCCCCGCTTCGACTGGTAGGGCGCGACGGGCCTATCGCGGCCCGCCGCTGCGCGGCGCCACGCGGCCCGGCACCTGCGCCGGCAGGCTCGGGGTCGGAACGCCGGTCACCGGCTGCGTCCCGCCGCTGGTGCCGGGGGCCGTCATGACGCCGGGGGTGGTCGGCTGGATGCCGGGGTTGGCGAAGCCCGAGGTGCCGAGACCGTTGGTGCCGGAGCCGGACAGGCCGGTCGCCCCGGTCGCGGACCCCGCCATTCCGGCGGTCGGGCTGCCGCCACCGATGGTGGCGGCCGAAGGCCCGCCGGCTCCGCGTGCGCCCGCCGCGCCGCCCGCACCACCGGCCCCGCCGGCCTGGGCCATCGCCGGGCCGCACAGGGTTGCCGCGGTCAGGGCGGCGAGACAGGCGGTCGTCATCGAGCGTGGGGTCATGGTCGTTCTCCGGAGCGGGACCGCTTGAACGGCCGCCGCACCGTCAAGCGGCGCAGCGGAGGACCGGTTCGCCGACGCCTCATCATCATCGCGTGTCACGCGTCGTCGTCGTCCTCGCGTGTCACGCGTTGCCGGCCTCGCCGACCAGGCGCAGCGGGTCGACCCCGAGGATCGCCAGCGCGCGCCGCCACTTGCGCTCGTGGTCGCTGCCGAACACGATCGCGTCGCTGGCCGGCACCGACAGCCAGGCGTTCCGGCGTATCTCCGACTCGAGCTGGCCGGGGGCCCAGGCGGCATGACCCAGGGCGAGCAGGGCCTGCCTCGGACCCTGCCCGTCGGCGATCTCGCGCAGCACGTCGAGGCTGGCGGTGAGCACGATGCCGTCGTCCACGGTGAGGCTGCCGTCGCCGCTCCAGTCGCTGCTGTGCAGCACGAAGCCGCGCGAGCTTTCCATCGGGCCGCCGGAACACAGCACGATGCGGCGGCGCGGCGGCGCCGGCGCGATCTCCAGCTGCGCCAGCAGGTCGTCGAAGCCGGGCTCGGCCAGGCGGCGGTTGACCACCAGCCCCATGGCGCCGTCCTTGAGCGAGTGGGCGCACAGGAAGATCACGGTCTGGGCGAAGTTGCGGTCGGCGAGCGACGGCATCGCGATCAGCAGCTGGCCGGTCAGGCTTCCCTCGAACTCTGGATCAGGAGACATGGCTTCCCATGTGGCGAGGCGGCGGGACGGCGCAAGATCGGCCGCATCGGCCGCCTGGATGGTTGCCCCCGGGTCGTCGCGTCCGGATCGTGGCCCCAGGTCGTTGGGTCCGGATCGTGGCTCCGGATCGTCCCACGTTGAACGATGACGCCCCGCGCGCGTCTGGCTCGGCAGCGACGCCGGGCCGGTGCGACCGCACCCGGCGCCGCCCGATCGCTCGAACAAGGTCCGCCATGCCCTTCACCCTCGCCTATCTCGACAGCCCGGTGCCGGCGATCCCGGCAGAACCCGGCTCGAACCGGGCCGGCCGGCCGCCGGACCGCCGGGAGCATTTCGGCACCGAGGACGCGGCACGCCGGCGCGCCGCCGTCCTGCTGCCCGGGCCGGACTGGCTCGACCTGCGCCTCTACGGGCCGGACGGGCGGCTGATCGCAGGGCCTGAGCGGCTCGCCGCCGAGCTCGGCGCGACCACCATTCAACAGGACGCCGAACAGGCGGGGGAAGGGCACCCATCATGAGCTTCACGGTTCTCATCACCGGCGCCACCGCCGGATTCGGCCGCGCCACCGCGGAACGGCTGGTGCGCGACGGGCACCGCGTGATCGCCACCGGGCGCAGGCGGGACCGGCTGGACGCGCTGGCGGCCGAGCTCGGCCCGGACCTGCTGGCCGTGCCGCTCGACGTGACCGATCCGGCGGCGGTGGCGGCCCTGCCGGACAGCCTGCCGGAGGACTGGCGCGCGGTGGACGTGCTGGTCGCGAACGCCGGCCTGGCGCTGGGGCTGGGCCCGGCCTGGGACGGAAGGATGGCGGACTGGGACCGCATGGTGGCGACCAACGTCGGCGGCGTGCTCGGCATCACGCGGGCGCTGCTGCCGGGCATGGTGGCGCGCAACCGCGGCCACGTGGTCACCCTGGGCAGCATCGCCGGCACCTATGCCTATCCGGGCGGCAACGTGTACGGCGCCACCAAGGCGTTCGTGGCGCAGTTCGCGCTGAACCTGAAGGCGGACCTGGTCGGCACCGCGGTGCGGATCACCAACATCGAGCCCGGCCTGGTCGGCGGCAGCGAGTTCAGCAACGTCCGCTTCGGCGACGACGAGAAGGCGCAGGCGGTCTACCGCAACGCCGACCCGCTGCTGCCGGAGGACATCGCGGAAACGGTCGCCTGGGTGATCGGGCTGCCGCCGCGCGTCAACGTCAACCGGGTCGAGCTGATGCCGACCACGCAGGCGCCGGCCCCGCTCGCCATCAAGCGGCGCGAGGGCTGAGCGCGATGGACCGGGACGCACGCAAGGCGCTGCTTCGGCGCTACCGGGTCGCCAGCGGACGGGGCTTCTCGCTCGCAGGCCGGGACACGGACGACCCCGCACCGGACGGGCTGGACGCCGAAGGCGGCAAGGCGCTGCTGGTCGAGGGGGTGGAGCGGCTGTCCGCGCTGCAGCAGGCGCTGTATGCGGACGGGCGCTGGGCGCTGCTGGCGGTGTTCCAGGCGATGGACGCCGGCGGCAAGGACGGCACCATCCGGCACGTGATGTCGGGGGTGAACCCGCAGGGGGTCAGCGTGACCTCGTTCAAGCAGCCGGGCGCGGTCGAGCTCGGCCACGACTTCCTGTGGCGCATCCACGAAGCGGTGCCGGCGCGCGGCCGGATCGGCATCTTCAACCGCAGCCACTACGAGGAGGTGCTGGTCACCCGGGTGCACCCGGAGGTGCTGGACCGCCAGGACCTGCCGGACGCCCGGCGCGGCGGGGGCTTCTGGAAGCAGCGGATGAAGGACATCCGCCACTTCGAGCGCTACCTCGACCGCCAGGGCGTGGTGGTGCTGAAGTTCTTCCTGCACATCTCCAAGGAGGAGCAGCGGCAGCGCTTCCTGGCCCGTCTGGAGGAGCCGGACAAGAACTGGAAGTTCTCCTCCGCCGACCTGTCCGAGCGGGCCCGGTGGGACCGCTACCAGGAAGCGTACGAGGAGGCGATCGCCGGCACCGCCACGCCGGAGGCGCCGTGGTTCGTGGTGCCGGGCGACCGGAAGTGGTTCGCGCGGCTGGTGGTGGTGGAGGCGATGATCCAGGCGCTGGAGCGGATGCGGCTGGCGCCGCCGGAAGTCGCGGCGGAGGACGGGGCGAAGCTGGCGGAGGCGCGTCGGGTGCTGGAAGCGGAAGGATGATGTAGTCGCCAGCTGCACGCGAACGGGTTGAGCCGGGAGCGGAGACGACAGGATGAGCGAACGTCCTTCAGCGAACAATCGGCTCAAGGCTCAGGATCAACGACATGCGTTCGGCCATGGGAGCATACCTTGGTTAAAGCCACTGACCTGAAAGCTCGCTATCCGATCTTCACGCTCGCGGAGGCAAACTGGGACGCCAACAAGAGCGACTGTAGCGGCTTTGTGCGGGCTGTAGCCCTGGCCGCCGGAGTCCCATTGGGTGGCATGGCAAACAACCTCGTGGACTACTGGAATGCCGCTCCGGGTTGGATCAAGCTCGGAAACAAGAGCTTTTTCGCCAGTAAGATGGCGGAGCAAGGCTATCTTGTCGTTGCCGGCGAGAAGCACACACCGCACGGTCATGTTGTGGTTGTCGTGCCCGGTAGCGAGCATGGACACGCAATGGGGTACTGGGGCCAGCTTCACAGGATCGGTCTGAAGGACGCGTCCCTGAGCAAAGCCTGGAGGCCTGACGACCTCAAGAAGGTCCACTACTTTGCGTTTCCCATCCAGACGCTGAGGGGGAGGCAATGAAGATTACGACCGTTGCCGTGCACGCGGCCCTGGCTTTTGCGAGCGCCCCGGCGTGGGCCGGAGTGACAGTCCTTCCGGTGCCTCTCGACGGGCGCACATCATTGGTTGCTGCTGGCCGCTATCAGCTCGATCTCGGCGAAGGCAGCGCCAGTCCGAACCGGCCCGTTTGGGAAGGTCCCGTCAAGATCAAGTCACCCAATGGAAAGACCTGCACAGTCGACGAGAACGTCGCCGTCATAGAACCACCACTAAATCTGGTTGATGGCCATCTGTTCTATTTCAGCACGTACTCAGGCAGTGACAGCCAGGTTTATGTTGTGGATGCCGACAACTGTGTCGTGAGGTGGGCCGGTCCGATCTATTCCGGGCCGGCGCCCCGGATTGTTACAGGCAAGCTGATCATGGAGGGTGAAGAGCAGTCGGGACGACACCTGCGCCCCCTTTTCATCGACGGGGCTGGGCTACCTTCCAGGTAGGTTTGACATGTCACAGGCAAGCCCGGCGTCCGGCTCAGCGGCTCGCAAGTCCACCAGATGTGCTTTTCGGGCGTTGGATGTGGGCAGGCGATCAGGAGAAGGTGCCCTGCCGCACGATCTTGAACCGCCAAACAAGAGGCCCCGGCTTGCGCCGAGGCCCCCAGACGAAGCGTTGCCGTGAGAAGCCTAACCGGCAGCCTCGGACTCCCGCTCGGACCCACCCTCGCCATCCTCGTCCACCGGCGCCGGCGCCGGGTTGGGGATGTACTCGAACGCCAGCTTGCCGTCCTTGAGCGACACCTTGACCGCGCCGCCATGCACCAGGGCGCCGAACAGCAGCTCCTCGGCCAGCGGCTTCTTGATGTGCTCCTGGATCACGCGCGCCAGCGGCCGCGCGCCGTAGAGCCGGTCGTAGCCGCGCTCGGCCAGCCACTCCTTGGCCGAGGACGACACCTCGATGGTGACGTTGCGGTCGGCGAGCTGGGCTTCCAGCTGCAGCACGAACTTCTCCACCACGCGGCCGACGATCTCGGGGGTGAGGCCGGCGAACGGGATGATGGCGTCGAGGCGGTTGCGGAACTCAGGGGTGAAGATGCGCTTGATCGCCTCCTCGTCCTCGCCGGCGCGGTTGTCGCGGCCGAAGCCGATCGCCTCACGCGTCAGGTCAGCGGCGCCCGCGTTGGTGGTCATGATCAGGATGACGTTGCGGAAGTCCACCGTCTTGCCGTTGTGGTCGGTGAGCTTGCCGTGGTCCATCACCTGCAGGAGGATGTTGTACAGGTCCTGGTGCGCCTTCTCGATCTCGTCCAGCAGCAGCACGCAATGCGGGTGCTGGTCGATGCCGTCGGTAAGCAGGCCGCCCTGGTCGAAGCCGACATAGCCCGGCGGGGCGCCGATCAGCCGCGAGATCGAGTGCCGCTCCATGTATTCCGACATGTCGAAGCGGATCAGCTCGATGCCGAGCGTCGAGGCCAGCTGCTTCGCCACCTCGGTCTTGCCGACGCCGGTCGGGCCGGAGAACAGGTAGTTGCCGATCGGCTTCTCGGCGTCGCGCAGGCCGGCGCGGCTGAGCTTGATCGCCGCCGCCAGCGCCTCGATCGCCTTGTCCTGGCCGAACACCATGGACTTGAG
>CALMVN010000034.1:7190-19065 GCA_937873225.1 uncultured Acetobacteraceae bacterium
ACGTCGATCTTCTGGAACCGGCGCACCAGCGCGCGGTCCTTCTCGAAGTGCTGGCGGAACTCCTTGTAGGTGGTCGACCCGATGCAGCGCAGCGTGCCCTGGGCGAGTGCGGGCTTGAGCAGGTTGGACGCGTCCATCGCCCCGCCGGAGGTGGCGCCGGCGCCGATCACGGTGTGGATCTCGTCGATGAACAGGATGCCGCCCGGATTGGCCTCCAGCTCGGTCACCACCGCCTTGAGCCGCTCCTCGAAGTCGCCGCGGTAGCGGGTGCCGGCCAGCAGCGCGCCCATGTCGAGCGCATAGATGGTGCTCTTCGCCAGCACCTCGGGCACGTCGCCCTCGACGATGCGCTTGGCCAGGCCCTCGGCGATCGCGGTCTTGCCGACGCCGGGGTCGCCGACATACAGCGGGTTGTTTTTGGTGCGCCGGCACAGGATCTGGATGGTGCGCTCGATCTCGGTGTCCCGGCCGATCAGCGGGTCGATCTTGCCGGACTGCGCCTTCTTGTTGAGGTTGACGCAGTACGCCGACAGCCCGTCCTGCTGCTTGGCCGAGCCGGCGCGGCCGCGCTCCTCGCGCTCGCCTTCCGGGGTGTCGCCGTTGTTGGCGGCACCGGTGGCGGGGCGCTGCGCGGTGCGGCCGGGCGCCTTGGCGATGCCGTGGCTGATGAAGTTGACGGCGTCGAGCCGCGTCATGTCCTGCAGCTGCAGGAAGTACACCGCGTGGCTTTCGCGCTCGGAGAACAGGGCGACCAGGGTATTGGCGCCGGTGACCTCGTCGCGGCCCGAGGACTGCACGTGGATCGCCGCGCGCTGCACCACGCGCTGGAACGCCGCGGTCGGCTTCGGCTCGGAGGAGCGGTCGGAGGCCAGCCCGGCCAGGTCCTTGTCCAGGAACTCGGTGAGGTCGGTGCGCAGCTTGTCCAGGTCGACGCCGCAGGCCCGGAGCACGGTGGCGGCGTCCCCGTCGTCGACCAGGCCGAGCAGCAGGTGCTCCAGGGTGGCGTACTCGTGGCGGCGGTCGCCGGCGAGCGACAGGGCCCGGTGCAGCGTCTGCTCGAGGTTGCGTGACAGCATGGGAACGCTCCTTAACGCCGCTTAAGGCCAGGCCGGTGCAGCCAACCCCTTGATCATCGGGACCGCACGACCACGTCGCGACCCGTCATCATCTTGGAGCTTTATCCGCAGAAGGCCAGTAAAAATCGTTGTCGCGCGGGCGCCGGAGGCCGGCGCTGCCGCATCGCAACAGATGGGGTTCGGCCGCCGCGGTTCCATCCCCGTCCGGCGGGCCGGACCGGCGCGTTCCGCCGCGTCCGCTCAGTCCTTCTCGATCGTGCACTGCAGCGGGTGCTGGTTCTGCCGTGCCAGGTCCATCACCTGGGTCACCTTGGTCTCGGCGACCTCGTAGGTGTAGACGCCGCACACCCCGACGCCGCGCTTGTGCACGTGCAGCATGATCCGGGTCGCCTCGTCGCGCGACTTCTGGAAGAAGCGCTCCAGCACGTGCACGACGAACTCCATCGGCGTGTAGTCGTCGTTCAGCATCAGCACCTTGTACATGGCCGGCTTGCGCGTCTTGGGACGCGCCTTCACCACCACGCCGACGTTGGGCGAATCCGGGTTGTCGGTCTTGTCGTCGTCGCCGGCGGCCCGTGGCCCGGTGCCCGCCGGTCCGGCAGGACGGTCCGCCGGGCGTCGGACGGGAAGGAACCCTGCGGGAAAGGCCGGATGGCGGTGGTCGGAGCGCATGGTGCGAGCATATTGGAAGTCAAACCCGGCTTGAAACCCCCCAGGCACGCGGGCATCACGCTCCGGACGGCGGTTTGCGCCGGGTCCTTGCGGCCGCACGCGCGCCGCCGCCGTCAACCCGTTGCAAAACTGTGAATTAACCTGGACGGAAGCTCCGGGCCTCCATAGTATCGGCGTCGTGAACGAGGGGGTGCGCATGGCGCCAGAGTCCAAGGGTCGTGCTGCATCCGCTCGTACGGGAGCGACGGCCCGCCCCCTCCGCCAGGCGCTGCTCGGCTGCGTCGGCCTGTGCGGCGCGCTGCTGGCGCCCGGCCTCGCCCGCGCCCAGTACGTGGGCCAGCTCAGCACCTTCGTGATGGACGCCAACTCCGGCGCGGTGCTGCAGCAGGCCAACCCGGACCTGCAGCGCTATCCCGCCAGCCTGACCAAGCTGATGACGCTCTACCTGGCGTTCGACGCGCTCAGGCAGAACCACATCTCGCTCGACCAGTCGGTGCCGGTGTCGAGCCACGCCGCCTCGATGGAGCCGTCCAAGCTGGACCTGGTGCCGGGCTCCTACCTGACGGTGGAGCAGGCGATCCTGGGCCTGGTCACCAAGTCCGCCAACGACGCCGCCTGCGCGCTGGGCGAGCTGCTGGCCGGCGGCGACGAGCAGCAGTTCGCGCAGATGATGACGCAGAAGGCGCGCTCGCTCGGCATGAGCAACACCACCTTCCGCAACGCGTCCGGCCTGCCGGATCAGGAGCAGGTGTCCACCGCGCGCGACTTCGCCATCCTGACCCGGCACCTGATCCAGGACTTCCCGGAACAGTACCACTACTTCTCGGTGCCGGCCTTCGTGTTCCACGGCCGCGAGGTCATGAACCACGACCCGATGCTGCAGATCTATCCCGGCGCCGACGGGCTCAAGACCGGCTACACCCTGGCCGGCGGCCGCAACCTGGTCACCTCGGCGGTGCGCGGCAACGTCCGCCTGATCGGCGTGGTGCTGGGGGCGAGCAGCAATCCGCAGCGTTCGGCCGTGATGACCGCCCTGCTCGACCAGGGCTTCCAGCAGGAAGGGGTGCCGGTGATGGCGCGCCCGATGCGCTTCCGCCGCCCGGCGCTGATGCTCGCCTCCGACACCGTCGGCGAGGAGCAGGCGATGCCGGTGCGCCGCCGCCTGGTGCGGATGCGCGGCGGCCGGCTGGTGGTCCGCCTGGTGGCGGCGCGGGCGATCGCCCCGGCCGAGGCGGGAGGCTGGCGCGGCGTGCATGGGCGCGGCCACGGCCCGCACGTCCACCTGACGGGCGCCCGCATGCACCTGGCCAACGCCGAGGTGGTGTCGCCGCACCGGCACGGCCATGTGCGGGGCCGCTGGCAGCGGAGCTGATCCCCGCCCTGCGGCCGCCGTCCTTGCGGCTTCCGTCCGGGCCGCGCATGTTCCCGGCGCCTCCCTGAGGTCGATCCCCGCGCCGGCTCCGGCGTTGGCCGATCCGGCGCGAAGGAACGGGCGCGAAGGAGGGAGGCGGTGATGGACGGGGAAACGGACAGGCGTCGGATCATCATCCATCCGGAGGCCGACTTCGCCGGCATCCGCGCGGCCGGATCGCTGGCCGCCCGGACGCTGGACATGATCGCCCCGCACGTGCAGGCCGGCGTCACCACCGGCGAGCTCGACCGGATCATCCACGACTACACCCTGTCGCAGGGCGCGGTGCCGGCCACCCTGAACTACCGCGGCTACCCGAAATCCTGCTGCATCTCGCTCAACCACGTGGTCTGCCACGGCATCCCGGGCGAGCGCCGGCTGCAGGACGGCGACGTGCTCAACATCGACGTCACCTCCATCCTGGACGGCTGGTACGGCGACACCAGCCGCATGTACACGGTGGGCAGCGTGTCCCGGCGCGCCGCCATGCTGATCGACGTGACCTACGAGTCGCTGATGCGCGGGCTGGCGGCGATCCGGCCCGGCAACACGCTGGGCGACATCGGCCACGCGATCCAGAGCTTCGTCGAGCCGCAGCGCATGTCGGTGGTGCGCGACTTCTGCGGCCACGGCATCGGCCGCAACTTCCACGACAGCCCCAACATCCTGCACTACGGCCGCCCGAAGGAAGGCGCGGTGCTGCGTCCGGGCATGTTCTTCACCGTGGAGCCGATGGTGAACGCCGGGCGCCCGGACGTGAAGATCCTCGACGACGGCTGGACCGCGGTGACACGCGACCGCAGCCTGTCGGCGCAGTTCGAGCACATGGTGGGGGTCACGGAGGACGGGTGCGAGATCTTCACCCTGTCGCCCGCCGGGCTGCACAAGCCGCCCTACGCGGCGGCGGCATGAACGGCGTTCACATGAACCGTGTTCACGGGCTGGCGCGCACCGCCCTGTCGGCGCTGCTGGCGTGCGCGCCGGTGCTGCCCGCGCTGGCCCAGGTGACGCCGCCCACGGCGCCCGCTGCGCCGATGGTGCAGGCGCCGTTGGTGCAGGTGCAGGCCGGGGTGGCGCGTCCCGGCGGCTGGGAAGGCGCCGACCCGCTGGCGTTCGGCCCGTCCGCGCCGGCTCCCGTGGCGCCGGTGCCGGTGCACGGCGCGCACGGCATGGTGGTGACGGCGCACGCGCTGGCCTCCGAGGTGGGTGCCGGGATCCTGAGGCAGGGCGGCAACGCGGTGGATGCCGCGGTGGCGGTGGCGTACGCGCTGGCGGTGGTGTATCCGGCCGCCGGCAACATCGGCGGCGGCGGCTTCCTGACCCTGCGGGAGCCGGACGGGCACGCCTACTTCCTCGACTTCCGCGAGCACGCGCCGCTGGCGGCGACGCCGACCATGTTCCAGGACGCGGCCGGCAACGTCGTGCCCGGCCTGTCCGAGACCGGCTGGAAGGCGGTGGCGGTGCCGGGCACCGTCGCCGGCATGGAGGAGGCGCTGCGCCGCTGGGGCCACCTGTCGCGCGCGGTGGTGATGGCGCCGGCGATCCGGCTCGCCCGCGACGGCTACGTGCTGTCGCCCGGCGACGTGATGCTGCTGCACACCGCCACCGCCGGCTTCGCCAGGGATCCGGACTCGGCGCGTATCTTCCTGCACGCCGACGGCGCGCCCTATGCGGTCGGCGAGCGCCTGGTGCAGGCGGAGCTGGCCGACACGCTGTCGCGGATCGCGAGCGGCGGCTCGGCGGCGTTCTACCGTGGGCCGGTCGCGGCCGCGATCGTCGCCGCCAGCGCGAAGGGCGGCGGGGTGCTGTCGGCCGACGACTTCGCCCGCTACCGCACCCGGGTGCTGCCGCCGGTGACCTGCCACTACCGCGGCTACACCGTGGACACCGCACCGCCGCCCAGCGGCGGCGGCGTCGCGCTGTGCGAGATCCTGGGCATCCTGGACGGGGACGACCTGCGCGGGCTGGGCCTGCGCAGCGCCGCCGGGGTGCAGCGCCAGGTCGAGGCGATGCGTCACGCCTATGCCGACCGGCAGAACCTGGGCGACCCGGCCTTCGTGCACGACCCGGTGGCCAAGCTGATCGACCCGGCCTACACGGCGGCGATACGCGCCCACACGCCGACCGACCGCGCGCTCGCCTCCGACACCCTGTCTCCGCTGGACCCGGTGCCGCACGAGAAGACCGAGACCACGCACTTCTCCATCATCGACAAGGATGGCCGCGCGGTGTCGATGACCTACACCCTGAACGGCTGGTTCGGCGCCAAGGTGGTGGCCGGCCACACCGGCATCGTCATGAACGACGAGATGGACGACTTCTCGGCCAAGCCGGGCGCGCCCAACATGTACGGCCTGGTCGGCTCGGAGGCCAACGCGGTGGCGCCGGGCAAGACGCCGCTGTCCTCGATGTCGCCCACCATCCTGTCGCGGAACGGCCGGGTGGTGATGGTGATCGGCAGTCCGGGCGGCTCGCGCATCCCGACCATCACGCTCGAGGCGATCCTGGCGGTGGTGGATGGCGGCATGGACATCGCGAGTGCCGTGAACATGGGGCGGATCCACGAGCAGTGGATGCCCGAGCCGGTGGAGGCGGAGGCCGGCGCGCTGTCGCCGGAGGTGACGGCGAGGCTCGCGGCGATGGGCTACAAGATCGTCGTGCACCAGAACTGGGGCTCGGCGGAGGGCATCCTGGTCGGCGGGCCGTCGCTCGGGCATCCGAGCCCGGGCGACTGGGGCGGGCTCGACCTGCGCCATCCGGGCGGTGCCGCGATCGGCGAGTGACCGTCCCGCCGGCCCGGGTCAGAGCCCGGTCTGGCGCATCACCTGGTGGGTGCCCTCGACGATCAGCTCGATCGCGACGGCGGCCACCACCAGGATGCCGACCCAGGCGATCCAGCGGTAGCGTTCCAGAAGCCGCGCCACCAGCGAGGCGGCGAGACCCATCAGCGCGATCGACACCACCAGGCCGGTGATCAGCACCCACAGGTGCTGGCCGGCGGCCCCCGCGACGGCCAGGATGTTGTCCAGGCTCATCGACAGGTCGGCCAGCACGATGCGTCCGATCGCGCGTCGCAGCGCGCCGTGTCCGGTGCGGCCGGCGAGCGACGGGTCGTCGGCGGCGGCCGGCCGGTGGCGCAGCTCGCGCACCATGCGCCAGCACACCCAGAGCAGCAGCAGGCCGCCGGCCAGCGTCAGCCCGACGATCGCCAGCAGCTGCAGCGCCACGGTGGCGAGCGCGATGCGGATCAGCGTCGCGGCGGCGATGCCGAACAGGATCGCCTGCCTCCGCTCGCGCGGCGGCAGGCCCAGCCCCGCCAGCCCCACCACCACCGCGTTGTCGCCGGCCAGGGTGAGGTCGATGACCAGGACCTGGCCCAGCGCCGCGAGCTCGGGCAGCAGGTGATGCGGGATCGGCATGGGGGGTATCCGTTCGATCGGGCCTGCACAGCGGCGCCGGAGCGGCCTAAAGCCATGCGGATCTGCGAAAAGGCAAGCGGCCGCCGCCGGCCCGGCCTGCCGGGAAAAGAGGGTTCGATGGTTCCACGCTACACACGGCCGGCCATGGCGGCGATCTGGGCGCCCGCCAACCGCTACCGGATCTGGTTCGAGATCGAGGCGCTGGCGGCCGAGGCGATGAGCCGGTACGGCGACGTGCCGGCCGAGTCGGCGGCGGCGATCCGGGAACGCGGCGACGCGGCGATGGCGGCGTTCTCCGACGACGACCTCGCCCGGATCGACGCGATCGAGGCCGAGACGCGGCACGACGTGATCGCGTTCCTGACCTGGCTCGCGGAACGGATCGGGCCGGACAGCCGGTTCGTGCATCTCGGCATGACCTCGTCCGACGTGCTCGACACCTGCCTGGCGGTGCAGCTGGCGCAGGCGTCGGACCTGCTGCTGCAGGACCTCGACGCGGTGCTGGCGGCGCTGAGGCGCCGGGCGTTCGAGCACAAGCACACCCTGACGGTGGGGCGCAGCCATGCCATCCACGCAGAGCCGACCTCGTTCGGGCTGAAGCTGGCCGGGCACTACGCCGAGTTCGACCGCAACCGGCGGCGTCTGCTGCAGGCGCGGGCGGAGATCGCCACCTGCGCGATCTCGGGCGCGGTGGGCACCTTTGCGCATGTCGACCCGCGGGTGGAGGAGTTCGTGGCCGAGCGGCTTGGGCTGCAGCCGGAGCCGGTGTCCACCCAGGTGATCCCGCGCGACCGGCACGCGGCGTTCTTCTGCACCCTGGCGGTGATCGCCTCGGGGATCGAGCGGCTGGCGACCGAGGTGCGCCACCTGCAGCGCTCGGAGGTGCGGGAAGCGGAGGAGTTCTTCCATCCCGGGCAGAAGGGCTCCTCGGCCATGCCGCACAAGCGCAACCCGGTGCTGAGCGAGAACCTGACCGGCCTGGCCCGGCTGGTGCGCTCCCACGCGGTGCCGGCGCTGGAGAACGTGGCGCTATGGCACGAGCGCGACATCAGCCACTCGTCGGTGGAGCGCAACATCGGGCCGGACGCGACGATCGGGCTGGACTTCGCCCTGCACCGGCTGGCGGGGATGATGGAGAAGCTCGTCGTCTACCCGGAGCGGATGCTGGCCAACCTCGACAGCCTGGGCGGGGTGGTGCATTCGGGCGAGGTGCTGCTGGAGCTGGCGCGCGCCGGGATCTCGCGCGAGGACGCGTACCGGATCGTGCAGCGCAACGCCATGGCCACCTGGACCGCGCTCGGCACGCCGGGCGGGCGCGGCTTCCGCGAGAACCTCGACGCCGATCCGGAGGTGGCCGGCCGCGTCCCGCCGGCGCTGCTGGACCGCGCCACCGATCCCGGCCGGCACCTCGCGGCGCTCGACGCGAGCTTCCGGCGCGTGTTCGGCGAGCCTGGCCCTGCCTAGGCCGGCGCTTCCCCTCCGTGCCGGCCGGTGCCATTGACACCGGTTGGTGCGCATGTCGCATTGCGGCATATCGTCACCCGAGTCCCATCCCGGCTGCAGGAAACAGGTTCCAGTCATCGTGTGCACCGTCATCATATCGACCACGCCGGGGGAGGCCTGGCCGCTTCTGGTCGCCGCCAACCGCGACGAGCGGCTCGACCGGCCCTGGGAGCCGCCCGGACGCTACTGGCCGGAGCAGCCGGACGCGCTGGGACCGCGCGACGTGCCGGGCGGCGGCACCTGGCTGGCGCTGAACGACCGCGGCGTGGTGGCGGCGGTGCTGAACCGGGTCGGCAGCCTGGGCCCGGCGCCGGGCAAGCGCTCGCGCGGCGAGCTGCCGCTGATCGCGGTGCGGGAAGCCACCGCCGAGGCCGCGGTCGCGGCGCTGGCGGCGACCGATGCCGGGCGCTACCGCTCCTACAACATGATCGTCGGCGACCGGCACGGGGCGTACTACCTGTGCGGGCTCGGCTACGGGCATCCGGACGTGTCGACGCTGGAGCCGGGCGTGCACATGATCGCCACCGGCGGGCCGGACGACATGCAGATCCCGCGGATCGCCCGGCACCTGCCGCGATTCCAGGCGGCCCCCATGCCGATGCCGCCGGACTGGGGCACCTGGACCGGGCTGCTGTCGGACCGCACGCTTCCCGCCGGCAGCGAGCTCAACATCCCGCCGCGCTCCGGCTTCGGCACCACCAACGCGTCGCTGGTCGGCATCCCGCGGGATCCGGAGCGGATGCCGAACTGGATGTTCGCCGCCGGCGCTCCGGACCGCACCCCGTTCATCCCGGTCGCCCTGGCGCCCGCCGCCTGACCGGACGCCGCCGCCGGAACCCCGCGCGGTAGGCGGTGACACGAGAGGCTGCTATACCGCGCCCGCGCCGAAGGCGGCGCACACGTGCAGCATGAGGACCGTTCATGGCCCGCCGCCGACAGCTCTACGAGGGTAAGGCGAAGATCCTGTTCGAGGGGCCGGAGCCGGGGACGCTCGTCCAGTACTTCAAGGACGACGCCACCGCCGGCAACGGCGCCAAGAAGGGCGTCATCACCGGCAAGGGCGTGCTGAACAACCGGATCAGCGAGCACCTGATGCTCAGGCTGCACGACATCGGCGTGCCGACCCACTTCGTGCGCCGGCTGAACATGCGCGAGCAGCTGATCCGCGAGGTGGAGATCATCCCGCTGGAGGTGGTGGTGCGCAACGTGGCAGCGGGGTCGCTGAGCAAGCGGCTCGGCATCCCGGAGGGGACGCGTCTGCCACGCTCGATCCTGGAGTACTACTACAAGAACGACAGCCTGAACGACCCGATGGTGGCGGAGGAGCACATCACGGCGTTCGGCTGGGCGTCGACTGCCGACATGGACGACATCGTGGCGCTGGCGCTCAGGATCAACGACTTCCTGAGCGGGCTGTTCCTGGGCGTCGGCATCACGCTGGTGGACTTCAAGCTGGAGTTCGGCCGGCTGTGGGAGAACGAGGACATGCGCTTGGTGCTGGCCGACGAGATCAGCCCGGACAACTGCCGGCTGTGGGACGCCAAGACCTCGGAGAAGATGGACAAGGACCGGTTCCGGCGCGACATGGGTCGTGTCGAGGAGGCGTACCAGGAGGTCGCCAGGCGCCTCGGCATCCTGCCGGAGGCGGGGAACAACGACATGAAGGGCCCGGAGGTCATGCAATGACCGACCGCTTCGTGAAATCGGAGGTCATGCAGTGACCGACCGCTTCGTGAAATCCGAGGTCATGCAATGACCGACCGCTTCGGCAAGTCGGGGTCATGCAATGACCGACCGCTTCGTGAAGTCCGAGGTCGTGCGATGACCGGCCGCTTCGGCAAGTCGGGGTCATGCGATGGCCGACCGCTTCGGCAGGGCGAGGTCGTGCGATGAGGGTCCGGGTGTCGGTGATGCTCAAGGACGGGGTGCTCGATCCGCAGGGCAAGGCGATCGGGCACGCGCTGCACACGCTGGGCTTCGGCAACGTCGGCGAGGTCCGGGCCGGGCGGGTGATCGAGCTGGAGCTGGACGAGGCGGACCCGGCGCGCGCCAGGGCGCAGGGCGACGAGATGGGGCGCCGGCTGCTGGCGAACCTGGTGATCGAGACCTTCACGACAGAGGTGGTGGGATGATTCGCTGTGCTGTTGTTGCGGCCGCGTTGTCTTTGTCCTGCGGCGTCGCGCAGGCGCAGGACAGGCCGATGGGACGGCTGACGCACCTGCCGGCCGGACGGCTGCTGGCGCTGTGCCAGTCGCCGCGGACGTCGGCGGTGTGCGACGCCTATGTCAGCGGCATCTCCGACGGCATCACCCTGGTGGAAACCGCTGCCGGCCCGGGCGCGGCGCGGCGCGTGTGCATCCCGCAGGCCAGCGGCATCCAGCTGCGCGGCGCCCTGGTGGCCTGGATGTCCAAGCATCCGGACCGCATGTCGGCCGACGTGGGTCCGGTGGCGTACGACGCGCTGGCGGAGGCCTTCCCGTGCGGCGGAACCGGCGGCGGAGCGGGCAGCAGGCCGTGAGGAGCGGGATCGTCGTCTTTCCGGGCACCAACCGGGAGCGCGACATGGCGATCGCGCTCAAGGCGGCGTCCGGACGGGCGCCGGCGATGCTGTGGCACCGCGAAACCGAGCTGCCGCCGCTCGACCTGGTGGTGCTGCCGGGCGGGTTCAGCCACGGCGACTACCTCCGCTCCGGCGCGATGGCGGCCCACGCGCCGATCATGGGCGCGGTCCGCGCCTTTGCCGGGCGCGGCGGCTACGTGCTGGGGGTGTGCAACGGGTTCCAGATCCTGACCGAGGCGCAGATGCTGCCGGGCGCCCTGCTGCGCAACGCCGCCATGCGCTTCCTGTCGCGCGACTGCGTCCTGCGGGTGGAGCGGGGCGACACGGCCTTCACGCGCGGCTGGAAGCCGGGCGACGTGTTCCGGGCGCCGATGGCGCACGGCGACGGCAACTACGTCGCCGACGCGGACACGCTGGACCGGCTGGAGGGCGAGGGGAGGGTGGCGTTCCGCTACCACGGGGACAACCCGAACGGCAGCGCGCGCGCGATCGCCGGCGTGCTGAGCCCGTCCCTGCGGGTGTGCGGGCTGATGCCGCACGCCGAGGACCTGGTCGACCCGCTGATGGGGGGCATCGACGGCAGGCCCCTGTTCGACGGCCTGGTGGGAGCGCTGGTGCATTGAGCGCCGCCAAGCCCGTGGACGCGGCGCTGGCGCGCGAGTTCGGCCTGACCGGGGAGGAATGGGACAGGCTGCTCGGGATCATGGGGCGCACGCCCAGCCTGACCGAGCTCGGCATCTTCTCGGTGATGTGGTCGGAGCACTGCTCCTACAAGTCGTCGCGGGTGTGGCTGCGGACGCTGCCGACGGAGGCGCCGTGGGTGATCCACGGGCCGGGCGAGAACGCCGGCGTGGTCGATATCGGGCAGGGGCTGGCCGCCATCTTCAAGATGGAAAGCCACAACCATCCGAGCTTCATCGAGCCGTACCAGGGCGCCGCCACCGGGGTCGGCGGCATCCTGCGCGACGTGTTCACCATGGGCGCGCGTCCGGTCGCCAACCTGAACGCCTTGCGCTTCGGCAGCCCGGACAACCCCAACACGCGCCGAATCGTCGACGGGGTGGTGCGCGGGGTCGGCGGCTACGGCAACTGCGTCGGCGTGCCGACGGTGGGCGGCGAGATCAACTTCCACCCCTCCTACGACGGCAACCCGCTGGTCAACGCCATGACGGTGGGGGTGGCGCGTCAGGACCGCATCTTCCTGTCGGCGGCGGCGGGAGTGGGCACCCCGGTG
>CALMVN010000035.1 GCA_937873225.1 uncultured Acetobacteraceae bacterium
CGCGATGGGTGTGGCTCAGCAGGATCCGCACGATCGGCCCGGGCGCCAGCCGCATGATGTCCGCCACGTGCCGCGGCAGGTCGGGCCCGGGATCGAGCACGGTGACGCCGTCCGCATCCTCCAACAGGTAGGTGTTGGTGCCGTGATAGGTCATCGGTCCCGGGTTCGGAGCGACGATGCGCCGGATCCCGGGCGCCGCTGGCAGCGGCGTCCCGTGCGGCGGCGGCGGCTCGGTCAGTCGCCAGGGCCGCCGGCGGGCCGGCCGCGGCGGCTCCGCGTCCCGGGCGCTCAGCCGAACGCGCCGACGCCGTGCATCACCGCGACGCTGATCTCGCGCGCGAGCTCGAACAGCTGGCGCATCGGCTCGAAGATCTCGGCGTTCTCGCGGGTGTAGGCGTTGACCGCGCGGGGACCGGTGGGCTCGCGGAAGTCCAGCGGCACCGCTTCCTCCGTCGCCTGCGGAAAGATCTCCGCCATCTGCTTCAGCACGTTGGGGATCTCCAGCCGGAGCACCTGGTCGTCCAGCGCTTCCCGGGTGAAGCCGTCGCGCGGCGAGAAGTACGGGATGCGTGTGGCGAGCAGCCAGATCCGCTCGATCAGGGTGAGGCGGATCGCGTGCAGCAGGATCTCCGGCGCCGCCATGCGCGGCGCGTCCGGCCAGGCGGTGCGCAGCGCCAGGTGGTCGGCCTGGATGCGTCGGAACATCGACTGCGTGTCGGCCCACAGGTCGAGCCGCTCCAGCCCCTGGCTCAGCGTCACCAGGGCGTTGCGTCGCGCCGGATCGGCCTCGTGCGCGGCGCGGTCGAGCCACACGCCGGGGTCCAGGGTCAGCACGATGGCGCGCAGCACGTCGCGGTCGGAATGCGCCAGCGCGTGGCTGGCGAAGTCCAGCGCGCGGCGGAAGCGCGGGCTGCCGGTCAGGAACTCCTCGAAGGTTTCCGGATGCCGCGCCGCGGCGAGCCCCAGCCCCTGCAGCGTGTTGGCGCACCAGCCGAGCTGCTGCAGGATGGCGTTGTTGGGGATCGCGCGCAGCTCGCGCGGGTGCCGGATCCGTGCGGCACCGCCTGCGGCGTCGCTCTGCCGCGCCGCCGGACGCGAGCCGGTGCGGTCGATCAGCGCCGGGCCGAACGCGCCGAGCAGGGCGGCATAGCCCGGATCCTCCACCAGCTCGGTCATGCCGAGCCCGATCGCGGAGAAGAAGTCGGCCGAGAAGTCCGGCTGGTCGTAGATCGGGTCGTTCTCGCGCTGCACGACGGCGAAGGCGTGCTCGGCGATGGTGCCGATCGTGGCGTCGGCCAGCTCCGGTGTGCCGAACAGCAGGTAGCCGTCGCCGCCCTGGAACGCCGTCTCCTCGCGGCAGGCGATGCCGGCCGAGGCGAAGGCGAGCCGTGCGTGCGGGGTGGACAGGTAGTCCAGCCGGTCGGCCAGCGCGAACGGATGGCCGCCGCGGCCGATGCTCTCGCCGTGGGTGTCGAACAGGATCACCTCGACATCGGTGAGGCCGCGGGCGGCGAGCAGGTCGGCGATCTTCAGCCGCAGCCGCTCGACCAGATAGGTGGCGGCGAGCTGGCCGACATAGCGCCCGCTGTCGGAATAGCCGAACTGCAGCGCGAGCCGGCCGGTGCGTCGCAGGTAGTCGCGCCAGTGCCGCGAGCGCAGCGCCTCCTCGACCACGCGGGCGCCGTTCATCATCGCCTCGCGGGTCTCGAACAGCGGCGAGATCTCGACCTGCTCCTCGATGCCGAACAGGCGCGCCAGCCACAGCGCCACCAGCAGGGTGTAGCCGCTTTCGGTCTCGGCGATCAGGAAGCGCACCGGGCTCGCGCCGTCGACGTGCTTGACGATCTGGGTGACCGTCATCATCAGCCGCGCCGCCGAGGCCTGCTCGGACAGCAGGGCGCCGAAATCCACCGGCACCGTGCGCACGTCCGACAGCGCCTCGTTGATCTCCGTCAGCAGGGCGCGCCGCTGCGCCGGGTTCTCCGGGCTGTCCTGGATGCCCAGCCGCTGCCGGGCGACGTTGTGCAGCTGGGTGGCGTTCAGACGCACGTGGGTGTGGGCAAGGCCCATGCCGTGCGACGCGAAGCCGGCGCGGGCCACGACCAGAGGCAGCCGGTCCGGCTCGGGTGCCGCGTCCAGCGCGTCGGCGAAGAACGGGTCCAGCACCGCCGGGCCCAGGATCGCCTCCTCGCGCCGGTCGATCAGCGCGCCGGCGAACGCGGCGACCTGCTCGGCGTCGGCGCGAACCGGCGCCGCCTCGACCTGTGCGGCGACCGCGCCGATCGCCGCGTCGATCCGCGCCAGCATCGCCGCCGGCGGCGCCTGCAGCCGGTCGAGCTGCGCGTGCAGCCGTTCGAGCTGCAGCCGCTTCATGCGCAGCCGCAGGCGCAGCGTGTCCCACCAGCCGATGTCGGTGCGTCCGTCGGTGTCGTAGCCGACCCAGCTGGCCAGGATCAGCGGGCGCGGCAGCAGGGCGGTCCAGGCCTGCGTCCAGTAGCTGGCCGCTTCCTCCAGCAGCGCCCGGTTCAGCCGGTCGATCGCGTCGCGCCCGCGCCCGATGGCGAGGCAGGCGAGGTGGAACTCGTCGGCCAGGGTCGGCGTGGCGGGACGCTGCGAGCGGCACTCCGGCATCGCGCCGGCCCCGCTCGCGGCTGCGGCCAGCGCGTCGTAGGCCGGGGTCGCCAGCGCAAAGGTCGGGTGCGCGGTGAACACGGCGGCGAAGCGGGTGCGGCCGATCGCCTGCCGGAACTGCGCCAGCGGGATCGGGCTGTCGTCCGGGTCCGGACGGACCAGCCTGGCCGCGATCCGGCGCAGCCGGCCGGCGGTGTCGGCGCCGGCATCGAGCCCGACATAGCGCGCAAGCCGCCCAGCCCGGCCGGCAAACGCGTCGTCGCGCAGGCGACGCACCAGGTCGCCGATCTCGGCGATGCTCAGGGTGTTCTCGTCGAGCCGGCGCGACAGCAGCAGCGCCACCGCCAGCACCGGGTTGCCGAACGGGTCCTCCTCCTGTCGTTCCACCAGCTGTGCGGTGAGCGCGACCAGCTGCGCCAGCCGCGCCCCGGCATCGGCGGGACGGTGGGCCTCGGGAGCCGGGTTCGGGTCGTCCATGACGGAAGGGTGCTCCAGGGGCCGGGAAGCGTCGGTCCAGGGTTCCATGTCCGCTGCCGCACCGCAATATAGGCCGGCGCGCGGGGCACGGCGTTGGGCAAAGCGGCGGCCGGGTGCTACCTCCGGTCGATGAGTGCGTGGCCGAACCCCGTTCCGGACGCCGTTGCCGATCCGGACGGGGCGGCGCGTCAGGGCCTAGCCGCACAGAAGCGTCGTGCCACCCTGCTGCTGGTGGCGATGGGCGGCTTGGTGCTGGTCGGCTACGCCGCCGGGCACGGGTTCTGGGCCGGGCTGCTGCAGGCGACCGCCAAGGCCGGGCTGGTCGGCGGGCTTGCGGACTGGTTCGCGGTGACGGCGCTGTTCCGCCACCCGCTCGGCCTGCCGATCCCGCACACCGCGATCCTGCCGGCGCAGAAGGACCGGCTGGGCCGCGCGCTGGGCGGCTTCGTCGCCAACCACGTGTTCACCGAGGCCGACATCGACCGCGCGCTGGCCCGCATCGACCTGCCGCTGCTGGTGCAGGGCGTGCTGCTGGACCCGCACGTGGGGGAGATGGCGCAGGGTGCCGCGGCGCGGATGATCCCGCATTTGCTGGACGGGCTGGAAGCCGGCCGGGCGCGGGAGCTGCTGGCGCGCCTGCTGCCGCGGCTGCTGAACAACAAGGAGCTGGCGCCGGTGGTGGCGCGCGGCCTGCGCGCCCTGGTCGACGGCGACCGGCACCAGGAGGTGCTGTCGTTCCTGCTCGACCAGATTAAGGTGCTGCTGAAGAGCCGCGAGGCGCACCTGCACCAGATGATCACCGACCGGGTGCGCGAGCAGGGCGGCCGGCTGGTGGGCTGGGCGATCGGCGGCTCGGTGGCGAGCCGGGTGCTGGGTGCCATCACCGCTGAGCTGGAGCGCACCGATCCGCATGATTCCGACCTGCGGGAGGCGGTGACGGCGTGGATGCGTCGCGAGATCGACCTGATCGAGACCGATCCGGACCGCGCGCGAGAGCTGGGGGAGACGGTACGAACGCTGTTCACGCATGACAGCCTGAAGCACTGGGGCGCCCACGTGTGGGCGCGCGCGCGGGGTGCGATCGAGGACGATCTCGGCCGGCCGGACAGCTGGATCGCCCGGCTGGTGGCGGAATCGCTGCAGCGTACCGGCGAGGTGCTGGGGCAGGACAGGGCGGTGCGCGCGGCGATCGAGCGGGCGGCGCGGACCTTGGCGCGCCGGGCGCTGCCCGGGCTGCGGGCGCAGCTCGCCGGCTTCATCGCCGAGGTGGTCGCCGGCTGGGACACGCGGCTGCTGGTCGACCGGCTGGAGCTGCGCGTCGGCCGCGACCTGCAGTTCGTGCGGATCAACGGCACGGTGGTCGGCGCGCTGGTCGGCGGGATGCTGTTCCTGGGCCTGCGCCTGCTGTTCGGCGTGGAGGCCGGCTAGCTCCGGACGGGCGCCAGGACCTTGACGTTGCGGCGGTTCGGCCTCATCTGCCATAAACAGGACCGAGTGGGTCCTGTTGAACCTCCCGGGGCATCATGTTGCGCCTGTCCAAGCTCGCGGATTATGCGGTCGTGGTGCTGGTGCGCCTGTCGCATCACGGGGGCGAGGTCACCACCTCGCCCACGCTGGCGCAGGCGACCGGCGTGCCGGAGCCGACCGTGGCCAAGGTGCTGAAGGCGCTGTGCGCCGCAGGACTGGTGGCCTCGCAGCGTGGCGCGCGCGGCGGCTACCGTCTCGCGCGGCCCCTGCACGCGATCCCGGTTGCTGCCGTGATCGTCGCGATCGACGGGCCGATCTCGCTCACCGCCTGCGTCGACGGCGCCACCGGCGGCTGCGAGGCGCAGGAAACCTGCCCGGTGCGGGGGCGATGGGACCCGGTCAACGAGGCGATCCGCGCCGCGCTGACCCGGATCACGCTGGACCAGATGGACCTCCCGTCCTGCGGCGGGGTCCGCGACTTCGACAAAGCCGACCGTCCGGGCATGATGCCCGGCGCCGCCATTCTTGCCGCCGAGTGAGGCCCTGATGCCTGCCGTTGCCGAAACCCTGAACACCGTCGAGAGCCTCACCCAGTCCAGCTACAAGTGGGGGTTCGAGACCGACATCGAGATGGACCTGGCGCCGAAGGGGCTGAGCGAGGACACCATCCGGCTGATCTCGGCGCGCAAGGAGGAACCCGACTGGCTGCTGGCCTGGCGGCTCAAGGCCTATGCCGCGTGGCAGACCATGCAGGCGCCGGGCTGGGGCAAGATCGGCCACCCGCCGATCGACTTCCAGGACGTGCACTACTATGCCGCGCCGAAGAAGAAGCCCGGGCCGAAGTCGCTGGACGAGGTCGATCCGGAGCTGCTCGCGGTGTACGAGAAGCTGGGCATCCCGCTCAAGGAGCGGGCGATGCTGGCCGGCGTCGAGGTGCCGGACGGCGGCGAGGCAGATGGAAGGGACGGGCGCCCGCAGATCGCCGTGGACGCGGTGTTCGACAGCGTGTCGGTGGCCACCACCTTCCGCTCCACCCTGGCCAAGGCCGGCGTGATCTTCTGCCCGATCAGCGAGGCGGTGCGCGAGCATCCCGATCTGGTGCGGCAGTATCTCGGCTCGGTGGTGCCGGCGGCGGACAACTTCTATGCCGCGCTGAACTCTGCGGTGTTCACCGACGGCTCGTTCGTGTTCATCCCCAAGGGGGTGAAGTGCCCGATGGAGCTGAGCACCTATTTCCGCATCAATGCCAAGAACACCGGGCAGTTCGAGCGCACCCTGATCATCGCCGAGGACGGCGCCTCGGTGTCGTATCTCGAAGGCTGCACCGCGCCGATGCGCGACGAGAACCAGCTGCACGCCGCCGTGGTCGAGCTGGTCGCCATGGACGACGCGTCGATCAAGTACTCCACGGTGCAGAACTGGTATCCGGGCGACGCGAACGGGAAGGGCGGCATCTACAACTTCGTCACCAAGCGCGGCGCCTGCCGCGGGGCGCGGTCCAAGATCTCCTGGACCCAGGTCGAGACCGGCTCGGCGATCACCTGGAAGTACCCGTCCTGCATCCTGCAGGGCGAGGGCTCTGTCGGTGAGTTCTACTCGGTGGCGGTGACCAACAACCACCAGCAGGCCGACACCGGCACCAAGATGCTGCACATCGGCAGGAACACGCGCTCCACCATCGTCGCCAAGACCATCAGCGCCGGGCGCTCGGACAGCACCTATCGCGGGCTGGTGCGGGTGATGCCCAAGGCGTCGGGGGCGCGCAACTTCACCCAGTGCGACAGCCTGCTGATCGGCGACCAGTGCGGGGCGCACACGGTTCCCTACATCGAGAACCGCAACATGACCGCCAAGACTGAGCACGAGGCCACCACCTCCAAGATCTCCGAGGACCAGCTGTTCTATTGCCGCTCGCGCGGCCTGTCCGAGGAGGACGCGGTCGGCATGATCGTCAACGGCTTCTGCAAGGACGTGCTCAAGGAGCTGCCGATGGAGTTCGCGGTGGAAGCGCAGAAGCTGCTTCAGGTCAGTTTGGAAGGGAGCGTCGGATGAGCGCGTTCCTGTCCATCGCGGGGCTGCACGCGTCGATCGACGACAACGGCACGCGCAAGCCGATCCTGAACGGGGTCGACCTCGACGTCCCGGCGGGCGAGGTGCACGCCATCATGGGGCCGAACGGGTCCGGAAAGTCCACCCTGTCCTACGTGCTGGCCGGCCGCGAGGACTACGAGGTCACGGCCGGCACGGCGTTGTTCAAGGGGGAGGACCTGCTGGCGATGGAGCCCGATGCGCGGGCGGCGGCCGGGGTGTTCCTCGCCTTCCAGGCGCCGGTCGAGCTGCCGGGGGTGAACAACGCCAACTTCCTGCGCACCGCGGTCAACGCGGTGCGACGGGCGCGCGGCGAGGCCGAGATGGACTCCATGCAGTTCCTCAAGGCGGCGCGGGCGCAGGCCCGGGCGCTGTCGATGCCGGAGGACCTGCTCAAGCGCAACGTCAACGTCGGCTTCTCCGGCGGCGAGAAGAAGCGCAACGAGGTGCTGCAGATGGCGCTGCTCGGGCCCAGCCTCGCCATCCTGGACGAGACCGACAGCGGACTCGACATCGACGCGCTGCGCATCGTCGCGGAGGGCGTCAAGGCGCTGCGCTCGCCCAGCTTCTCCGCCCTGGTCATCACCCACCACCAGCGCCTGCTGGACTACCTGGTGCCGGACCGGGTGCACGTGATGGCGCGCGGACGCATCCTGCGCTCCGGCGGGCCTGAGCTGGCGCACCAGCTCGAGGCGCAGGGCTATGCCGGCTTCCTTGCGGAGGCGGCGTGAACGTCGTCCTGGCCGGCGTGGCGGCGGGAAGTGCCGCCGGCTTCCTGCGCCGCTACGAGGCGATCCGCGACCGCCTGCCCGGCGATCCGCAGCCCCGGGCGCGCGCCGCGGCCTCGCTCGAGCGGCACGGGCTGCCGCAGCGCAGCGCCGAGGCGTGGAAGTACACCGACCTGCGCCGCCTGTGGGAAGGCCGGTTCGGCGAGGCGGACGCCTCGTTCGACGCGTCCGCGCTGCTCCGGCGCGTGCTGGATCGTGCCGGGCTGGCGTTTGATGGCGAGGAGGCCCTGCCGCGGCTCGTGTTCGTCGACGGGACGCTGTCCGCCGGGCTGAGCCGGTTGCCGCAGGGCTGCGACTGCTCCGGCTTCGGCGGCATCGACGTCGACGCGCCGGTCGCACACCCGATGATGGCGCTGAACGCCATGCTGGCGCGCGACGGGGCGGTGATCCGCGTGCCGGCCGGGCTCGATGCCTGCGGCCTGTTGCTGGTGACGCTGGGAACCGGAACCGTGGGTGCGCACCTGCACCACCGGGTGGTGCTGGAGGAGGGTGCCAGGCTGTCCCTGCTGGAGGTCGCGTCCGGCGAGGGCGACTACCTGAACGAGGGCGTGTTCGCCTTCGAGGTCGGGCGCGGCGCGCACGTGTCCCACGTGCGGCTGCAGCAGGACGCGCCGGGCGCGCTGTCGTTTTCCACGGTGCGGGCGCACCTGGCCGAGCGCTCGGCCTATGACGGCTTCAACCTGGCGCTCGGTGCAGCATTGGCGCGGCACGAGGTGCACGCCACCCTCGCGGGACCCAACGCCATCGTGCACGTGAACGGTGCGCAGCTGCTGGCCGACTCGCAGGTGGCCGACCTGACCAGCGTGATCGCGCACGACGCGCCGGGTTGCAACTCGCGCCAGACGGTCAAGAACGTGCTCACCGGCCGCGCGCGCGGCGTGTTCCAGGGCAGGATCGTGGTGGCGCGGGTGGCGCAGAAGACCGACGGCTACCAGATGAACCAGGCGTTGCTGCTGTCGGAGCAGGCCGAGATCGACACCAAGCCCGAGCTCGAGATCTACGCCGACGACGTGAAGTGCAGCCACGGCGCCACCGCCGGCGCTCTGGACGAGGAGCAGCTGTTCTACATGCGCTCCCGCGGCGTGCCCCTGGTCGAGGCGCGCGCGATCCTGGTGCGCGCGTTCCTGGACGACGCGCTGGCCCTGGTCGAGGACGAGACCGCGCGCGCGGTGCTGGATCGCGCCGTCGCCGCCTGGTGGGAAGGACGATCCGCATGAACGCGCTCAGCTCGACGACGCCGGACCTGTCCCACCTGCGGGCGGACTTCCCGATCCTGTCCGAGACCATCCGCGGCAAGCCGTTCGTGTTCCTCGACAGCGCCGCCTCCGCGCAGAAGCCGGCCGTGGTGATCGACGCGATGACGCACACCATGCGTCACCAGTACGCCAACGTGCATCGCGGCCTGCACTGGATGAGCGAGCGCACCAGCGACGCCTACGAGGGCGTTCGCGACAAGGTGGCGGCGCTGCTCAACGCCGCCTCCCGCGAGGAGATCGTGTTCACCGGCAGCTCCACCGGCGCCATCAACTTGGTCGCCTACAGCTATGGCGCGTTGCTGCGCCCGGACCAGGCGGTGCTGATCTCGGAGATGGAACACCACGCCAACATCGTGCCGTGGCAGATGCTGCGCGACCGGCGCGGGATCGAGCTGCGCGTGGCGCCGGTGGACGAGCGCGGCGAACTCGACCTCGGGGCGATGGAGGCGCTGCTCGCCGACGGTCGGGTCGGCTTGGTGTCCATCACCCACATGTCCAACGTGCTCGGCACCGTCACCCCGGCCGCCCGCATCGCCGAGCTGGCCCACGCCGCCGGTGCCCTGCTGCTTCTGGACGGGTCGCAGGCAGCCGTGCACCGCCCGGTCGACGTGAAGGCGATCGGCGCCGACTTCTACGTGTTCACCGGCCACAAGCTGTACGGGCCCACCGGGATCGGCGTGCTGTGGGCGCGGCACGCGCTGCTGGAGGCGATGCCGCCGTTCATGGGCGGCGGCGACATGATCGGCTCGGTGAGCTTCGAGCGCTCGACCTGGGCCGAGGTGCCGCACAAGTTCGAGGCCGGCACGCCGCCGATCGTCGAGGTGATCGGGCTGGGCGCCGCGATCGACTACGTGCAGGCGATCGGCATGGGCACGATCCAGGCGCACGAGGCGGGGCTGACCGAGCACGCGCTGGCCCGTCTCGGCGCCGTCGAGGGCCTGCGCGTGATCGGGGAGGCGCGGACGCGCGGCGGCGTGATCTCCTTCACGGTGGACGGGGCGCACGCGCACGACATCGCCACCCTGCTGGACCGCAACGGCATCGCGGTGCGCGCCGGCACCCATTGCGCTGAGCCGCTGATGCGCCGGTTCGGCATCACCAGCACGGCGCGGGCGAGCTTCGGGATCTACACCACGACGCAGGAGATCGACGTGCTGGCCGACACGCTCGACCGCATCAGGAGCTTCCTTGTCTGAGGCGGCGCTGCAGGCGGACGCCTCGATCTACCAGCAGCTGGTGGTCGAGCGCGCGCGCCGGCCGCTGCATGCCGGCACGGTCGAGCCTGCCGACGGCGCGGCGGACGGCACCAACCCGCTGTGCGGCGACACCGTGCACGTCACGCTCCGACGCGACCCGGGCGGCCGGGCGGTCGCGGTGCGTCACCGCACCCGCGGCTGCGCGATCTGCGCCGCCGCCGCCGACCTGATGGCGGAAACCGTGCAGGGCGCGACCCGGAACGAGGCGGAAGCCGTCTTCGGCCGGTTCCAGCGCCTGTTGCAGGACGGGGAGACGGCGCTCGATGCCGAAACGCGCCGGCAGCTCGGCTTGCTGAACGCGTTCGGCGAGCTACATGGATACCGGTCGCGCCGGAAATGCGCGATCCTGCCGTGGTCGGCCCTGCTGGCCGCGTTCAAATCCGGCGAGGACGCATGATGGAACCCGACCAGTCCCGGCAGGAGGCCGAGTCGCTGCCAAGGCGGCTGCCGAACTTCACCCTCGCCACCCCTGCCGCCGCCGAGGCGGCGGTTCCTGTCCCGGTATCGAGCTGGACCCCGGACGGCGAGGCGCTGGCGCCGGTGAGCGAGGACGACGTGATCAGCGCGATCGCCTCCGTCTACGACCCGGAGATCCCGGTGAACATCTACGAGCTCGGCCTGATCTACGCGATCGACCTGCACGAGAACGGGGAGGTGAAGGTGGAGATGACGCTGACCGCACCGGGCTGCCCCAGCGCGCAGGAACTGCCGGTGCAGGTGCGCGACGCGGTGCTGGCCGTTCCCGGCGTCACGGCGTGCGAGGTCGAGACGGTGTGGGAGCCTGCCTGGGATGCCAGCCGGATGAGCGAGGACGCCCGTCTCTCGCTGAACATGTTCTGAAACGGGAAGTCACCATGAGCACGACCCGAACCGAGACCGCGGCCGCTCCTTCCAGGCGCCGCGCGCTGCCGCCGCTGATGTCGCTGTCGGAGCGGGCGGCCGACCGGCTGCGCACGCTCTACGGCACCGCCCATGCCGGGCAGACGCTGCGCATCAGCGTCGGCACCAAGGGCTGCTCCGGCCTGTCCTACGACATGAACTGGGTCGAGGCGGCGGGTCCGACCGACGAGGTGGTGACCGATCGCGGCCTGACCGTGCTGGTCGACCGCAAGGCGTCGCTGTTCCTGATCGGCACCACCATGGACTACGAGGTGAAGGACCTGTCCGCCGGCTTCGTGTTCATCAACCCGAACGAGAAGGGCCGCTGCGGCTGCGGCGAAAGCTTCCACGTGTGACCGGATCCGGTCAGCGCGGCGGCCTCGGCATCGGGCCGCGACGGACCGCCGCCGGCCTGTCGAACACGCACACGCTTTCCACCCGCGCCGACCAGAGGAACTGGTCGATCACCCGGTAGCGCGCCAGCCGGTAGCCGGCGGTGGCCAGCAGCCTCGTGTCCTGCGCCAGCGCGTTGGGGTTGCAGCTCACGTAGACGATGCGCGGCACCGCCGAGGCCGCGACCTCGCGCATCTGCGCCCCGGCGCCGGGATGCGGCGGGTCCAGCACGACGGCGCTCGCTCCGGCGAACTCACGTGCCAGCAGCGGCTGCCGGTTCAGGTCGCGCCGGTGGGCCTCGATGCGTCGGCCGGCGCCGCCGGCACGGAGCGCCGACACCGCCCCGGCATGACCCTCATAGGCCGACACGTGCGCCCGCGCCGCCATCGCAAGGCCGATGGTGCCGCAGCCGGCATACAGCTCGACCACCCGAGCGCCGCGCGGCATCCGTTCCGGCAGCCCGTCCAGCACCGCCTCCACGATCGCCGCCTCGCCTTCGCGGGTGGCCTGCAGGAATGCCCCCGGCGGCGGCGAGACCGCGACCCCGGCGAAGCGGTGCAGGACGGGCGACACCCCGCACACCACCTCCGGCACCGCGTCCGCCCCGGTGCGCAGGCCCTCCGCCTGCCAGGCGATGCGCGGCACGCCGTGCAGAACGGCGAAGTCGGCCAGCAGGGCGCGGTCGCGCGGCAGCAGCGCGCCGTCCGTGGCGAGCAGCAGGTCCGGGCCGCTGTCGAGCAGGTTCACCCCGAGCGAGCCCGCCCGGCGCAGGCCCTGCAGGCTGGTCAGGGTGGGCCGGATCGCGTCCAGCAGGGCGAACAGGACGGGATGGAGCACGTGGCAGGCGTCGAGCGCGATCACCGCCTCCGCACCGCGTTCGTGCAGCCCGATCGTCACGCCGTGCGGCCCGCGACGAAGCGCCAGGTCCATGCGCCGGCGGGTGCGCGGCGGGCTCTGCACCGCGGCGACGGGCGGCGCCGCGTCGAAGCCGGCATCGCGCAGGGCGGCCCGCACCAGCCCGGCCTTCCAGGCGAGGCCGGCCTCGCGGTCGAGGTGCTGCAGCACGCAGCCGCCGCAGCGGCCGAACAGCGGGCAGGGTGGTGCCACCCGGTCGGGGCTGGCACACAGGATCGCCTCGGCAATCGCGCGGCGGCGCCCGGTTTCGCGCGCCAGCACGGTTTCGCCGCCCAGCGCGTAGCGGACCCGGAGCGGCGCGCCGTGCCGACGCGTCACCCCGTCGCCTTCCTGTCCCAGCGAGTCGATCGTCAGCTCCAGCCTATCCGGCCCGGCGGTGGCCGGGGCCGGGTCAGTCCGCATCGAGCTCGAGGTCTGGATCGTCCTGACCGGAATAGGCCGGCTCCGGGCGGCGGGCGCGGGTCGGCAGCAGCATGAAGGCCGGGATCTCGCCGCCGAACCCGGTCACCGCCGGCCCCAGGTCGTCGGGACGATGGCGCTGCTCGCGACGCGGCTCCGCGGTGCGCTCCGGCATCCTGTCCGGCACGCGCTCGGCTGCACGCTCTGGCGCGCGATCCGGCCGGCGCTCTGCCTGCGGACGGCGTTCGGCCCGCTCGGCGCGGGGCGGCGGGACCGCGTCGGCGCGAACCTCCGGCTGACGGTCGCGCGTCTTCTCCGGACGGCGCGCGGGCTTCTCGCCCGTCCGTGCCGCCGGCCGTTCGGTGGTCCTGCCGCGCCCGCGCCCGCGTCGTCCGCCCTCGGACCATTCGGCGGTGGCGATCCCGTCCACCGCGAGCAGCGGGATCGGGTTGCCGACCAGCTTCTCGATCGCCTCCACGAAGCCGCGGTCGTCCGGCGAGGCGATGGTATAGGCGTGGCCGCTCCTGCCGGCGCGCCCGGTGCGGCCGATGCGGTGCACGTAGTCCTCGGCGTGGATCGGCACGTCGAAGTTGAACACGTGGCTGAGGCCGCCGATGTCGATGCCGCGCGCCGCCACGTCCGAGCACACCAGCATCTGGATCTCGCCGCTCTTGAACTTCTCCAGCGTCGAGAAGCGCAAGCTCTGCGCCAGGTCGCCGTGAAGAGCGCCGGCGGAGAAGCCGTGCTTGGTCAGCGACTTGTACAGGATGTCGACGTCGCGCTTGCGGTTGCAGAAGATCAGGGCGTTCTGCACGTCCTCGGCGCGGATCAGCTTGCGCAGCGCCTTGCGCTTGTCGATCTCCTCCACCACCGCCAAGCCGGCGACGATCAGCGGCGCCACCGAGGCGGCGCGGCTGACGGTGATCTCCTTGGGGTTCTGCAGGAAGGCGTCGGCCAGGCGGCGGATCTCCGGCGCCATGGTGGCGGAGAAGAACAGCGTCTGCCGGTTCGGCGACAAGAGGGTGACGATGCGCTCGACGTCGGGGATGAACCCCATGTCGAGCATGCGGTCGGCCTCGTCGATCACCAGCGTCTTGGTCTGCGTCATCAGCAGGCCGCCGCGCTCGAACAGGTCGAGCAGCCGGCCCGGGGTGGCGATCAGCACGTCGACCCCGGCGTTCAGCGCCGCCTTCTGGTCGTTCATGCTTTCCCCGCCGATCAGCAGGGCATGGGTGAGCTTGGTGTACTTGCCGTACATCACGAAGTTCTCGGCCACCTGCAGCGCCAGCTCCCGCGTCGGCTCCAGGATCAGCGAGCGCGGCATGCGGGCGCGGGCGCGCGAGCCGCTCAGGATGTCGAGCAGCGGCAGGGTGAACGAGGCGGTCTTGCCGGTGCCGGTCTGCGCCACGCCCAGCACGTCGCGGCCGGCCAGCACGACTGGGATCGCCTGCGCCTGGATCGGGGTCGGGTGGCGGTAGCCCATCTCGGCCACCGCGCGCAGGATCGGTTCCGACAGGCCGAGCTCGGTGAACGGCGGCAGCACCTCGGCGAGCGGCAGCGTCACGGGGCCTGCCTCCGCGGCCGGATCGGTCGACGACCCGGCGCCGCCGACATGCATGGCAGGGCCCGCCATGTCGAGCGACTCCGCCGGCGCCGCCGCGGGGTCCGGGTGCTGTTCCGGATGGGGCGCGGACATCTCTGGGCCTGCCTGGACGTGTTCGTCGGACAGCCCGTCGGTTGGACCGGTCGTGCTGGTGATGATTTCGCTCAAAAACGTTCTCGACCCTGCTGGTATGCGGAACTCGGGGTGTATGCGACGCCGCGATCGACGGGGTGCGACGGTGGACGGGCCCGGCGGATCACGTGATCGGACCGCTTGCCCATCCGGTATGGCCGCAGCACATGACCGGTCACGACGACGACCCGGGTCGCGCATGCCGCCGGCGGTCCACGCTGCGTATCCGCACATCGCCTGCGAAAGTCAAGCGGCGCCTGCCCGGGAACCTATCGTTTCGGGCTCCGTTCCGGAAAGGCTGAACCCCGACGAGGTTGACCCGCGTTGTCCTACACCGCCCTGCCGATCGAGGATTACGGCCTGATCGGCGACTGCGTCAGCTGCGCCCTGGTCGGCCGCAACGGCTCGATCGACTGGCTGTGCTGGCCGCGCTTCGACAGCGCAGCCTGCATCGCCGCCCTGGTCGGCAGCGAGGAGAACGGCCGCTGGCTGCTGACGCCGAGCGCGGTCCGGAGCAGCAGCCGGAGCTACCGGGGCAGCGGGCTGGTGCTGGAAACGGTGTTCCAGACTGACACCGGCAGCGTCGCCCTGATCGACTTCATGCCGGTCGGGGTGCCGTCACCGTCGATCGTGCGCATCGTCGAGGGGCGGACCGGCAGCGTCGAGATGACCCACGAGCTGCGGCTGCGCTTCGATTACGGCATGTCGGTGCCCTGGGTGACGCGGCTCGCCAACGATGCCGGCATCGTCGCCATCGCCGGCCCGGCGCAGGTCGTGCTGCGCACGACGGTGCCGCTGGAAGGCGAGGACATGAAGACGGTGAGCCGGTTCACGGTGAAGGCCGGCGAACGGGTCAGCTTCGTGATGAGCTACGGCCCGTCGCACCTGGCACCGCCGTTGCCGCTCGACACCGACCGGGTGCTCGCCGAGACGATGGGGCACTGGGAGGACTGGGTCTCGCGATGCGCCTATGAGGGGCCGCACGACAAGGCGGTGCGCCGGTCGCTGGTGACGCTGAAGGCGCTGACCTTCGCCGAGACGGGCGGCATCGTCGCCGCGCCCACCACCTCGCTGCCGGAGCAGGTCGGCGGCCCGCGCAACTGGGACTACCGGTTCTGCTGGCTGCGCGACGCCACCCTGACGCTGATGGCGATGATGACCGGCGGCTACTACGACGAGGCGCGTCGCTGGCGCGACTGGCTGCACCGCAGCGTCGCGGGCAGCCCGGAGCAGCTGCAGATCATGTACGGCATCGGCGGCGAGCGGCAGCTGATGGAGTGGGAGGTGCCCTGGCTCGCCGGCTACGAGAAGTCGTCGCCCGTACGCGTCGGCAACGCGGCCGCAGGCCAACTGCAGCTCGACGTGTACGGCGAGGTGATCGCGGCCCTGCACCTGGCGCGGCGCGAGAACCTGCGCGACGCGGCGCATGGCTGGTCGCTTCAGGTGGGCCTGCTCGATCACCTGGAGCAGATCTGGATGGAGCCGGACGAGGGCATGTGGGAGGTGCGCGGCGGCCGGCAGCAGTTCACCGTGTCCAAGGCGTTCTGCTGGATGGCGTTCGACCTGTCGATCAAGGACGTCGAGAGCTACGACCTGCCCGGACCGGTCGAGCGCTGGCGGAGCGTGCGCGATGCCATCCACCAGGCCATTTCCGAGCAGGGTTTCAGCAAGGCGAAGAACAGCTTCACCCAGTCCTTCGGCTCGGACGCGCTGGATGCCGGGCTGCTGCTGCTGCCGGTGATCGGCTTCCTGCCGCCGGACGATCCACGCATCGTCAGCACGGTGGCGGCGATCGAGCGCGAGCTGCTGGTGGACGGGTTCGTGCTGCGCTACCGCACCGACGAGACCTCGGACGGCCTGACCGGCGGCGAGGGCGCCTTTCTCGCCTGCTCCTTCTGGCTGGTCGACACCTACGTGCTGCTCGGCCGCTACGACGAGGCGGAAGCGCTGTTCGAGCGGCTCACCGGGCTGGCGAACGACCTCGGGCTGCTGGCGGAGGAGTACGATCCGCGCCTCAAGCGGCAGGTCGGCAACTTCCCGCAGGCCTTCTCGCACGTGGCGCTGGTCAGCGCCGCCGGCCACCTGCGCGACCGCAAGGTGCCGCTGCGCGGCGAGGTGGACGAAGCCGCCTGACCGCCATCGCGCCCCGTCAGAACACGTGGTCGAGCGAGGCGATCACCACCACCACCGCGCCCAGAAGCAGGTTCACGCTGACCAGCGAGCGGATGGTGTCGAACGTTGCCGGTTGCGGCCGCAGCGCCCGGCGCGCCTTCCGGAACGGGCCGAAGAACGCGTAGGCGAACACCAGCGCCATGATCACGCCGAGCGCCTGCATGGCCTGGATGTGCCAGTCCGGGTTGCCGAACCCGCCCAGCGGGAAGGCCAGCATCAGCCAGCCGGACAGGAGCACCAGCGGCATCACGTGCCAGACCAGCCGGAAGAAGCGCCTGAGAGTCTGCAGGTGGACCGAGTTGCGTTGCGTGGCGTCGAGCAGGCCGAGGCTGGGCCGGAGCACGAACAGGGCGTAGGCGGCCCCGCCGAGCCAGGTGGCCCAGCTGAGCAGGTGGACCGCCAGCACCAGCCCCCACAGCGGGCTGGTGAAGGTGTCCGCGCCGTTGCTCATGGTCTGGCCGGTCATGGGTGGAAACTCCTCGATGCGGTGCATGCTGATCGCGTCTTCACGCCGCCAAGGCAAGACGCAACCCGAGTGCCGGGGCAGGGCGTTGCGCCAGGACCGGACAGGAGGGCGCGCCGCATGGACGACATCCCGAAGGCCCTGCGCCTGCTGACGCCGCCCCAGATGGGCGAGCTGGATCGCGCGGCGGCAGCAGGCCCGCGCGGGGCATACCCGCTGATGGAGAACGCCGGGCGCGCCGTGGCCCGGGCGGCGATGCGGCACATGCGGCCGAGCACGGTGCTGGTGCTGTGCGGCCCGGGCGCCAACGGCGGCGACGGCTACGTGGCGGCCCGCCTGCTGGCGCACGCCGGCTGGCCGGTCTCGGTCGCCTCGCTCGCGGCCCCTGCCGAAGGCAGCGACGCGTCGCGGGCAGCGTCGCTCTGGCGCGGCCCGGTCCGCGGCTTCGATCCGGCGGATGCGGCGCGGGCCGGGCTGGTGATCGACGCGGTGTTCGGCGCCGGGTTGTCGCGGAACGTGGATGGGCTGGCGGCGGACACCCTGGCCGCCGCGCGCCGCGTGCTGGCGATCGACATGCCGAGCGGCATCGACGGCGCGACCGGGCAGGTGAGGGGCAGAGCGCCGACCGCCGAGCTCACCGTCACCTTCCACCGCCTCAAGCCCGGCCACCTGCTTCTGCCGGGCCGCGACCGGCTCGGCCGCCTGGAGGTGGCCGATATCGGGCTTGGCGCCGACGCGCCGGGACTGGAAGCGCTGGAACGGGAGCTGGTGCGGGCGTGGCGCAACGAGCCGGGCCTGTGGCGGCTGCCCGACATCGGGGCGGACACGCAGAAGTACAGCCGCGGCGTGGTGAGCGTGTGCGGCGGCGCGCAGATGACCGGGGCGGCCCGCCTCGCGGCGGCAGGCGCCCGCGGCGGCGGCGCCGGGCTGGTGCGGATCGCGGCCGAGCATGGCGCCGACATCTACCGCGTGGGCGCGCCCGGGCTGATCGTCGACGACGCGCCTTTGGACACCCTGCTGGAGGACGGCCGCCGCCGGGTCTGGGTGTGCGGGCCGGGCCTCGGGCCGGACGAGGTGCGGGCGGCGCTGCCGGCCCTGCTTCGGGCGAAGCGGGTGGTGGTGGCGGATGCCGGCGCGCTGACGGAAGCGGCGGGCGAGCCGGAGCGCCTGCGCGGGGTGAGCGTGGCGACGCCGCATGCGGGCGAGTTCGCGCGCGTGTTCGGCGATCCCGGCGGCGACCGGGTCGGCGCCGCGCGCCGGGCGGCGGCCGGCATGGGCGGCGTGGTGGTGCTGAAGGGCTCGGACACGGTGGTGGCCGCCCCGGACGGCCGGGTGTCGATCAACAACAACGCGCCGCCCTGGCTGGGCACCGCCGGGTCGGGCGACGTGCTGTCCGGCGTGGTGGGCGCCTGCCTCGCCGCCGGCATGGCGCCGTTCGAGGCTGCCTCGGCCGCGGTCTGGCTGCACGGGGAGGCGGGGCGCCTGGCCGGGGAAGGGCTGCTCGCAGAGGACCTGCCGCTGCACCTGCCGGAAGCCGGGGTGCTGGCACGGCGGCGCGTGGCCGGCCTGTCGAGGCCGCACTTGCCGAACGGGGGGCGCGTGAGCTAAAGGCCCGCGGTCGTCGAGGCGGGTCCCGGTCAACGGTCTGTCGAGGTGCCGCGCGGGCGTGGTGGAATTGGCAGACACGCCAGATTTAGGTTCTGGTGGCGCAAGTCGTGGGGGTTCAAGTCCCTCCGCCCGCACCAGGCGGCCCGGCTCCCGCGCATCGGCCCGAACCATCATTCCCGGCGCGCCCGCACGGCGCGCCGGGCACGCGTCGTGCAGTTCACGGAAGGATCGCCTGGCTCATGCAGGTCACTGAAACCCTCAACCAGGGTCTGAAGCGCGGCTTCACCGTGGTGGTGCCGGCGGACGAGCTGGAGACGAAGCGCACCGCGCGGCTGACGGAGCTGGGGCGGGGGATGAACCTGAAGGGCTTCCGGCCCGGCAAGGTGCCGATGGCGATCGTGAAGCAGCGCTACGGCACCGCCGTCACCGGCGAGGTGCTGGAGCAGACGGTGAACGACGCGACGCGGGACCTGATGACCGAGCGCGGCCTGCGCCAGGCGACCCAGCCCAAGGTCGAGCTCCTGCGCGGCGCCGAGCCGGGTGCCGCAGGCGACCTGGAGTTCACCCTGGAGCTGGAGCTGCTGCCCGAGATCGTGCAGCCGGACCTGTCGCAGCTTTCTTTGACCCGGCTCAAGGCCGAGCCCGATCCGGACACGGTGGACAAGGCGCTGGCCGACATCGCGAAGCGCCAGCGCTCGTTCGAGACCATCGACGAGGTGCGGGGTGCGGCGCAGGGCGAGGTGCTGAGCGTCGACTTCGTCGGCAGCATCGGCGGCGTGCCGTTCGACGGCGGCACCGCCAGCGACGTCAACGTCGAGCTGGGCGGCCAGGGCTTCATCCCGGGCTTCGCCGAGCAGCTCGAGGGCCTGGTCCCGGGCGAGGAGCGCACGATCGAGGTGACGTTCCCGGCCGACTACCAGGCGGCCGAGCTGGCCGGCAAGGCGGCCAGCTTCGTTGTCACCGCCAAGGCGCTGAAGCGCCCGGTGGAGCCGGCGATCGACGACGACCTGGCCAAGCAGATCGGCTTCGAGGGGCTGGAGCAGGTGCGCGAGGCGCTGGCCGGGCAGGTGCGGCAGGAATACGACCAGCTGTCGCGCATGCGCATCAAGCGCGAGCTGCTGGACCAGCTCGCCGGCCAGACCGCGTTCGACGCTCCCGAAGGCATGGTGGAGGCCGAGTTCGCGTCGATCTGGTCGCGCGTCGAGCAGGACCTCAAGGCGGGGAAGCTCGACGAGGAGGACAGGGACAAGGACGAGGACACGCTTCGCGCCGACTACCGCCGGATCGCCGAGCGCCGGGTGAAGCTGGGCCTTCTGCTGGCCGAGATCGGCCGCGCCAACGGCGTGACCGTCAGCAACGACGAGATGGTCCGCGCCATGCGGGCGGAGGCCAGCCGCTATCCCGGCCAGGAGGCGCAGGTGATCGAGTTCTTCCGCAAGAACCCGCAGGCGGCGGAAACCCTGCGCGGGCCGATCTTCGAGAACAAGGTGGTGGACTACGTGCTGGAGCTGGCCACGGTCGAGGACAGGGTGGTCACGCCCGAAGAGCTGGCCGAGATGCCGTCGGCGGAGATCTGACGGGGGCGGGCTGGCATGGCGCCCGATAATCTCTATCTTGTGCCTGAGCAGAGCATGGGCCGGCGGGCTGGCGGGAGCCGGCCGGACATGAAACGAGGGCGACGGCCGGGTTCAGGCACCCGGCTTCCGCCGTCCCAGGTCAGGAACGAGGAAGATGTGGGATCGTGATCCCGTCGAGATCTACAACAACGCCCTTGTGCCGATGGTGGTCGAGCAGACCTCACGCGGCGAGCGGGCGTTCGACATCTTCTCCAGGCTGCTGCAGGACCGGATCATCTTCCTGACCGGTCCGGTGTACGACCAGGTCAGCGCCCTGATCTGCGCCCAGCTGCTGCACCTGGAAAGCGTCAACCCGTCGAAGGAGATCTCCTTCTACATCAACAGCCCGGGCGGCGTGGTCTCGGCCGGGCTCGCGATCTACGACACCATGCAGTACATCCGCTCGCCGGTGAACACGGTGTGCATCGGCCAGGCGGCCTCCATGGGCTCGCTGCTTCTGGCGGCGGGGACCAAGGGCAAGCGGGTGGCGCTGCCGAACGCCCGGATCATGGTGCACCAGCCCTCCGGCGGCGCGCAGGGCCAGGCCAGCGACATCGAGATCCAGGCCAAGGAGATCCTCTACCTCCGGACCCGGCTGAACGGGATCTACGAGCGTCACACCGGCCAGACGCTCGAGGACATCGAGCGCAAGCTGGAGCGCGACAGCTACATGTCGGCCGAGGAGGCGCGTGAGTTCGGCATCCTGGACGAGGTGCTGCAGAACCGTCCGGTGCCGGTGAACGAGGACGCGAGCCGCGGCTGAACCCGCTGCCTGGACGGTGCCGGCACAACCGCCGCGCCGTTCCAGGATCCCGACCGGTCCGCGGGCCCGGGCTTCCGGTGGTCGTTCCGTCGTCCGCCACAGCCGGAGGTTGCGGAATGGCTCGATCCGTCGGAAGCTCGCCCTTGATGAAGGTTCCGGGGCAGGTCTAATGTTTCCAGCTTGACCCGAGCGGCGTGGGCGGGACCCGGCCGCGAGGGGTAGGAGTGGCCATGGTCAACAAGACGAGCGACTCGAAGAACACCTTGTACTGCTCGTTCTGCGGCAAGTCCCAGCACGAGGTGCGCAAGCTCATCGCGGGTCCGACCGTCTTCATCTGCGACGAGTGCGTCGAGCTCTGCATGGACATCATCCGTGAGGAGCACAAGACGCACCTGGTCAAGTCCAGGGACGGGGTGCCGACGCCCAAGGAGATCTGCAAGGTCCTGGACGACTACGTGATCGGCCAGTTCCACGCCAAGAAGGTGCTCTCGGTCGCGGTCCACAACCATTACAAGCGCCTGGCGCACGGCGCCAAGAACAACGACGTCGAGATCGCCAAGTCCAACATCATGCTGGTCGGGCCTACCGGCTCCGGCAAGACGCTGCTGGCCCAGACGCTGGCGCGCATCCTCGACGTGCCGTTCACCATGGCCGACGCCACCACGCTCACCGAAGCCGGCTATGTCGGCGAGGACGTGGAGAACATCATCCTCAAGCTGTTGCAGTCGGCCGACTACAACGTCGAGCGGGCGCAGCGCGGCATCGTCTACATCGACGAGATCGACAAGATCAGCCGCAAGTCCGACAACCCGTCGATCACCCGGGACGTGAGCGGCGAGGGGGTGCAGCAGGCCCTGCTCAAGATCATGGAGGGCACGGTGGCCTCCGTGCCGCCGCAGGGGGGCCGCAAGCACCCGCAGCAGGAGTTCCTGCAGGTCGACACCACCAACATGCTGTTCATCTGCGGCGGTGCCTTCGCCGGGCTGGAGAAAATTATCGGCGCCCGCGGCAAGGGCGCCGGCGTCGGCTTCGGCGCCCACGTGCAGGCGCCGGACGAGCGCCGCACCGGCCAGATCCTGCGCGAGGTCGAGCCGGAGGACCTGCTCAAGTTCGGCCTGATCCCGGAGTTCATCGGCCGGCTGCCGGTGGTGGCGACGCTGGAGGACCTGGACGAGGAAGCCCTGATCGAGATCCTCACCAAGCCGAAGAACGCCCTGGTCAAGCAGTACCAGCGCCTGTTCCAGATGGAAGGCGTGAAGCTGTCCTTCACCGAGGACGCGCTCAAGCACATCGCGCTGCGGGCGATCGCCCGCAAGACCGGCGCCCGCGGCCTGCGCTCGATCATGGAGGCGATCCTGCTCGGCACCATGTTCGACCTGCCCGGGCTGGAGAACGTCGACGAGGTGGTGATCAACCGCGACGTCGCGGAGAACAAGGCGAACCCGGTGTTCGTCTATGGCCAGGAGCGTACGGCGGAACAGTCTGCCTGAGGTTGACGGCGCCGCAGGCTTGCGGCGCCACCCTCCCGTTCCGACATGGCTTCATGACGAGGCCATGACATCGTGTCATGCGCACTCAGCGGGGTGGCGTGCCGGGATCGGGCGCCGGACCGACGATCGTCCTTCAGGAGATCAAGATGGTGGATGAGACCGACAGGAAGCCCGAGGGCTCTCCGGAGCACACCGACAACGAGACCGGGTCCACGCCCGAGAAGCTGCCTCCGACCGTTGCCGCGAACGATATCGGCGAGCAGCCGGCCAGGCCGTCCCCCCGGGCAGCGGCGGTGCGCAAGCCCGTTTCCGACGACAAGGCGGCGCCCGCGGCCGAGGACACGCTGGCGGTGCTGCCGCTGCGCGACATCGTGGTGTTCCCGCACATGATCGTGCCGCTGTTCGTCGGCCGCGAGAAGTCGGTGCGGGCGCTGGAGGCCGTCACCAAGGAGGACAAGCAGATCCTGCTGGTGGCGCAGAAGAACGCGTCGCAGGACGACCCCACCGCCGACGACATCTACCGCTGCGGCACCGTGTCCACCATCCTGCAGCTGCTCAAGCTGCCGGACGGCACGGTGAAGGTGCTGGTGGAGGGCGGCCGCCGCGCCCGCATCCGCGAGTTCCGCGAGACCGAGAGCCATTTCGAGGCGGTGGTCGACGAGATGCCGGAGGCGGCGCCGGAGGGCGGCGAGGTCGAGGCGCTGGGCCGCACCGTGGTCGGGCAGTTCGAGCAGTACATCAAGCTGAACAAGAAGATCGCGCCCGAGGTGCTGGTCTCGCTGAACCAGATCGAGGAGCCGAGCAAGCTCGCCGACACCATCGCCAGCCACCTGAACCTCAAGATCTCCGAGAAGCAGGAGCTGCTGGAGACGATCCCGGTCGGCGAGCGGCTGGAGCGGGTGTTCGCCCACATGGAGGCCGAGATCGGCGTCCTGCAGGTGGAGAAGCGCATACGCAACCGCGTCAAGCGGCAGATGGAGAAGACCCAGCGCGAGTACTACCTGAACGAGCAGCTCAAGGCGATCCAGAAGGAGCTGGGCGAGGGCGAGGACGGCAAGGACGAGACCGCCGAGCTCGAGGACCGGATCAAGAAGACCAAGCTGTCCAAGGAGGCGCACGACAAGGCGATGGCGGAGCTGAAGAAGCTGCGCGCCATGAGCCCGATGTCGGCCGAATCCACGGTGGTGCGCAACTACCTCGACTGGATGCTGTCGATCCCGTGGAAGAAGCGCTCCAAGCTGCGCAACGACGTGGTCGAGGCCGAGAAGGTGCTCGACTCCGACCATTTCGGCCTGGACAAGGTCAAGGAGCGCATCCTCGAGTACCTGGCCGTGCAGAGCCGGGCCAACAAGCTCAAGGGGCCGATTCTGTGCCTGGTGGGGCCGCCCGGCGTCGGCAAGACCTCGCTCGGCAAGTCGATCGCCAAGGCGACGGGGCGCAACTTCGTGCGCATGTCGCTGGGCGGGGTGCGCGACGAGGCGGAGGTGCGCGGCCACCGCCGCACCTACATCGGCTCCATGCCCGGCAAGGTGATCCAGGGCATGAAGAAGGCCAAGAGCTCCAACCCGCTGTTCCTGCTCGACGAGATCGACAAGCTCGGCGCCGACTGGCGCGGCGATCCGTCCTCGGCGCTGCTGGAGGTGCTGGACCCGGAGCAGAACTCGACCTTCGCCGACCACTACCTGGAGGTCGACTACGACCTGTCGGACGTGATGTTCGTGACCACGGCGAACAGCCTGAACATGCCGCAGCCGTTGCTGGACCGCATGGAGATCATACGCATCCCCGGCTACACCGAGGACGAGAAGGTGGAGATCGCCCGGCGTCACCTGCTGGCCAAGCAGACCGAGGCGCACAGCCTGAAGCCCGACGAGTGGTCGGTGTCCGACGACGCGCTGCGCGAGCTGGTGCGCACCTACACCCGCGAGGCCGGGGTGCGGAACCTGGAGCGCGAGATCGCCAACCTGGCGCGCAAGGCGGTGAAGGAGATCGTGACCGCCAAGTCCAGGACGGTCGCGATCACGGAGAAGAACCTGGAGAAGTATGCCGGCGTGAAGCGGTTCCGCTACGGCGAGGCGGAAGCCGAGGACATGGTGGGCGTGATCACCGGCCTGGCCTGGACCGAGGTCGGCGGCGAGATCCTGACCATCGAGAGCGTGATGGTGCCGGGCAAGGGGCAGGTGAAGACCACCGGCAAGCTCGGCGACGTGATGCAGGAAAGCGTGTCGGCGGCCCTGTCCTACGTGCGCAGCCGCTCGACCAGCTTCGGCATCAAGCCGACCCTGTTCGAGAAGCGTGACTTCCACGTGCACGTGCCGGAAGGGGCGACGCCGAAGGACGGGCCGTCGGCCGGGATCGCCATGGCGACCTCGCTGATCAGCGTCATGACCGGGATCCCGATCCGGCGCGACATCGCCATGACCGGCGAGATCACGCTGCGCGGCCGCGTGCTGCCGATCGGCGGCCTGAAGGAGAAGCTGCTGGCGGCGATGCGGGCCGGGATCACCACCGTGTTCTTCCCCAAGGACAACGAGAAGGACCTGGCCGAAATCCCGGACTCGGTGAAGAAGCACATCAAGCTGATCCCGGTGGCCCATGTCGACGAGGTCATCGAGCAGGCCCTGGTGCGCAAGCCGGAAGCGATCGAGTGGGAGGAGCCGCCCGAGCCGGTCGCGGCCGCCGCGGGAATCGGACAGAGCCCGTCCCTGCCGCATTGATAAACGATGCCGCGTCCGGTTGCCGCCCCGGGGGCGCCTTCGTTGACGAAGCAGAACGGAAGCCCCTAGTCTGCCCCGTCTCGGGCGGGCCGCGCCGGATGCTCCCGGCGCCGCCTGCCCGTCAGGCGCCCGCCTCGTGGCGTCGTGGCCGGATCAGGAAAGGCAGTCGATGGAGAAGCCCCTCAACAGGCAGGAGCTGGTTTCCGTGGTCGCGGACGAGGCGGACCTGCCGAAAGCCAAGGCCGGCGAGGTGGTCGATGCGGTGTTCTCCGCCATCGGGAAGGCGCTGAAGAACAGGCAGGAGGTCAGGCTGGTCGGCTTCGGCACCTTCGTGACCGCCGGGCGCAAGGCTGCCAAGGGGCGCAACCCTCGTACGGGCGAGGAGATCGACATCCCGGCCTCCACCTCCGTGCGGTTCAAGCCCGGCAAGACGCTCAAGGACGCGGTGAGCTGAGCCGGACGCCGGGCCCGAGGCGGAACGGCGACGCGTCGCCGACGGGACATGCCGGCCGTGGTCCGGCCAGGGGCGGTTAGCTCAGCGGCAGAGCGTCTCGTTTACACCGAGAGGGTCGGCGGTTCGATCCCGTCACCGCCCATTCCATCAGGTTGTCCTCGGCCGGCCGGCTTGACGGGCCGGGACCCGTTCTTTACACCGCCGTCCACGCCAGATGCGGGTGTAGCTCAGTTGGTTAGAGCGCCGGCCTGTCACGCCGGAGGTCGCGGGTTCGAGCCCCGTCACTCGCGCCA
>CALMVN010000036.1 GCA_937873225.1 uncultured Acetobacteraceae bacterium
GTCGGGGGCCACGCCGCAACCGCGCGACCTGCTTCTCAACTTCCCGGTTGATCTGTTCCCTTGCCTGCGCCGCGCTGCGTCGGGCCTGTTCAAGCACCGGCCGCATCCTGTCGATGGTCTGCGCTGCCGCCTGCCGGATGACCGGACCGAGGCGCTTCCGCTGGCCTCCAGCCTGCTGAGCCGCACGCCGGGCTCCCTGCTCCCTTCGTCCTGCCGCGAACGTCTGGTGAAGGGTCGTCTCCGGCTTCCCATCCGCCTGCCGCTGCTCGGCCGGCTGCAACCCCTCCTGAAGCGCCCGTACTGCCCCACGGCGCACGTTGTCGGCCCGCGCGAGGAACTGCAGGGCCCCCGCCTTCTCTGGCGATCGGGACAGGTTGCGGCCCATGTTCTTCCAGACGTCGACCTCGCGGATCTGTCGCTGATCTCCCAGCGGTCGGCGGCTAGCGATCTCCTGCCTCTCGGCACCGTCCGAGGTAACGATCCAGGTTGCGTTCCGGTGGCGAGACGCCGCCACGTAGCCCTTGAAGGCGTCCACAGCGCGCGTGCCGCTGGGCATGGCATTGATGTGTTCGCTGCTGGTGAGCCCCTGTGCACCGTCGATCGACAGCACGTCACCATAGCTCAACCTGATCCGGCCGCTCGTCCGATCCCGCAGCGTGTCCCATCGCACCAGTCCGTCGCGGCCGTTGGCGTTGCGCAGGGTCAGCCCCTCCGCGTTGATGTCCCGCACCTCCAGCACCGTCCCGTTGTTTCCGATGTTGCCGTGCGTTCCCTCCGAGAACTTGGCAGTGGCACGGTCGAACAGTCGCACCCGATCGCCGATTGCCAGCGGCAGGTCGTAGGCGGCACCCCCCTGGTCGGCTGCCTGGATCCGCACCAGGTCAGGCCCGAGAGTCCCCATCTCTCGCCGCTGCTCCCGAATGGCTGCGCTGATCGAGCGGGCATCGCCGTTCGTGGGTGCGCTCACGGTCAAGGTGAACTTGTCGTCGCCGGCATTGGCCTCCATGCGTTCCCGCCAGAGGCCCGCGACGTGTGCCACTGCCTCCCGATGGCCTCCGGGGACGATCCGGGCCGTGCCATCCTCCCGCTTGATCTCTAGCGCCTCGGCTGCCCTGCCCTCTCGGAACATCAAGCTGGTCTCGCGCTCGCGTTCTGTTCGCTGCCGCAGCGTGGTCAGAAGCTCGGGCACGGCATCCTCGCCCAACGCCTTCTGCAGGATGCGGATGACAGGACCGGCCTCGATCGACTGGGCCTGGCGGGGGTCGCCTACCGCGACCACCTGGAAGCCGTGCGTGGCCTGTAGCCGCATCAGGTCGACCATCTGGCGCGTGCCGATCAGGCCGAGCTCGTCCACCACCACCACGCTGCGGCTGTTGAGCTCGATCTTGCCTTCGGCGGCCCGGGCGAGGAACACGGATACGGCTGCCCGATAGCTGCGCTCAACCCCGGCGGAAGCCAGATCCTCGGTCTGCCGCCACGCCAGCGCCGCGCCGTAGACCTCGCGACCATCTGCCTTCCAGGCATCGACCAGCGGCGTCAGCAGCGCTGACTTTCCCGCCCCGGCCACGCCGATCGCTACGCCGAACCGGCCGCCCTGGCCCAGCGTGTCGATGATCTCGCGCTGTGCCTCCCCATGCTCGCCGGAGAACCGCAAGCCGCCTTCCTCGAGAGACATGCGCTCCCGCCCCTGGACCGCTGCCGCCACCGCCGCTGGCGATAGTGCAGCCGACTTGTCGGCCGCGGCGGCGCTAACCAGGCTGATCAGCTCTGTCTCCTGGTCGACGTGCTGCTCGGTGGTGACGCCGATCCGGGCCTTGCCGCGCACCGGGACATCCTCGCCCCAGATGAGGGCCGTGTCGTTGCCGTTCTGCTTGACGCCCCGCTTGGCGAAGGCGCGGGTTATGTCGCTGATCTCGGCTGCATTCTCGACACCAGAGGCAACCAAGCCCCTGGCGGCCATCTCGCGCAGCTCCTGGCCGTCGATCTTCGCCCGCCGCTGCAGCACCTTGTCCAGCAGGCCCATGGACGTCTGGTATGCGCGCTCAAGGCGTTCCTCCCTGGTCGGCATGGGGCGGACGTCATCCGGGCGCAGGACGCTGCGGTGGCTGTAGCCCATCTGTGCCGACTGGCGATTCCAGGATGCGAAGTCGCCCACGTCATCCTTGCGAGCAGCGTCCTCGAACTTCTGCCGCGCGTCGTCGGACATGCCATCCGTCTTCGCGAGCTTGTGCTTCTGCGTGCCTTCCTTGAGCAGACCCGCCTTGCGCTCCGGGCTGAGGCTGTCCCAGTCCAGGTCCAAATCGCGAGCATACTCGCGAGCCGCTTCCGTGCCGTCGCGGGTCCGCTTCGAGTAGCCGGCGCGCACGCTGTCAGGGACCGCTGTCAGTCGTGCCGCGCCCGTTCCCTCGTCCAGCGCCACGTCGATGCCGTGCCGGCGCAGGTTGGTGCCGACGTGCGCCTGATAGTAGGCGCCAAACTCATGGATCCGGCTTTCCAGCTTGTCGAGGTCCATAGCGCCGATCCGGCCCTTGTCGGTC
>CALMVN010000037.1 GCA_937873225.1 uncultured Acetobacteraceae bacterium
GAACCGGGTGGCCTCGCCCGCTACGCCGATCCAGCGCTCGCCGGTGACCGGCTGGTCGATCACGCCCAGCACCGGCACGCCGTCCGCCAGCAGGCCGAGCAGAACCCCGAAGGTGGGACGGCCGGTGATGAAGGCGCGGGTGCCGTCGATCGGGTCCAGCACCCAGCGCAGCCGGGCTTCGGGCCGCTCCAGGCCGAACTCCTCACCCAGGATGCCCGTCTCCGGCATGCGCTGCGACAGCACCGCGCGCATCGCCAGCTCCGCGGTGCGGTCGGCGATCGTCACCGGGGTCCGGTCGCCCTTGGACGCCACGTCGAGGCCGGAGGGCGCCCGGAAGAACGGGCGGATCACGCTGCCGGCGACGTCGGCGGCGGCACCGGCCGCGGCCAGGGCGCGGTCGAGCAGGGCGGGATCCGGCGTCACGGATGGTCCGACAGCGAGCGCAGGTAGGCCACCACGGCGGCGCGTGCCTTGTCGTCGGCGATGCCGGCGAAGCCCATCCTGGTGCCGGGCGCGAAACGGCGCGGGTTGCGCAGCCAGTCGTCCAGGGCGGCCACCGTCCAGTTGCCGCCGTGGCCGGACAGCGCGGCGGAATAGGCGTAGTCGGCGCCCTGGCCGATCCCGCGCCCGAACGCGCCGTACAGGGCCGGGCCGATCATGGCGCTGCCGTTCCTGTCGAAGGAATGGCAGGCGCTGCACTCGGCGTTGGCGGTCGCGGCTCCGGCCCCGGGGTCGGCGGAGGCCACCAGCGACGCGAAGCCGACGCCGGCCGTCGGGGCGGCGGACGCGGTGTCCGACAGGCTGAGAAGGTAGGCGACCACGTCGGCCCGCGCCGCGCCGTCGCTGATGCCGGCGAACCCCATGCGGGTGCCCGGCGCGAAGCCCTGCGGCCGGGTCAGCCAGCGGTCGAGCCGCGACGGGGTCCAGCGTCCGCCGGCCTGCTTCAGCGCCGGGGAGTACTGGTAGTCCGCGACCGCGGCGACCGCCCGGTTGGCGACGCCGAACAGGTTCGGGCCGACCCGTGCCGCACCGCCCTTGTCGAAGCCGTGGCAGGCGGCGCACAGCGCGCCGGCGAGCTGGGCGCCGTGCGCAGCGGACGCCCGGGCCAGCCGCGCGTCGATCGACGGCCCGGCCGGCGCCGCGTCCGGCTCCAGCCCGGCGATCGGAAAGGCCGGCCGCGCCGGACGGCGGTCGGGCACCAGCACGGTCGCGGCCAGCACCGAGCCGCCCAGCGCCAGTCCCGCGCACAGCACCGCGGCTGCGATCTTGTTGATCTCGATGCTGTCCATGCAGTTCCGTCAGGACGCCCGGCGCCGGCTGGCGGGGGCACCGCGCGGGCGGTTTCTTGCGGTGGGCGCGAGCCTATGGGATGCAGCCCGCCCGAACAACCCGGACCGGCCCATGTCCCTGCCCGACCTGCCTGCCCAGCCAGACGCGCCCCAGGACATGGCCCAGGACATGCCGCCGGAGGCTCCGCGCGGCGCGATCGCGTTCCAGGGGCAGCGCGGCGCGTATTCCGACCTCGCCTGCCGCACCGCCTATCCCGGACGGCGGACGCTGCCCTGTCCCACCTTTGCCGACGCGATCGAGGCGGTGCATGACGGCGAGGCCGACCTGGCGATGCTGGCCTGCGAGAACAGCCTCGCCGGGCGCGTGCCGGACATCCACGCGCTGCTGCCTGGGTCCGGGCTGCACATCGTCGCCGAGCACTTCCAGCGGGTCGAACATTGCCTGCTGGGCGTTCCCGGCAGCACGGTGGAGGGCGTGCGGCGCCTGCACACCCATCCGGTGGCGCTGGGACAGGTGCGTCGGCTGGTGGCGGAGCTCGGTGCGGAGCCGGTGATCGAGTCCGACACCGCCGGCGCCGCGGCGCTGGTCGCCGGCTGGGGACGGCCGGAGGACGCGGCGGTCGCGTCGGAGCTGGCCGCCGCGCTGCACGGGCTGGTGGTGCTGCGTCGCAACGTCGAGGACGCGGCGCACAACACCACCCGCTTCTACGTCGCGGCCCGGGACACGGTGGTGCCGCCGCCGGGACCGGGGATCATGACCACGGTGCTGTTCCGGGTCAGGAACGTGCCGGCGGCGCTCTACAAGGCGCTGGGCGGCTTCGCCACCAACAACGTCAACATGACGCGGCTGGAAAGCTACATGGAGAACGGGGTGTTCTCGGCGACGCAGTTCCTGCTCGACGTCGAAGGCCATCCCGAGGATGCGGGCCTGGCGCACGCGCTGGAGGAGCTCGGCTTCTTTTCCGACCAGGTGCGCATCCTCGGCACCTACCCGCGCTCGCCGTTCCGCGGCTGAGCGTGACCGGCCAGGGGTGCGCCCTAGCCGGTCTCGCTGGTAAGCCTACTTCCCGTAGCCGGCCTGGCGCATGGTCCGGTTGGTGGTGGAGTTGGCCGAGCTGAGCGCCTGGTCCACGCTTGTGGAGCCGGTCAGGGTGGCGGCGACGGTCTGGCCGACCTGGGTGCCGATCGCCTGGAACTCGGGGATGTCGACGAACTGCGCGCCGACGTAGGGCCGCGGGTTCCTGGTCTGGCCGGTCGGGTTCGAGTTCTGGATCGCCTGCACCACGAAGTCAGAGAACGGCGCCACCTGCTTGTACTCGGGCGAGGCGGCGGCGGAGAGGCGGGTTCCGGGCGGGATGTTCACCCAGCCGTCGGTCTTCGCCACCAGGTCGATGTACTCCTTGGATGTCGCCCAGGTGATGAAGGTCTTGGCGGCGTCGACGTGCTGCGAGGAGGACGGGATCGCCAGGTTCCACGACCACAGCCAGGTCGGGCCGCCCTGGAAGGAGCCGGACGGGATCGCGGCGAAGCCGACGTTGTCGGCGACCTGGCTCTGCTTCTTGTCGTAGAGCGTGCCGGCGGCGCTGGTGGCGTCGATCCACATCGCGCAGTGCCCGGACGAGAACAGCGCCAGGTTCTCGTTGAAGCCGTTGGAGCTCACGCCGGGCGGGCCGTCGGTCTTCAGGATGGTGTCGTAGTAGGTCAGGGCCTGGTGCCAGGCGGGGGTGTTCAGCGTCGCCTTCCAGGACATGTCGAACCATTGCCCGCCCATCGCCGTCACCAGCGTCGAGAAGTAGGCCATGTTCTCGCCCCAGCCCGGCTTGCCGCGCAGGCACATGCCGTAGACCTGGTTGTTCTTGTCGGTCAGCTTGTCGGCGAACTGGCGGATCTGGTCGTAGGTGGGCTGCGCCGGCATGGTCAGCCCGGCCTTGGCGAACAGGTCCTTGCGGTAGAACGTCATTGCGCTTTCGGCATAGAACGGCAGCGCGTAGATGTGGTCCTTGTAGCTGATCCCGGCGCGCACCGGCGGGATGATGTCGTCCACGGCGTAGCTCGACGGCAGGTTGTCGAACGCCTGCAGCCAGCTGCGCTTGGCCCAGAGCGGCACCTCGTAGTTGCCGATGGTCAGGATGTCGAACTGGCCGCCATGGGTGGCGATGTCTGTGGTGACGCGCTGGCGCAGCGTGTTCTCCTCCAGCACCACCCAGCGCAGGTGGATGTCCGGATGCTCGTGCTCGAAGGTCGGCGAGAGCTTCTGCATCTCGATCATCTGCACGTTGTTGACCGTGGCGATGGTCAGGGTGGTGTCGGCATGGGCCGCGCCGGCGCCGAGGGCCAGCGCTCCGGCCGCCGCGGTCGTCGCCAGCAGGTGCTTCAGTGTCCTCATGTGTTCGGATCCTCCCGGGGTCCTGGTTCGAGTCGCGGGGGCGGTTGATCCCGCCCCTTGGCCGACAGCGTGGCGGAACAATCAGTTCATCCAGTTGCCGCCGTCAATGTTGTACGTTTGCGAAACGATGTAGTCGGCGTCCGCGCTGGCCAGGAAGGTCGCCAGGCCGCCGATCTCCTCGGGACGCGCCATGCGGCCGAACGGCACCGCGGCGCCGACGATGCGCTTCTTCTCGCCGGGCTGGAGGTTCTCGTGGCGGGCGAAGCTCGCGTCCACGTGGTCCCAGTGCTCGTTGTCGACCACGCCCGGCGCGATGGCGTTGACGTTGATGCCGTGCCGGATCAGGTCGAGCCCGGTGCTCTGGGTCAGGCTGATCACCGCCGCCTTGCTGGAACAGTACACCGCCACCAGCGGCTCGCCGCGCCGCCCGGCCTGGGACGCGAAGTTGATGATCTTGCCCGCCGCCCCGCCGCCGGCCGGGCGTCCCTGCGCGATCATCTGCTTCGCCGCCGCCTGGGTGGTGAACAGCAGGCCCTCCACGTTCACCGCGTACACGCGCCGGTAGCTTTCCCGGGAAATCTCCACGGTCGGCGCCATGTCGAAGATGCCGGCGTTGTTGACCAGGATGTCCAGCCGCCCGTGCGCCGCGACCACGCCGGCCACCAGGGCGTCGATCGACTCCTGGCTGGTCACGTCGAACGCCATGCCGCTGCAGGCGCCGCCGATCTCGGCCGCTGCCGCCTTGGCGCCGGCCTCGTTCAGGTCGGCGATCACCACCGTGGCCCCTTCGGCCACGTATCGGGCCGCGATCGCCCGGCCGATGCCGCGCGCGGCACCCGTGATCACCGCCACCTTGCCGTCCAGCTTTCCGCTCATGTCCTCGTCTCTCCCCGTTGTGCCGGCCGTCCGTTGTCAGGCGGCGCAGGCCCTGCCGTACACCCGCAGCACGTCGCGCACCGCCTCCACCAGCAGCACCCGCGCCTCCGGCTTCAGCAGGCCCGCCATCACCCGGTCGTAGACGCGCGGCAGGTACTGGCTGACCAGCGTTTCCGGCAGCGCCGTGCCGCCGAGCCGGCGCATCAGCGCCGCCACGGCCGCCGTCGCGTCCGGTTCCGGCCAGTAGTAGCGGATGCGGTCGCTGTAGCTGTAGTGGCGCAGCACGCGCTGAGCCTCGGCGTCGCCCGGATAGTGCGTCCGCCAATGCCTCGGCTCGGCCAGCATCAGCGCCTCCATCTGCTCCGGCAGACGCGGCGCGGCCGGGTGCAGCATCGCCGCGATGGCGTCCAGCCCGTACAGCGCCTCGCGCAGGGCGAAGGTCAGCCCGGGCCCGACCTTCAGGATCGGGAACCCGTCCCGCACCAGCTGGCGCAAGGCTGCTTCCGGCTGGTAGTCGGTGGAATGCGCCTCGAACACCAGGCCCGGCAGCCGGTCGAGCGCCGCCGACAGCGCCCGCGCCGCGTCAGGCTTGTACACCGCAACGGCGTCGTGCCCGAACTCGACGCCCGGCTGCACCACCAGCGCGATCACCCGGTTCCAGGCGCCGTCCGCCACGCCCCGGAACGCCGCCTCGTGCACCGCGTGGGTGGCCAGCACCGCGTCCGGCGCGGTCGGTCGGAGGTGGTCGAGCCCCTCGGTGGCCCCGCCCGGCGTCGGCACCTCGGTGCCGATCACGTAGACCGCCTGGCCGGGTGCTGCGTCCTCCGCGCGTGCGGCCAGCTGCGCCGCCCGTTCCGCGGTGATGCGGTCGTCCAGCGCCGCCGGCTCGCCGGCGCAGCCCATGCTGCAGTCGAGGTGCAGCTTGCCGTAGCCCGCCGCGGCGTAGGCGGCGATCATGTCGCCGGCGCGACGCATCGCCTCGTCGGCTGGAAGGTGCTTCCACGGGTTGGGCCCGAGATGGTCGCCGCCGAGGATGATGCGCCGTTGCGGGAAGCCGACGCGGTTCGCGATGTCGAGGACGACGTCGCGGAACCTGCCCGGGGTCATGCCGGTGTAGCCGCCCTCCTGGTTGACCTGGTTGCAGGTGGCCTCGATCAGCGCGTCGGCATCGTTGTGCCGGGCCTGCAGCAGCGCCGCCTCGATCACCAGCGGGTGCGCCGAGCATACCGAGGTGATGCCCTGCGGCCGTCCTTGCGCCCGGTAGCCGGCAAGCCGCGACAGGATCGTGTCCATGCGGGTGACCTTTTCT
>CALMVN010000038.1:0-5368 GCA_937873225.1 uncultured Acetobacteraceae bacterium
CGCAGGAGCCGTCGGTCAACACCGAGGTCCTGCCGACCCTTCCGCCCGTGCCGATGCCCGAGCTCGAGCCGCTGCCGCCCGAGCCGCAACCGCAGCCGGAACGGGCGCCGGCCCGCATCCCGCTGCGCACCGCGCCGCCGACGCGCAGCGCGCGCAGCTCGCCGTTCTCGCACCCGATGGACCTGTCGTTCTCGCAGGCGGGGCCGCAGGCAGGACCAGCACGCGCCCGCACCGGCCGTCCCGGCGGCTCGCACGCCCCGGTCGATCTGTCGCTCGGGCCGCTGGTCAGGAACGGCCACCTCAACACCCCCTACGCCACCGTCGGCATCAAGGGCGTCAGCGACGACTACGGCTCGGAGATCGACAGCTGGATCCGCCGGCACCTGTACTACCCGCCCGAGGCGGCCGAGCGCGGCGAGGACGGCGCGTCGCGGGTGCACGTGGTGATCGACCGCAGCGGCCACGTGAAGAGCGCCCGGCTGGTCGACTCCTCCGGCGCCTACGCGCTGGACGACGCCACCACCGGCATGTTCCGCGGCGCGACCCTGCCGCCGGTGCCGGACGACATGGCCGGCGACCATTTCGACATCGACCTGACGGTGAACTACATCCTGATCCGGTGAACGCCGTTCACGCAAGGCGGCGTCAGGCCGGGGCCGGCGCGCGCCGGAACAGCCGCAGCAGCCGGCCGTCGGTGATCGCAAGGCCCGCCGCCACCAGCAGGATCGCCGGCCCGTCGCGCGGCGCGATCGGCTCGCCCAGGAACACGAGCCCGAGCAGCAGGGCGCTGACCGGCACCAGGAACGTCACCAGCGCCGCCCGCGTCGCCCCGGACGAGGCCAGGATGCGGAAATACAGCAGGTAGGCGAGCGCAGTGCTCAGCAGCGCGATTCCGAGCAGCGACGCCCAGCCCGACGGCGGCAGCGGCGGCAGGCTCCAGAACCGGTCGCCGAAGGCGGCCAGCGGCAGCATCACCGCCACTGCCCCGCTCAGCTGCCCGGTGGCGAACTGCAGCGGCGTCACGCCGCGAATCCGGCGCGCCAGCACGCCGCCGAACGCGTAGGCCAGCGACGCGACGAGGCAGGCGAGCTCGGCCAGGAGGTTCGACGCGCCGAGGCCGCCCAGGACGGCCGGCCCGATCAGCACCGCCACGCCGGCGAACCCGCACAGCACGCCGGCGACGGTGCGACGGGTCAGGCGCTCGTCCCGGATGGCCAGGTGCGCGACGATCGCGGTCAGGATCGGGGTCGGCGCGTTCAGCAGGGCCGCCAGCCCGCTGGGAAGCACGCGCTCGCTCCAGGCGAACAGGCAGAACGGCAGGGCGCAGTTCAGCATGCCGAGCAGCAGGAACCAGCCGCACAGCGCCGCCGTGGGCCAAATCGCCTCGCCGCGCAGCAGCAGCACCGGCCACAACGCCACGGCGGCGATCGCCACCCGCCCCAGCACCAGGGTGAACGGCGGCAGCACCGGCGCCAGGATCTTGTAGAAGAAGAACGAGCCGCCCCAGAGCAGCGACAACCCGACCAGCATCGCCCATTGCGCCGCGGGAACCGGTGCGCCGCCGGGGGCGGAGGGAACGGGATCGGCGGACATGCGTGCGGTCTCCTGGGCCGGTACGTCACCGGAGGAACACGTGTCACACCGGCTGCGCAATGGTAGGCTCGCCCGCAGCACCCGGCGTCATCACGGAGCGAGCACCGCATGGACCAGCCACCGCCCGAAGGCCAGGCCGCCCTCCGGGCGCGGGCGGGACGGAATTTCGCCGCCTTCGACGATGCGGACGAGGCGGTGTCGCGGATACGCGCGCTCTACGACGAGAGCGTCGCCCTCCTCCGCGACGGCTTCCTCCGTCGCGACGCGAGCCAGGCGGCGGGGGCGGTGTATCCCTACCTCGCGATCGAGATCGATGCGGACGCGCAGCCGGCCGACGACCGCTTCCCGTACGGGGTGCTGCTCGAACCCGGCTTCTACGGCACCACGCTGACCAGGCCGGCCCTGTTCGCGGCCTACCTGCGCGAGCAGATCGGCCTGCTGCTGCGGCACTACGGGCGGCCGGTGCTGGTCGGCCGCTCGCACCGCCAGATCCCGCTGCCCTACGTGATCGACGCAAGCGTATCGGACGTGTCCGCCGACCCCCTGCGCCCGCTCGACGTCCGCTTCGCCCTGCCGGACCTCCTCACCACCGACGACCGCATCGCCAACTGCCAGCTGACGCCCACGCCGGACGAGCCGCGGCCGCTGTCGCTGTTCACCGCAGAGCGGGTGGACTACGCGCTGGGCCGGCTGCACCACTACACCGGCACCGCGCCGAAGCACTTCCAGCGCTTCGTGCTGCTCACCAACTACCAGCGCTACGTCGACGAGTTCCGCGAGTACGGCCAGGCCCGGCTGCAGGAAGGCGGCGAGTACGAGCGCTTCGTCGAGCCGGGCGACATCGTGCACGCCAAGGACGCGCCGGGCCCCGGCCCGATCGGGCCGCTGCCGCAGATGCCGGCCTACCACCTGGTGCGCGCCGACGGCGACGGCATCACCCTGATCAACATCGGCGTGGGGCCATCCAACGCCAAGACCATCACCGACCACGTGGCGGTGCTGCGTCCGCATTGCTGGCTGATGGTGGGTCATTGCGCCGGCCTGCGCCGCACCCAGCGGCTCGGCGATTACGTGCTGGCGCACGGCTACCTGCGGGCCGACCACGTGCTGGACGACGACCTGCCGCCCTGGGTGCCGGTGCCGCCGATCGCGGAGGTGCAGGTGGCGCTGCAGGAGGCGACCAGCCGGGTCACCGGCCTCACGGGGCCGGAGCTCAAGACCCGGCTGCGCACCGGCACGGTGATGACCACCGACAACCGCAACTGGGAGCTGCGCTTCGCGGCCCAGGCCAGGCAGATCAACATGAGCCGGTCGATCGCGGTGGACATGGAAAGTGCGACGATCGCCGCCAACGGGTTCCGCTTCCGGGTGCCCTACGGCACCCTGCTCTGCGTGTCCGACAAGCCGCTGCACGGCGAGCTGAAGCTGCGCGGCATGGCCAACCGCTTCTACCGCGAGCGGGTCAGCCAGCACCTGATGGTCGGCATCGAGACCATGCGCTCGCTCCGCGCGCAGGGCGTGGACCGGCTGCATTCGCGCAAGCTGCGCGGCTTCGACGAGCCGCCGCTGCGATAACAGGGTCCCGCCCCGTTTCGCCTTGCAACGGAACGCAAGCTGCGACGATAGTCCTGGTCCTGGCCATGAGGAGACCCGGCCGTGCCCTTCGACGGAATCGACTTCCTGACGCGGCGCAACCAGCCGGCACGGCCCTCGCGCGCCGAGAACGTGCTGACGGTGCTGCTGCTGGTGCTCGGGCTGAGCCTGCTTCTGCTGCCGGTGTCCGCCGCCGGCCTGGTCGACATCGTCACCTACCTGCGCGGCCGATAGCCGGAACCGGTCACGCCTCCGGCATCGCCGGCGACAACCCGCCGCCGATCCGCACCGGCGCCACCCGGCGGGCGAGGCCTGTCGCGTCGTCGGTGTCCACGAACAGCCCGCAGATCGTGGCCTCGCCGTCCGCCGGCTGCAGCCGCTCGCCCGGCATCTTGCGCACGAACTTCGCCACCGCGGCCTCCTTGCCCATGCCGATCACGCTGTCGTAGTCGCCGCACATCCCGGCATCGGCCTGGAAGGCGGTGCCGCCCGGCAGGATGCGGTGGTCGGCGGTGGGGGTGTGGGTATGGGTGCCCACCACCAGCGACACCCGCCCGTCGAGCAGGTGCGCCAGCGCCGCCTTTTCGCTGGTCGCCTCGGCATGGAAGTCGAGCACGATCGCCGCCACCGTCACCCCCAGCCGATGCCGCGACAGCAGCTCCGGCACGATCCGGAACGGGTCGTCCAGCGGGTCCATGAACAGCCGGCCCATCGCGTTCACCACCAGCGCCTTGCGCCCGTCGGCGAGGCTCACCAGCACGCTGCCGGCGCCGGGCGTTCCCGGCGGGAAGTTCAGCGGCCGGAGGATCCGGGGCGCGCTGCCGATGTGGCCGATCAGCTCCTTGCGGTCCCAGGCGTGGTTGCCCAGCGTGAGCACGTCGCAGCCGGCGGCGAACAGCGTGTCGGCCATCGCCGGCGCCAGGCCGAAGCCGTGGCTGGCGTTCTCGGCGTTCACCACCGCGAGCTCGATGCCGAGCCGGCGCCTCAGCTCCGGCAGCCGCGCCTCGACCGCATCACGGCCGCTGCGTCCGACGATGTCGCCCAGAAACAAGATCCGCAAAGCTTTGTCCTTCCGCCGTCACCGGCCCGCGTTCCGTCAGCACCGCGTCGAGCGGCACGTCATAAGGGCCCACCGGCACCGCTGCCACCTCCTGCGACGCGAAGCCGATCCCGACCGCGACCGCGTCCGGCCGTGCCGCCAGCGTCCGGTCGTAGTAGCCGCCGCCGTAGCCCAGCCGCGACAGGCGCCGGTCCCAGGCGAGCAGCGGCACGAACACGAGGTCCGGCGGCTGCACCGGCCCGTCCGGATGCAGGGTGCCGAACCGGCCCGGCCGCAGCACCGTCTCCGGCGTCCAGCACCGGAACAGGAGGGCGGTGCCGGGCGGCGTGGTTTCCGGCAGCACGATCCGGTGCCCGCGCCCGTGCAGGGCGTCCCAGGCCGATACCAGCGACGGTTCCCCCGGCAGCGGCCAGATTCCCGCCAGCACCAGGTCCGGCGGCACCGGCAGCGCCAGCAGCGCGTCCACCAGCGCCCGCTCGTCGCCGACTCGTCGGCTGCCACGGAGCAGCGCGCGCAGGGCACGTTTGGCCTCCTGCGGACCCTTCAGCGACATGAGGAGAAGCGCGGAGCCACCATGGCCGTTGGACTGTCAGCCTCCCTGAACCCGCTAGTGCAGGTGGCAACCAGGTAACGCGACCAGGATCGCGACAGTGCCAGTCACCGAGGAAGTGCTTATCGGCTCGGGGGTTGAATTGCCTGACGAACCGGGTAGCCCCGCCCGACCATACCTAGTCGCGCTCGAGCGCCGCCGCAATGGCTTCCGCGCGATCGGCGAGCCCGGCCACCAGCTGCGCCCGCTGCATCATCAGCGTGCGCGCCTGCTCGCCCTCCGCCAGCGCGCTGGCGGTGCCGGACGGCAGCTTCTCCGCTGCCAGGTCGTGCAGCTCGTCGGCCATCAGCAGGGCGGCCAGCGCCAGCAGCCGCGCCTCGCCGCTCTGGCCGCCGATCGACTTGATCCGCTCGATCCGCCGCTCCACCTGCGCCGCCATCGACTGCAGGTGCGGCTCCTGCCCGTCCTCGCAGCCGACCGCGTAGGCGTAGCCGTTGATCCGCACCGTGACCTGGGCCATCGGCTCAGCCCCTTCCGGCCGGCGCCAAAACCGACGCAGCCGATCCCGGCTC
>CALMVN010000038.1:5468-10352 GCA_937873225.1 uncultured Acetobacteraceae bacterium
CATCGGCTCAGCCCCTTCCGGCCGGCGCCAAAACCGACGCAGCCGATCCCGGCTCCGCCAATCCCGGCTCGGCTCGGCCCGACTCGGCCAATCCAAGCTCGGTTCGGCCAAGCTCGGTTCGGCCAAGCTCGGCTCGGCCCGGCTCCCAGTCCGGAATCGCCGCCCGCACCATGGCGATCAGCCCGTCGAGCCGGGCGGCCAGCTCGCGCATCTCGTCCTCCCGCTGCGATGCCTGCTCGTCCACGCGCCGAAGCGCCTCGGCCTCGTCGCGCCGACGGTCGGCCTGTTCGCGCTCGCCCTGCGCCTGCAGAAGCAGCTCGGCCTCGTGCTGGGCGGCGCGCGCGGTCAGCTCGGCGACGCGCAGCTCGTCCTGCCTGCGGCCGGCGGCGGCGATCCGTCGCAGCGCTGCCTCGAGCCGAAGGATCGCGCCGTCGTCCTGCGGCGCTGGATCCTGCGAGGCCGGGTCCTGCCGCCACTGGTTCTGCTGCACCACCGGCACCCCACACCTGGTTCACGTCCTGCTTGACTGTTCGCGCGCAACGACTTGAACGTCAAGCATGACCGCTGGCAGACCCTGGCCCCGGGCGATCGTGATCCACGGCCTGGACGACGCGCGCGCGGCGCTGGAGGCCGGCATACGCACGGGCTGCGACGCGATCACCCTGTTGTCCGCGCCGGACGCCGCCTGCTTCATGGGCGCCGCCTGGTGGCGCGCCCTGGTCGTGGCGGCGTCGGCGCTCCGGCCCTGCCTGCGCCGGGAGGATCTGCTGGATTGCGGGGACGCGGCGGGACGTGCGGTGGAAGCGCTTCGCCTCGGCCAGCGCGGCCTGATCCTGTCCGGCGGCTGCCCGCAGCGTCCTGCGGTGCTGGAGCGCGCCGCACCGCTCGGCGCGATCGTGCTTCCGTCGCGTCCGCCGGCGCTGGACCTCGCGGAGCCGGGGGCGAGGCGCCGACTCGACTCCTGGCTCGGCGCCGGCGTGGGCGCGGGCGCGGGCGCGGGCGGATGACAAGCCCGGTCGGCTCGGCTAGATCCGGTCGGACGCGTTTCGTCGCGCAGGACCGTTCCGATGCCGAACACGCCGCATCCCAGCACCCTTCCGCGCGGACGTGGCGGCCGCCGCGCCGTTGCCCGGGCCTGAGCGGGACGCCGCGGGATGCCTGAGCCCTGCCGCCTTTATCTGGTGACGCCGCCGACGCTGGCGCCGCAGGACTTCATCCCCCTGCTGGCCGAGGCGCTGGACGCCGGCGACGTCGGCGCGGTGCAGCTCCGGCTCAAGCACGTGTCGGACGACGAGATCCTCCACGCGGTGGAGCTGCTGCGTCCGGTGGCGCAGGCGCGCAACGTCGCCTTCATCCTCAACGACCGGCCCGACCTCGCCGTGCGCTCCGGCTGCGACGGCGCCCATGTCGGCGCCGACGACATGGACGTCACCCGGGCGCGCAAGGTGCTGGGCGAGCTGCAGCTCGGCGTGTCCTGCTACGACAGCCGCGACGCCGCCATGGTGGCGGGCGAGCTCGGCGCCGACTACGTCGCCTATGGCGCGTTCTTCCCGTCCGCCACCAAGGAAACGGACCTGCGCGCCGATCCCGAGCTGCTTCGCTGGTGGTCGGAGATGATGGAGCTGCCGGTGGTGGCGATCGGCGGCATCACCGCGGAGAACTGCCGCCCGCTGGTGGAGGCGGGCGCGGATTTCCTGGCGGTGGTCGGCGCGGTGTGGAGCCATCCGGGCGGCCCCGGCGCCGGGGTGCGGGCGATGAACGCGGCGATCGCCGGCTAGCTGTCCGATCGGGTTCACGCGGGACGCCGCGCCCGCAGCTTCGGCACGTCGAGTCCGGTCCGGGCAGACAGCCCGACAGCAGGCGGAGCCGACACGATGAGGAGCCGCTCGACGGACGGAAGCCCCGCTGTCCGCCCACCAGGCTACGTGACGACGGCGTCGCCATGACAAGGATCATCTGGTCCAGAGCGATCGCTCGTGACCATGGCCAGCTCGATCAGGTCCCAGAGGATGATACGCCATGAAGTGCCGCGGGAACGAGACGCACGAGCCGGATCATTCCCGACGGGCTGTGATTCGGTCGGGAAGGATCGCAAGCGAAGGTGGACGAGGTCGGCCTCGATGAGGCTGAACGGCAGATCGATGAAGGCTTCGTGCGCGCCGTTTCGACAAGCCCTGGTCTTCGACTGCTCGCCCTCCCCGGCACCGTGGACCTGCCGGACGCGCCCGATGCCATCGGTGACCCGATGGTTCAGGGTGCCGAGCCGACTGTGCAAACCACCTGTGCCGACTTGCTGATCGCCCTGGTCGGTCTCGTCACGGACGTGGGGGATCCTGTGGCGCGATGATGAAGGGACCGGGACGAACCGCTGTCGGCGTCCGATGCGACGCCTCCATGGCGGGAGAAGGTCAACGCCCTGGTCGCGCAAAGCCCGAACCGCAAGCCGACCGCTTCCGTGACACCGCACATACCGAGGGCGGTGGGGTTCGACCTGCACAGGCCAGGGCCCTGCCCTGGACCCGCCAAAGAAACAGTCGCCCTTTGGAAACCCGGTTCAAGACTGATGGGGCCTCCAGTCCCGGCGGATCGAGCTGCGAAGCGGATCGATGGGCGGAGGCCTGCGGCTTGCTCGCCTGCCGGTCAGACCCTGACGCAGCTGGCATCAGGGGCTCGGTGCCGACCATGACGAAGACGTTTTGGACCGCTTCAGCCAGCGACAACAGGAACGGCCAGCCTCAGAAACCGGCAAAAGGGTCCTGAACCGCGAGCCCGGCGAGCTGCGGGATCGCCCTGGACGCCATCCGGACGTAGTGCTCGTCCGTCTCGCATCCGATGCTGGGGTAGCCGACCGAACACGCCGCCGCCAGGGTCGACCCCGATCCGGCGAACGGATCGAACACGGTGCCCTCGCCCAGCGGCAGGGAAGCCCGGACGATCTGGCGGAGCACGGCCTGCGGCTTGAGCGACGGGTGCGGGGCGATCTTGCGCTCCGCTGCGGAAGTCGGCGCCGAGCGGATCATGTCCCCGAACGGGCGCTCGGCGGAGGGACGCCGGAAGCCCCCCGTTCCCCACTTCCGGAGGTTGTCCTGCACGCGCCCCTCCACGGGGTTGCGGAGGACGATCCACGGCTCCCACATCGACCGGGGCATGACGGACACCCCTGGGAACTCCTCGTGGGCGTTCTTGGGCCGGTCGCCGCCGCGCATGGTCATGACGAGGCGTGCGATGTAGCCGCGCATCTCCAGGCCGCCCTCGACCATGGCGCCGGCGACCACATGCGCGAGCAGCGGGTTCGAGGCGACCACGACATTGGCACCCGGCACGGTCGCCCGCTGAAGCAGTGCCGCCAGCCGCTTGAAGAACGCGTGCAGGTCCGCGCGATCCTGCTGATCCAGCACCGTGAACCGGGGCAAGGGCGCCCGGAGGTGGCCGTCGAAGGAGGGTGGGATGCGCCATATCCCGCCCCGGCCCGCGCGGAGCTTCTCCTGCTCCTTGGCCGTGTACTCCACCAGCCCGTAAGGCGGATCGGTCACGACGGCGTGGATCGACCGCTCCGGCTGCTGCGCCAGCCACGCGAAGCAGTCCGCATGGTAGAGCTTGGCGAGGTTGTCGACGAACACTGGCTGCGGCGCCTCGGGCGCCCGCTCCGAGAACAGGTCGTGCCTCGCCTGCAGGCGGTAGCGGCCCCGACCGGTCCTCTCGAACAGCCTGGGCGTGTTCAGCCTGAGGTACGAGCGGACCGAGCTCTTCGGCACCTCGCCCAGCCTGGCCCTTGCCGCGCCGTGGATGGTGTCCAGGCAGGCGTCGCTGCCGAGAGCCGCCAGATAGTCGATGATGGCGTCCCGAATCGCGCCTGGCGCCTGCATGTGTTCCTCCCTGGTGGCGGAAGAAGGCACCAATGACGTCGGGACGTCAATTCAGGAAGCATGACGGTCCCGGCGCCCTCAGCCGGTGCGATACACCCAGCCCTGCCGCAGCTTGGCGATGCCTTGCCTGTCGAGCGTCGCTGTGCGAGTGCCGAGATCGCCGCGAGGATTCTTCCGGAAGTCGGCTTGGGTCACCTGCCCCAGGTAGACCTCCGTGAAGCGCATTGCCTCGCGATCCATCGCCGGCTCGGAAACGTTGTCGGTCCGGTAGACAAACACGCACATCCACTGGGCACGGGCGCCATGCATGTCAACGGCACCGCCGGCCTTGCGTGTGGTCTTGATCTCGACACCATGCTCGCCAGACTTCACGCTGTCTTGCGGATAATGATTGCGAAGTATGAGATCAGGATGCCCATTGTGGTACTTGTTCTCGACCAGGGTCCGAGATGCCTTCGCCAATGAAGCAGCAATCATGTCGGAAACTATGCCACTCATCGTGGCGGGCCTGAGCATCTCCTCCAGGCGAGCAAGGCCTTTCCGAGCCAGGAACGTATTCACGTCGAAGAAGAACGCATAGACGTTCTCCATCGCGTACTCGAAGTCAGTGATACGCAAGCTGTAGGGCAGTGAGAGGTCCTGATTGAACGCCGCCGTTTCAACATGCGCTCGCCTGACCATGCGAATCGTGTCCCTGTCCGGGCATATCAGGACGCACGAGGCGCCAGCCGGCAAGGGTCAGGTCAGGCGGTACGGGAAACCGTAGATCGCCTTCCCGATGCTCCGGCTGGGGATCCACGGCGTCGACTTCGCGTCTGCCTGGATCACCGTTTTCCGGGGCTTCGCGTCCAACCCGCTAGTCCGGGTGGCGCCTGGCGCAGCCCTCGCCCCGGAGCCCCGGATGGACATCCAGGAGGATGGCCCCAGGCAGGGTGCGGCCGTCGCAACTGGCCGTCACGCCCTGGCTAGAGCATCATCCGACCGAACCGGCTCGGTCGGTCGGATAAAGATGCTCGAC
>CALMVN010000039.1 GCA_937873225.1 uncultured Acetobacteraceae bacterium
GATCAGGGGTGGCCCGCGATCCGGCTCGCCCCGGACCCGCCGACTCGGCCCACCGCCGCCGACCGCACCGGCACCATGCGGGGTGCCATGTCGTCCGCGCCGCCGCCAACCGGGCCGGGATCAGCCCGACGTTGCCGCCGCCCCGCCGTTCGCCCCCACGCCCTCCGCCTGCAGCCGCAGCGCGTTGTTGACCAGCGCCATGTGGGTGAAGGCCTGCGGGAAGTTGCCCCGCTGCTCGCCGCTGGCGGCGTCGATCTGCTCTGCATACAGCCCGAGATCGTTGCCCCGCGTCAGCAGCCGCTCGAACAGTGCCGCCGCCTCGCCCGTTCGCCCGGCCATCGCCAGCACGCCCGCGCGCCAGAACGCGCAGGCGGTGAAGGTGCCCTCGTCGCCCTCCAGCGTGTCGTCCACCCGGTAGCGGTAGAGCAGGTCCCCGGCACCCAGCTCCCGCTCGATCGCCGCCAGGGTCCTTTCCAGGCGCGGATCCCGCGGGTCGATCGCCTTGAAGATCACCAGGCGCAGCACCGACGCGTCCAGTGCCGTGCTGCCATAGGCCATGGTGTAGGCCTGCGCCTCCTCGTTCCAGCCGCGCCGGAGGAACTCCTCGCGCAGCTCGTCCCCGATCCGCTCCCAGTCGTCCAGCACCTCCGGCTCCGGATGCCCGATCCTCCGCCCGATCGCGGCGGCGCAGGTGACGGCGACCCAGATCATCGCCTGGCTGTGCAGCATCACCTGCGGCGGCCCCGGCATCTCCCAGAGCCCTTGGTCCGGCTGTCCGCGCTGCGCCAGCGCCGCCTCGACCAGGTTCACCAGGGTGTCCGGCAGGTGGTCGTTGGTCTTCTGCGGCGGGTCGAAGTCCACCGCGTGGAGGAAGTCGTGCAGCGCCGCCAGCAGCTCGCCGTAGATGTCGCTCTGCACCTGGTCGATCGCGTTGTTGCCGACCTGCACCGGGCCGACGCCGCGCCAGCCTTCGAGCCCGTCGAGCGTGGCCTGCGCCGGGGTGTCGCCGTCGATGCCGTACATCAGCCGCAGGTTGCGGCCGTAGCTGGCACCGGAATCGCGCAGGAAGCGCAGGAACTCCCCCGCCTCGCGCGTGTAGCCGAGCCGGGCGAAGGACGACACGGTGAAGCTGGCGTCGCGCATCCAGGCGAAGCGGTAGTCGTAGTTGCGTTTGCCGGGCACCGCTTCCGGCAGCGAGGTGGTGGGCGCCGCGACGATGCCGCCGCTCGGCGAGTAGGTGAGCAGCTTGAGGCACAGCGCGCCGCGAAGCACCGCGTCGCGATACGGCCCGCGGTAGGAGCATCGGGCGCTCCAGTCCTCCCAGTACGCCCGCGTCCGCTCCAGCCGACGCAGCGCATCCCCGGTGCCGTCCAGGAGCGGCAGCCGGTCGCCGTCGCCATGGGCCAGCACCAGCACGCAGCGCATCCCGGTCTCGAGCCGGAATGCCGCCGTGGCCGTCCCGCCCTCGATCGTCATCGTGTCGCTGCCCGTCGCGCGCAGCATCCGGTCGCCGGCGGCGAACAGCACCCCGTGCGCCACCGGGACCGCCGTGGCCTCGGCGCGGCCGTAGTCGAAGGCCGGCCGTATCGTGAACCCGCCCGACACGCTGCCCGCCTCGCAACACAGGATTCGGATCAGCCGGCTTTCCGCCTCGCCGTCCGGTCCTTCCTCGGCCACCGTGTCCGGCGGATGCACCGGCATCAGGTCGAGCAGCACCGCCACGCCGGTGCTGGTCTCGAACCGCGTTTCCAGGATGTTGGTGCCGGGCAGGTAGCGCCGGCTGCGTCCCGTCGCCCCGTCGAGCACCAGGCCGCAGGAGCCCCCCTTGCGGTCGTCCAGCAGGCGCGCGAACACCGACGGCGAATCGTGCCGCGGCCAGCACAGCCAGTCGATCGAGCCGTCCCGGTCGATCAGCGCGGTGCTGTGGGTGTCGCCGATCAGCCCGTAGTCGGAGATGGGGTTGTACAAGCGATCGATGCTCCTGCCGCGTCTTCCCGGCAGGGACGCCGCGCGGGCCGGGCCGGTTGCCTTGCCACGTTCCCGATCCCCTTCCCGGGCCGCCGCGTGCGGAAGCCGATGGCGCCCGTCCTCAGCCTTCCCGCGCCAGCACCGCCCGGATCGCGTCCAGCGCCGCGTCCGCCCGGGCGCCGTCCGGGCCGCCCGCCTGCGCCAGCTCCCACCGTCCGCCGCCGCCCTTGCCGCCCATCGCGGCGCTCGCCTCGCGCACCAGCGCCACCGCGTCCAGCCGCCCGGCCAGCTCCGGCGACACCCACGCCACCACGCTGCCCTTGCCCTCCGCCGTGGACACCAGCGCCACCACGCCGGCTCCTGTCCCGCGGCCGATCTCCTCCGCCAGCCCCTTGAGCTCCCTGGGCGACACCTCGCCCAGGTTG
>CALMVN010000040.1:0-451 GCA_937873225.1 uncultured Acetobacteraceae bacterium
GTACGACCCGGACCACCGGCGCTGCCGCGCGGCCCTGCTGGCGGCGGACCGGATCGTCGTGGTCAGTCGCTTCACGCTGTCGGCAGTGCAGGCCCTGCTCGGGCCGGAGGCCAGGTCGCGCCTGTGCCTGATCGAGAACGGCGTGGACACCGCGCGCTTTCATCCGGGCCCTCGGAGGCCGGACCTCGTGCAGCGATACGGGCTCCAAGGCCACTTCGTGTTCGTGTCCGTGTGCCGGCTGCTGGAGAAGAAGGGGCTGGACCAGGCGATCCGCGCCTTCGCCCGGCTGCTGCCGTCGGCGCCCGACGCGTGCTATCTGGTGGTGGGCGCCGGGCCGTTTGAGCCGGAACTGCGCCGCATCGCGCGGGAGGAAGGCGTGGCGGACCGGGTGATCTTGGCCGGGCAGGTGACCGAGGACGACCTGGTCGCGCATTACCGGCTGGGCCAGGTG
>CALMVN010000040.1:461-3610 GCA_937873225.1 uncultured Acetobacteraceae bacterium
GTGTTCGTCATGCCGAACCGTGAGACAAGCAGCGGCGACATTGTAGTTTTCGGATCAGTGTTCCTGGAAGCCAACGCCTGTGGCCTTCCCGTGATCGCCGGCCGGGACGGCGGCAGCCGCGACGTGGTGCGCGACGGCGAGACCGGGCTGGTGGTCGACGGCAGATCGATCGACGCGATCAAAGAAGCGATGCGACGACTTTATGAGGATGCCTTCTTACGACGCACCATTGCTGAAGCGGGTCTGCATCATGCCATAACGAGGGAATGGAAAAGCCGGAGCCGACAGTTCCTGGCGCTCTGCGGCGTTGGCCGTTCGCCCGACGCGGCCTGAACTCCGACGATCTGCCGCTCCTCAAGCCCGCTGCACACGGCACGCATGTAGCGGAACCGCAATATAGCGGTGTCACATGATGCAGCGCTGCTTTCTTGTGCCGCAACCCACGCCATATGTCTTGCGCCGGTGCCTGCCTAGGAAGACGCGTGTAGATAAGCCTCGCCGGATCCATCAAAAAACTCACATCTGTCCACTATCCGGAACGATCGCCAGCAACTCGCGGATGACGCTGTCTACGCCGGTGAGCGCCTTCTCCCAGGTGTCCGGAAGCTTCAGGACAGACTCGGCAATATGGCCTACTTCGATGCGTTCGGCGGCAGTGACCAAGCCCTGCGTCAGCCCTTCGACGGTCGCTTCGACGGCAAGTATGTTCGAGGACAACGCGGCCAAGTAGGCAGCGGTCTTTGTGGCGAAGCTGGTCGTCACCACCAGGCGGCTGCAGGCGGCCATCTCCAGCACCGGATAGCTGGTATGAGGAGACAGCATCGGCGACAGAAGAACATCGGAGTACTGCAACAAGGCTGCGTAGCCGGCTAAGTCCATCCACGGCGCCTCCTTCAGGATCCTTCCGGCTCCGAGAGGAATGGAGGGCAGGCTTCCACGGGCGCCGATTGCGAGGAACTCCCAGTCCCCTTCGAAGGAAGATGTAGCGACGGCGGTCCTGAGTGCGGATACTGCCAAACCAAGAAGGTTACGCGGGTTGGTAGGACGAGCATATACCAACATGCGCCGCGGCCGTTTTCTGTCGACCATGACCGGCTTGAAGAGGCGATCATCTATGGCCGGCTCAAACACGGTACAATGGTTCTTGAAGTCCGGCTCGGAGAACCGTCCGATCCGGGATTCGAAAAGGAAGTCGGCCAGGGTCTGCTCGTTGATGATGGCATGAAAACTTAGGTTAAGGCTTGCCGCCGCAAGAGCGTAGCGGCTGGACCACGGATAGAAGCCGGGCTCGAAATCTTGTATCAGATAGACAAACTGATCGCGCCGCGTTTTCGAGACCATATCGGCCGCTTGATAGGCTGTCGTCCAGAAGCTGGCCAGGACCAGGTCATCGGCACCGATCTGCAGCGGTGATTCGAACGTATCCCGAAGGACTGCCCCGGCAGGTTGGCCGGCTATTCCTGTCAGTTGCGCCAAATGGATCCAAAACCAGTCGGTGTCAGAGGCGAGGGGAGCATCGCAGGAAACAAAACGGACCGGAATGCCCCCATGGGCCAGCAGTGCCGCAATCAGAAGAACGGTGTTCGGCCCGCCCGTCGTGCCGGATGGCCCGATACGAGGAAGTAGAACATTGACGCTCGCCGTCGGCGGCAAGCCCTTTGGGTCAGCTATGATCTCGACGTCCAACTTCCTGATCTGAGGCGTATCCAGAAGCTGATCCAGGAACTCAGCTTTGTTGGTGAATTGTCTGAGGTTCCGCAGAAATTCCTCGGGGTTGCTGTAAAGCAGACGAAGCTGCCGCAGGATCCGTTGCATCGTTTTTGTGGATAAAGCCATGATCAGCAGGATCCGATAAAGAGCCAGGCTGCTGCGTGTCGTATGTGGATGATCATCAACCCACCATCATTTGCTGAAAAGTCTGGCAGATCGGGACTTGGCCGCTCCTTTGACCGACCGCCCCAGGATTGACGCAAGGGTGGGGATGCAGAAGACCATCACCAGCGACGTTGCGATGCGGTCCCACGCCGGCGACGGTAGATCGGACCAGGTGCTGGCCCGCGGGAAGCCCGTGGGAACTGTCGAGGCCGATCTCGCCGGCAGACGACTTCTCGCCAGGTATCCGACGCTCCGAAAAATGGCCTTCGCAGGAACAAGCGCGAACACGATGGACTTCAGGAGTCCAGCGCGGCGGCGGCTGTTCCCGACCCAGACCCCGGGGACGTGCCGAAAGGAGGATAGGCCGCCCGCCCTGATCCGTCTCTCAAGCGCAAGCCCCCATATATCTCCGATGGAGGCCAGGATGGCGTCAGTCGTGCGGGCCGGCGGCGTGCTGTCCCTGATGAACGAGCGGGCCATGTGTTCCAGACAATCCCGCAGCCGGCAAAGCTCCTCATCTGTCCGGGCTGTTTCACGGCCGGCCACGAGACGTGTCATCAGTTGCGACACGTCGCTGGCCTGCGACCCGAACCAGGCCTTGTAGGCATCTTCCAATACCAGAGCTGCATTGCGCTGCATCTCGTGCATTCGAAGCCGAAAGGTGTTGCTGCCATGCAGGCGGTAGATAACGAGAGGTTCCGGAAGGCGTGCAATCTGTCCCAGGCCTAGAAGGCGATGGTAGAAGTCGAAGTCGTCGGCCAGAACGCGTTCCTGCCGCATGGGGGGGCAGAGACGGCGGACGCAATCGGTCCGAACCATGAGGGTTGAGTAGCACATGATGTTCGAAAGATGGAGCGCCCAGTGGACGAGCGGCGGGTCTATGGTTTCGTACGGATCAAGCGACGTCTGCCCGTTGCTGAAGTTCAGCCATCTCGAGCCAACCAGTACCACGTCCGGATGTGCGTCAAGATAGGCGACCTGGCGTTCCAGCCGATCTGGTACGCTGAGATCATCATGATCGAGGGCTGCAATATAGCGTCCACGTGCAAGGGAGAAGCCGACGTTGCGGCTTCCGACAACTCCAAGATTATGCGGATTACGTACGAAACGGACTCTCGGATCGACATAACGTTCGACGCGAGCTGCAGTGTTGTCCGTCGACAGATCGTCAACGATGATAAGTTCAAAGTCACGAAAGGTCTGTGACAGGATGCTGGCGATAGTCTGGTCTATCAACAGGGAGCCGTTGTAGGTCGTCACAATCACGCTGACGA
>CALMVN010000040.1:3620-7077 GCA_937873225.1 uncultured Acetobacteraceae bacterium
CTGACGACCGGCTCAGCGGATTTCATGGTGGGTCCGTCCTGTTGACTATGCGTTGCATGCATTGGCTGATGGTCGAAATCGGTTGATGGTTGGGTTGGTGGACAGGAGCCTGCCAGGGATCCCGAGTAATTCACATCTTTCACCAATCGGTCCTGCTTGCGCAAGGCTGGGGCCTTGCGAACTTATCATGAGTTGCAACAGGTCCTGGCGTTCCATCTTTTCGTTGTGACAATATACTGTCAATCGGTTCTCGATAACCGGTTCTTTACGAGAGAGATCGCTTCCAAACCGAGTGGATGGCGAGTGAGAGCGAGGCCGCCAACCCAGCCCGCGCCGCCTGCGATGATCGCCAGCACGAGCGCAGGCAGGGGTGCCTGTGGCATGATCGGCAACGCGAAGGCTGCGGAGGCCGCTCCGGCGGTGCAGCCGGTAACGATAGCGCTCGTCCAGAGCTAGGCCAGCACAGCCTTTGTCGAGGTGGCGCAGATCCGGTTCACCATGATCTGCGACGGCAGATATTCGACCACCGCACTTACGATGGTTCCGAGAGCAGCCTGCACCAGCGTACCATGAGCGGCTGCAAAGAGTATCAGAAGCTGCGCCGGGGTAACCGCGAGCTGTACGATCATGCGCATGCGCATGGCTCCGGTGGCCTGATAGACGACGGCGTGCACGGCGGTCATCGATGTGATCATTGCAGCAAACACGACAATGCTGGCTGGCGCGATCGCCGGGCTCCATTGCGGGCCGAACAGCAGGCGAATCGCAGGTCCCGTGACCACCGACAGCCCGGCAAAGGCGGGCCATGTAAGCCCCGTCAGCAGGCACAGCGCCCGCGGGAGCGCCGCATCCAGCGGCTCGCCGGCACGGCGCTTCTGCGCGAACAGCGACAGGATGACTGGCAGGATCGCGCTTGTCATCCCTTGGTTGACGAACACGACGAGACTTGCACCCTTGCTGAACTGGCCGAGAGCCGCAAGACCCGCGAAGCGGCCGATGAACAGATCGGCGCCGTTGGGGGTGATCGTGTCGCACAGGTTGCCGATTGTGGAGTACACGCCCAGCCCGGCAATCGGTCGCCACACCTGGAGTGACGGGCGGTAGCCGAACTGGCGTGGGCGCAGGCGTATACTGCCAAGCAAGATAATAAAGGAATTGGCGACGCTGCCCCAGGCCATGCTCATGGCTCCGTGGCCGGCCCAGGCCAGGATCACGGTGATCATGGTTTGCGTTAGCGCACCTGCGAGGGAGAGCTTATAGAGCGCGCCATAGCGCATCTCGCGCCGGAGCCAAGTCAGCACGAGGGCGTTGAACGGGATCAGCAGCAGGGTCAGGCCCGAGATCAGCATCACCCTGGTGACGTCCGGATCATGATAAGCGCGCCCGGCGACGATGCTCGCGACGATCACGGCGACAAAGACCGAGCCGCTGGTGATCGCGCTGACGCCGAGGGCGGAGCGCCACTTCTGGTCGGTGAGGTCGGGTTCCTGGATGACATAGGTTGCGACGCCGAAGTCGCGAAAGGTTCCAATCATCACAGTAAGGGCGAAGCCCACCGTAAAGAGGCCGGTTTCGTGCGGGGTGAGCAGACGGGAAAGGACGACGTTCGAGATCGCATAGATGACAGTGGTGGTATATCTCTCAAGAAAAGAAAGCAGGAGGGCGGAGTGTAGAGATGTCATGAAGGCGATCTAAATGATGTCGATAAAATGAAACATGTGCCGCCTGCGGCTCTGTTCTTCCATGAGACGTACCTGCTCCGTCTTCCATGTCCTTCTGCCTGTAATCGCACGATATATCCAGCTCAATGATGGACTCTGAACTGTTTCTCCTCGCCCTCAGTCCTCAGGCCTCAGGCCTCAGGCCTCAGGCCTCAGGCCTCAGGCCTCAGGCCTCAGCTGATGCCGTGTCGCTCTGTTGTCGTCTCGTCCTCGACCGGAACACGATGGAGTGCGGCTTCGTTGAGCTGGTCATCGATCGCTGACGGCACGTCAAGAAGTTGTGGACGGTTCATGCGCTGCTGGCTTCTCTTCCAGCCAGCCGTTTGAACCACGCACAAAAATCTCCATTCGAGTTTGGCGCGGCAGCGGCGACTAAGATCGTCGGCAGCGGCTCCTTCCGCAGAGGGAGGACCTGAGCGGGGCGCGTAGCCCGCGGCGCACGCTGGAGGCAGACCTGCCTGACCGGTGCTGACCCACCGGCTGGCGGGGCCACCCTCATGCCGTGCGTCGCTGGTTGCGTAGCCGCGGACGGGCGGTCGACAGCAGCCGCCGCGTGACAGCGATCAGCGGCATCTCGATGAGCTGCGACACCGTAAGGCCGACCAGCACCGCGCCAATAATGAACAGCGCGAACTGGCTCCAGACCGGCAGCACCGTGTCCAGCCGACACAGCACGAGCAGCTGCCAGATGGCGCCGATGCTGAGCAGATGCGTGATATAGAGGGAGTAGGATGCATTGCCGAGCCGAAGCAGCGCGTGCGGCGCGCAAAGCTGGCCTTGCCGTTCCAGCTCCACCGCCCCCAGCACCATCAGCATCGAGGCTAGCCCATAGCCCAGATGGGTGCTGTTCGCAGGGCCGACCACCCGATGTAGATCCTCGGCAATGCCTAGGCCGAAGAACCCGGCAGCACCGAGCAGCAGCACTCCCCAGGCACAGGGAATGCGGACCCGATGTAGGAGGTTCGCCGCCAGCATGCCGAAGAAGAACTCGATGTCAAACGTGCTGTACAGGTCGATCAGCCGGCCGCCCTCCGGACTCATCCGGAAGGCCAGGATGTTGCACCCGATCAGCAGCAGCCAAGCTCCGAACACCGCCAGCCCAACCTGCCGGCTGACAATCAGGATCGCGAACAAGGCGTAGAACACCACCTCGTGCTGCAGCGTCCAGGCAACCGGCAACGGCAACGGCAACGGCAACGGCAACAAGAGCGCCGCGTTGAACAACGTCAGCGGCGACGGTAACGGATGGCGCACTACCGATAATGTCAGCGATACCGCCAGCACCGCCCAATAGAGCGGCAATACCCGGGCCACGCGCCGCCTGATATAATGGCCAAGGCGAACCGGCCTGCCGATGTCATCCCGATGAACGTGCAGGATGATGAAGCCGCTCAGCACGAAGAAGAAATCGACACCGACATGGCCGAACGCGAACGTCGCGTCGTGCGGGAAAGTACCAAACGCCTTGAGCAGATGCCCGCGCGCGTGCATCGCGACCACCAGCAGTGCCGCGACTCCCCGCCCAGCCTCGATCCCGGTCAGCCGGCCCGCCTGCGTGCGGCTCGCTGGAATAGCCGGTTGAAGGGACGGCACCTTAGTCATGCCCTCGCACCCGCCGGCTCGCCGACCCGCCGCCCGCCGTGGTGCGCGGCCGCCTGATGGAACACCGTCATCTGCCCGGCGCTGACCGCCTCCCAGCCGAACCCCTCCGCATAAGCCCGCACCGCCGCCCGGTC
>CALMVN010000041.1 GCA_937873225.1 uncultured Acetobacteraceae bacterium
CCTTCTACACCGTGGTGCGCTCCCTCGGCCGCAGGCGCGTGGCGGCCCGGGTGCCGCACCTGGCGGAGTAGCGCGTGGCGGCGCGGCTGGACGCGCTGCACGTCTACCCGGTGAAGGGGATGCGCGGCCGGGCGTTGGAGCGGGCGGTGGTGCTCGGGCACGGGCTCGCCGGGGACCGGCGCTGGATGGTGGTGGGGCCGGATGGCGGGTTCCTGACCCAGCGGCAGGTGCCGGCCATGGCGCAGCTCGACGCCAAGCCGGTCGCGGGCGGCGGGCTGGTGCTGCGGCATGACGGGGAGAGCTGCGCGGTGCAGCGGCCGGGCGACGACGCGGGCCGGCTTCGGGTGGTCATCTGGCGCGATTCGGTGCCGGCCGTGGCGGGGGACGACGCGTCGGCGGCCTGGCTGTCGGCGCGGCTCGGGCGGGCCTGCCGCCTCGCCTACCTCGACGACGAGCGCGCCCGTCCGGTCGATCCGGCATTCGGCGAGCGCGGCGACCATGTCGGGTTCGCCGACGCGTATCCGCTGCTGGCAGTCAGCCACGCCTCGCTGGAAGCGCTCAACGCCGCGCTTTGCGTGCCGGTGCCGATGGACCGGTTCCGGCCCAGCGTGACGATCTCCGGGCTGCCGGCCTGGTCAGAGGACCGCTGGCGGCGGGTGCGGATCGGGGCCATGACGTTCCGGGCGCCGAAGCCCTGCACGCGCTGCGTGGTGGTCACGCGGGACCAGCGCACCGGCCTGTCGCCGGATCCGGGGGAGCCGCTGCGGACGCTCGGGCGGCTCAACCGGCACGCCGGGGGGATCGTGTTCGGCGCCAACCTGATCCCGGAGGCGCCGGGACGGCTCGCGGTGGGGGATCCGGTCGAGGTGCTCGACGCGGTCACATGAGCCGCTTCCACAGCCGGGCGGCGAGCTCCAGCGCGTGCTCGCGGCGGGAGCGGGCGCGCCAGCCGGCATAGGTGATCGGCACCGCGTCGGCGACCTGCCGGCGCAGCATCGCCTCGACCGATCCGGCGGTGTCCCGGCCCAGCACCACCGCGTCGATCTCGTTGTTGTAGCGCACGCTGCGCCGGTCGAAGTTGGACGAGCCGATCACCGTCACCACCCCGTCGATGGTCGCGACCTTGGCGTGCAGCATGGCGTCGCGCACCTCGTGGATCCGCACCCCGGCCTTGAGCAGCGGGCCATACAGGGCGCGCGCGGCGTGCACCGCCGCCTGCACGTCGCTGTAGCCGGGCAGCAGCAGCTCGACCTCCACCCCGCGTCGGGCGGCGTCGGCCAGCAGGTGCCATTCCGCCGTGGCCGGGACGAAGTAGCCGGTGGCCAGCAGCACCCGGGAGCGGGCGCCCCCGATCGCAGCCCGCATCGACAGGTTGTACAGGGGCCGCCGCTCCGCCGGCGCGCTGCCGTCGACGCGGATCCGCTCGCCGCCTGCGATCGGCAGCGGCGCGAGGTCGTCGCGCTGCTGCAGCGGCGGGCCGCCATCGTCCCAGGTGTGGAGGAACAGCCTGTGGATCTCGCCCACCGCCGGCCCCTCGACCTGGATGCCGTTGTCGATCCAGTAGCCGTGGTCGGCGTCCGGGCCGCGGCCGACCGAGCGCGGGGTCTCGTACACCTTCGACATGTTGGCGCCGCCCAGCAAGGCGACCACCCCGTCCACCACCGTCAGCTTGCGGTGGTCGCGGTCGTTCATGCGCAGGTCGAAGCGGGCCCGGAACGGGTTGACCGAATGATACTCCAGCAGCCGGACGCCGTGCGCGCGCAGCCGGTCGAACGCCCGGTCCGGGGTGGAACCGGAGCCGATCGCGTCCCAGATCACCGCCACCTCGACGCCGCGTGCGGCGGTGCGCTCCAGCAGGTCGAACAGCGACTGCCCGTCCAGCGTCACGTCGTCGAGGGTGTAGTACTCCATGTGCACGAAGCGGCGGGCGGAGCCGATCGCCCGCATCACCGCCTCCACCAGCGCCCGGCCCTGGTCGAGCAGCACCACCCGGTTTCCGTCCAGGATCGGGCAGTCCGAGACCGGGTCGTGCAGCCCGGCATGATGCGCCAGCAGCGAGTCCGGGTCGGAAGCCGCCCCGGAGGCCTCAGCGTCGAACATCGCGGCGGTCCCCTTCATGGAGCTGTGGCGCCGGGCCCGACACGTTCCGGGACACGTTGCCGTCTTTTGCCGAAACGCCATGGAGGGTAGGAAGGGGCATGAGCGCGCCTTCCGTCAGCCGGCTGGACCGGTATGTCCTGCACCAGCTGCTGGTCGCCCTCCTTGCGACCACGGGCAGCCTGGCGGCGCTGATCTGGCTGACCCAGTCGCTTCGCTTCGTCAGCCTGGTGGTGGATCGGGGCCTGAGCCTGCGCGTGTTCCTGCAGCTTACCGGGCTGCTGATCCCGGGCTTCGTCGCCGTCATCCTGCCCATCACCACCTTTGTCGTGACCCAGTTCGTGTTTCAGCGGCTGGCCGGTGACCGCGAGCTGACGGTGATGCGCGCAGCAGGGCTGTCGCCGTCGCGGATCGCCCGGCCGGCGATGTACTGCGTCGCCATCGCCGTCGCCCTGTCCTACGTGCTGAACGTGTGGATCGTTCCGGCGAGCTACCACAGCTTCCGCGAATACGAGTTCGAGATACGCAACAAGATGGCCGCCTTCCTGCTGCAGGAAGGGGTGTTCACCCCGATCTCGCCGACCATGACGGTCTACATCCGCACACGCGAGCCGGACGGCACGCTGCGCGGCATCCTGGTCGAGGACGACCGGCAGAAGGCGGTGCGCGCCACCATCCTGGCCGAGCACGGCCACCTGGAGCCGAACGGCGACGTGCCCAAGGTGGTGCTCTACAACGGGTCGCGCGAGGAGATCGACCGCAAGACCGGGCGGCTCGACGTGCTGACCTTCGCGCGCAACGCCATCGACCTGTCGGACGGCAACAAGGACAACGACATACGCTACCGGGACTCCAACGAGATGTCGCTGCCTGAGCTGTTCCACCCCGATCCGCGGGAGGTGCAGCCGCGCGACCGCGGCAAGTTCGCGGTGGAGGGGCACCGCCGGCTGAGCGCGCCGCTGACCGCGTTCTCCTTTGCCATGGTGGCGCTGCTGGCGGTGCTGTCCGGCAGCTTCTCCCGGCACGGCAGCACGCTCCGGCCGCTGGTGGCGATCCTGTCGGTGGTCGGGCTGCTGGCGCTGGGGCTGGTGGTGCAGAGCGTGGCCGCGCGCAGCCCGGTGCTGATCCCGCTGATCTGGGTCGAGGCCGTGCTGCCCGGGATCGTCTGCGCCGTGCTGCTGTTCGGCCCCGAGCTGCGCCGCACCGCGCCCGGCCTGCCGCCGGCGCGCGAAGCGGCCGCCTGAGGACGATCCGCGGTGCCGGTCGCCATCACCCTGTCGTTCTACATCGCGCGCCAGTTCACCTCCAGCGTGCTGGCGCTGATCGCCGCCCTGACCGGGCTGGTGTCGCTGTTCGACTTCATCGACCTGCTGCGGCGCGCCGCCACGCGGCCGGACGTGCCGGCGAGCCTGGCGCTGGAGATCGCGGCGCTGCACCTGCCCTATTTCTGCATCGAGATCCTGCCGTTCGGGGTGCTGCTGGGCGGGATCATCTGCTTCTGGCGGCTGACCCGCTCGTCGGAGCTGATCGTGGCGCGGGCCGCCGGCATCTCGGTGTGGCAGTTCCTGGCCGCCCCGCTGGCCTGCGCGATCGGCATCGGCGTGCTCGCCACCGCGCTCCTGAGCCCGCTCTCGTCGGCCACCTATGCGCGGGCGGAGGCGCTCGACAACACCTACCTGCGCTCCGGCGGCGGGTCGCTGAACATCGCCGGCGGCCAGCTCTGGCTGCGCCAGTCCGATGCCGGCCTGGTCCCGGGCGGGGTCGCGATCCTGCACGCCCGCACGGTGCGCATGCAGGACGGCGCGCTGTCGGTGCAGGGGGTGAGCGTGTTCCGCCTGGACGGGCAGGACCGGCTGCTGGTTCGGATCGAGGCGGCCACGGGCGAGCTCGGCGACCACCGCTGGATCCTGCACGGCGCCGACAGCGTGCTGCCCGACCACCTGCCGCAGCCGGTCGGCGAGCTCCGCCTGTCCACCGACCTCACCGTGGCGCGGGTGCAGGAAAGCTTTGCCGCCCCGGATACCCTGTCGGTCTGGACCCTGCCCGGCTTCATCGCCCTGCTCGACCGCTCCGGCTTCTCCTCCATCCGGCACCGGCTCCGGTTCCAGGCGCTGCTGGCGCTGCCGCTGCTGGCCGGCACCATGGCGCTGGTGTCGGCCGGGTTCTCCATGCGGCCGGTGCGGCGCGGCGGCGTCGCCCGCATGATCGGCGGCGGCGTCGCCTCCGGCTTCGCCCTGTTCACCATCTCCAAGATCGCCGAGCAGTTCGGCCAGTCCGGAGCCCTGCCGCCGATCATGGCGGCCTGGGCCCCGGCCGGCGCCGGGCTGATGCTGGCGGTCGCCCTGCTGCTGCACCTGGAGGACGGCTGATGCGCCGCTTCGTCGCCCTCGCCGGCCGCCCGGCACGGCCCATGCCGCGCGGCGTGCTGCTCCTGGCGGGGCTCTGCGGCCTTTGCCTCGCCCTGCCGGTCGAGCGCGCGCGCGCGGTGCCGAGGCAGCAGCTGCCGGGGGCGGGCCTCGCCAAGGGCACGCCGATCTCGCGCAACGAGCCGGTCACCTTTCGTGCCGACAGCGTCAGCTACGACAGCAAGAACGGGCTGGTCACCTGGACCGGCCACGTCGAGATCTGGCAGAACGACCACGTGCTGCGTGCCGACAAGGTCACGTTCGACCGCAACACCAACGTCGCCGCCGCGTCGGGCCACGTCGCGATCCTGGAGCCGGACGGCGAGGTGCTGTTCGCGGACTACGCCGAGCTGACGCAAGGAATGCGCGAGGGCGTGATGTCCAACATGCGCTCGCTGCTGTCGGCCAACGGCAAGCTCGGCGCCAACGGCGCCAGGCGCACCGACGGCAAGGTCAACGACCTGTCGCGCGCGGTGTACACCGCCTGCAAGGTGTGCGCCCAGCATCCGGAGCAGCCGCCGTTCTGGGAGCTGCGCGCCTATGACGCCACCGACGACCTGGAGCACAAGCGGCTCGAATACCGCGACGTGTATCTCGACATGTTCGGGATCCCCGTGGGCTACCTGCCGTTCTTCTCCACGCCCGACCCGTCGGTGAAGCGGCAGAGCGGGTTCCTGCTCGGCGACATCTCGCCGCACGACAAGCATCTCGGCACCTACATCACCCTGCCCTATTTCTGGGTGCTGAGCCGGTCGGCCGACGTCACCCTGGTGCCGCTGATCTCCTCCAACACCGGGCCGCAGCTGACGGCGCAGTACAGGCAGCAGCTCAACAACGGCATCGTGCGCATCACCGGCGCGATCGCCTACGACACCACGAGCACGGCCGGCTTCTTCGACAACGGCACCTTCGTGGCGCCGGTCGACGACAAGGGGCTGCAGGGCTACGTGTACGCCCACTCGCTGTTCAACTACGACGAGCACTGGCGCTACGGCGCCGACATCAACCTGGCGAGCTCGGCCAACTACCTGCGCGACTACCGCATCAGCGGCTACGGCGCCGACGTGCTGGGCAGCAACATCTACCTGGAAGGCTTCGGCGTCGGCGCCTATTCGCGCCTCGACGGCAGCTTCTTCCAGGGGCTGAACGCCGGGGTGATCAACTCCAGCGAGCTGCCGTTCGTGCTGCCGCGCTACGAGTACAGCTTCACCGGCACGCCGGACGCGCTCGGCGGCCGCACCTCGCTCTCCACCAACGACTTCAACATCTACCGCTCGAACGGCACGTCGGACCAGCGCCTGCAGCTCAGCCTGAACTACGACCGGCCGTTCCGCGACGCGCTGGGCCAGCTGTTCACCGTCACCGCGCACCTCGACAGCGAGGTGTACAAGGCGTCCAAGCTCGATCTGGTGCCGAACTACAACGACGTGAACGCCGCCAGCACGGGCCAGGCGCTGCCGACGGTGGCGGTGAAGATGAACTGGCCGTTCCTCAAGACCCTGCACGACGGGTCGGCGATCGTGGAGCCGATCGTGCAGCTGATCGCGGCCCCCAACTCCGGCAACAGCATCAACCGGCACCTGCCCAACGAGGACAGCCTGGACTACGAGTTCACCGACACCACGCTGTTCTCGCTCAACCGGCACGAAGGCGTGGACCGGCTCGACGGGGGCCTGCGCGCCAACTACGCGCTGCACGCCAACTGGAGCTTCAACGGCCACCAGATCGACGCGCTGGTGGGGGAAAGCTACCAGGAGCACATCGACCAGAACCAGCTGCCCAACAGCGGCCTCACCACCCACGCCTCCGACATCGTCAGCCGGCTGAGCTTCACCCCTGCCAAGTGGATCGACTTCACGATACGCGACCGCATGGACCACGACAGCGGCGAGACCCACTTCGCCGATGGGCTGGTCACCGCCGGCGTGCCGCTGCTGACGGTCAACGGCGGCTACATCTACAACCAGCGCAGCTACTACTACTACTACAGCAGCAATCCCTTCACCCTGGCCGGGCCGCCGGCGGCGTTCCTGGTGCCGACCAACGAGGGCACGCTCGGCCTGTCGAGCACCTGGAAGCAGTTCCGCGTGTCCGCCTACGGGCGGCGCAACCTCGCCACCAACCAGTTCGTGGCGCTTGGGGGCGACGTCGCCTACACCAACGACTGCTTCATCTTCGACGTCTCGTTCAATCGGCGCTACACCACCATCAACGGCGACAACGGCGACAGCACCATCCTGTTCACCCTCACCTTCAAGACGCTCGGCACCTTCCCGGTGAACGGCTGAGCGGTCCCGGACCATCCAGGAACACCCCATGCGCTTCGAGCGACTCTTCCCGGCTTTCCGATCCGCTCCCGACGCCGGCAGGGCGACGCCGGCCCTGCTGGCTGCGCTTCTTCTCGCCGGCACCGCCCTGCCGGGTGCTGCGGCCGCGCAGCAGCATCATCGCCATCACGGCGCCGCCGCCCCGGACGCCACCAGCGACGCGGCGGCCGGCGGCGACGCTTCGACCGCCGGCAAGGCGGCGTCGGGCGATGCCGGGCCGTCACAGGACGAGATCGTCGCGGTGGTGAACGGCCAGATCATCACGCGGCGCGACGTGGAAGACCGCGAGCACCTGTTCACCCTGTCCACCGGACTGCCGGAGAACCCTGACGTGCTGAACCGGCTGCGGCCGCAGATCACCCGACAGCTGATCGACGAGCGGCTGCGCATGCAGGAAATCCAGCAGCGCCACATCAACGTGCCGGTGTCCAAGATCGCCGACGCCATCGCCGACATCGAGAAGCGCAACAACATGCCGTCCAACGCGCTGCGCGACCGGCTGGCCAAGGACGGCGTGGCGATGACCACCCTGATCGACCAGATCCGGGTGCAGCTGTCCTGGACCGGCGTGCTGCGCCAGCAGCTGGGCGAGCGGGCGCGCATCACCTCGGCCGACATACGGCAGCGGCAGGAGGCGCTCAAGCGCGAGGCGGGCGAGCCGGAATACGAGATCAGCGAGATCTTCGTGCCGGTGGAGGACCCGAAGAACAGCGCCGACGCGCTCCGGTTCGCCAACACGGTGATCGGGCAGCTGCACGCCGGCGCGCCGTTCCCGATCGTGGCCGCGCAGTTCAGCCAGAGCCAGACCGCGCTCGACGGCGGCTCGCTCGGCTGGGTGCAGGCGGACAACCTCGATCCCGAGGTGGTGGCGATCGCCAAGGCGATGCCGATCGGCGCGATCAGCAACCCGATCCGGGTGGCGGGCGGCTACGCCATCATCGCCCTCGCCGGGCGTCGGGTCAGCGGCACGCAGATGGCGACGATGCTCGACCTCAGACAGGCCTTCGTGCCGTTCGACACGCCGCTCAACCCGCAGGCGCCGACCGCGCAGCAGCAGCAGGCCCTGGCCAAGGCCACCGCCCTGTCCAGGGACGCGCACAGCTGCGACCAGATCGAGGCGGCCAACACCAGCTTCGGCGCCAAGCGGCCCGGCAACCCGGGCACGGTGCAGCTCGACCGGCTCAACCCGCAGATGGCGCACGTGCTGGAGCCGCTGGCGGTGGGGCAGGCAAGCCATCCGCTGGTGTCGGGCGACGGCATCGACGTGATCATGGTGTGCTCGCGCTCGCAGAAGAACCTGGCGGAGCGCGACACCGGGGAGATCGCGGACCAGCTGCTCAACGACCGCGTGGAGCTGGTGTCCCGCCAGCTGAACCGCGACCTGCGACGCAAGGCCGTGATCGACATGCGTTCCTCCTGACCGGACCCGACGCGGCGGCCTCGTCCGGCCCGGCGCCGGACCTGGTTGCGGACCTGCCTCCCCTGCGCGCGGTGATCGCCCAGCATGGGCTAGATGCGCGCAAGTCGCTCGGCCAGCACTTCCTGCTCGACCCGGCGCTGCTGGCGCGGATCGTGTCGCTGGCCGGGAACCTGTCCGGCCGCCACGTGGTCGAGGTCGGCCCGGGGCCGGGCGGGCTGACGCGGGCGCTGCTGGCCACCGCCGCCGGCAGCGTCACCGCGATCGAGATCGACCGCCGCGCGGTGGCGGCGATCGAGGCGCTACGCGCGGCGGTGGCAGGGCCGGGCGGCAGCTCCCGGCTGCGGCTGGTCGAAGGGGACGCGACCGCGCGGGACCTCGCTTCCCTGGTGCCGGCGCCGCGGCAGGTGGTGGCGAACCTGCCCTACAACGTCGGCACCGCGCTGCTGGTCGGCTGGCTGCGGCAGGCGGCGTGCTGGGAGCGGCTGACCCTGATGTTCCAGATGGAGGTGGCCGAGCGGATCACCGCCGATCCGGGCTCGGACGCGTACGGCCGGCTGGCGGTGCTGGCGCGCTGGACCTGCGAGGCGCGGTTACTGCTGCGGATTCCGCCGGGGGCGTTCTCGCCGCCACCCAAGGTGTTCTCCGCCGTGGTCGGGTTGGTGCCGCATACGGTGCAGCCGGAGCCGGCGCTGTTCGCGGCGATGGAGCGGGTGACGGCGGCGGCGTTCGGGCAGCGGCGCAAGATGCTGCGCGGGGCGCTGAAGGGGCTGGGGGGCGAGGCGCTGCTGGCG
>CALMVN010000042.1 GCA_937873225.1 uncultured Acetobacteraceae bacterium
GGCACGGGCAGGCCGATGCCGGCCATCTCCGCCAGATTGGCGCCCTTGCCGCCCAGCAGGTCGCGCATGTCGGCGCGCCCCTCGTTGCCGCCCGAGCCGAAGCCATACACCCACTGCGTCATGACGCGTTTCCTTCAACCGTTCTTGTTCGGTCACGCTGATTTCAAGCTGAGGCTGACAGGGTCGTTCGGCTGTTTTCACCGAGTTTATTCGAGGCAAGGGCGAAAAGCCATCGATTGAAGCGGCAATGTCTCTCAGCGTGGCTGTTCATCGGGATACGCAACCGATCTGTCGGTTTCCTACTGTGTCAGCTCCGCTGCGGCACGCCTTCGGGGATCACCGTCTGCACGATCGAGGCGTCGAGCGCCTCGTAATCGTGCAGGCCGATGGCCTCGTACAGCTCCTTGCGTGTCTGCATGCGCTCCACCATCGCGTGGGTGCCGCCGTGGTGGCGAATGGAGGCGTAGAGCTCCTCCTGCGCCTTGTTGGCGACGCGCAGCGACGACACCGGCCAGATCACCATCCGGTAACCCATGGCTTCAAAATCCGATGCGGTGAAGAACGGGGTGCGGCCGAACTCGGTCATGTTGGCCAGCAGCTTCACGCCCGGCATGCGCTCGGCAAAGGCGCGGAACATCTCGGCGGTGTTGAGCGCCTCGGGAAAGATCGCGTCGGCGCCGGCCTCGACGTAGAGCTTCGCCCGCGCCACCGCGCCGTCCAGCCCCTCGGACGCCGCCGCATCGGTGCGGGCGACGACCACCAGCTCGCGGCGCGCCCTGGCCGCCGCCGCCACCTTGGCCGCCATGTCGTGGGCGTCGGCCAGCCGCTTGTCGTTCAGGTGGCCGCACTTCTTGGGCAGCAGCTGGTCCTCGAGGTGCACCGCCGCCGCACCAGCCTCCTCGAAGGTATGCACCATGTGCATGACGTTGAGCGCCTCGCCATAGCCGGTGTCGCCGTCCACCAGCACCGGCAGGCCGGAGGCGCGCACCACCTGGCGGATGAAGAAGGCGACCTCGTCGACGGTGATGATGCCGAGGTCCGGCAGGCCCATCGATGCGGTCATCGCCGCGCCTGACAGGTAGCAGGCCTCGAACCCGGCACGGGCCGCCTGGATCGCGGCCATGCCGTTATGGGTGCCCGGGATCTGCAGGATCCCGGGGCGCTCCAGAAGGGCGCGGAAGCGTCGGCCGGCCGCTTCGCTCGGAACGTCTGAGGCGAGCAGGTAGGGCATGGGACGGGCTCCTGGAAAGGTGCTTCGGCGCGCCGCCGGTCAGGCGCGCTGGTCGAGCGGCACGAAGGGCAGGTTCTCCGGGCCGGTATAGTTCGCCGAGGGGCGAATGATCTTGCCGTCGATGCGCTGCTCGATCACGTGCGCAGCCCATCCGGCGGTGCGCGCGATCACGAACAAGGGCGTGAACATCGCGGTCGGCACGCCCATCTGCTGGTAGGAGACCGCCGAGAACCAGTCCAGGTTCGGGAACATGCGCTTGGCATCGGCCATGACGCTCTCGATCCGCTCGGCGACGTCGTAGCGCGTGCGGGCACCGTTCTCCTCCGACAGCGCGCGCGCGACGCCCTTGATCACCACGTTGCGCGGGTCGGAGAGGGTGTAGACCGGATGGCCGAAGCCGATCACCACCTCCCTCGCCTCGACGCGACGGCGTATGTCGGCCTCCGCCTCGTCCGGCGTCGGGTAGCGCTGCTGGATCTCCAGCGCCACCTCGTTGGCGCCGCCGTGCTTCGGTCCGCGCAGCGCGCCGATGCCGCCGCTGATCGACGAATACATGTCCGAGCCGGTGCCGGCGATCACCCGTGCGGCGAAGGTCGATGCGTTGAACTCGTGCTCGGCGTAGAGGTTGAGCGAGGTGTGCATCGCCCGCACCCAACTCGGCCGCGGCGCCTCACGGTGCAGAAGGTGCAGGAAGTGGCCGCCGATGCTGTCGTCGTCGGTCTCGACATCGATCCGCACGCCCTTATGCGCATAGTGATACCAGGCCAGCAGCATGGAGCCGAGCGAGGCCATCAGCCCGTCGGCAATGTCGCGAGCGCCGGCGGTGCCGTGGTCCTCCTTCTCCGGCAGCACGCAGCCGAGCGCGGAAACGCCGGTGCGCATCACGTCCATCGGATGCGCCGCCGCCGGCAGCGATTCCAACGCGTCGCGCACTGCGACCGGGATGCCGCGGCGACGCTTCAGCTTGAGCTTGTAGGCAGCCAGCTCGGCCCGGTTCGGCAGCGTGCCGTGCACCAGCAGGTGCGCGATCTCCTCGAACTCGCACGTCTCGGCAATGTCGATGATGTCGTAGCCGCGGTAGTGCAGGTCGTTGCCGGTACGGCCGACGGTGCAGAGCGCGGTGTTGCCGGCGGCGACGCCGGACAGCGCCACGGACTTCTTCGGCTTCGGCAATGTCGACGCCGCACTCCCAGTGCTGGCAGAAGCGTCCATGCGTCATCTCCTGCAGGGCCACCGCCGCGTCGGCGGGGGCCGGTTCCACTCGGGTATCGGTTCAGCCGAACAGGCCGGGCCGGCCGCGATCGAGGCTGGCGGGCGGCACCGCCACGTTGAGCCGGAGCAGTTCGTCCGTGCCCAGCGTCGGCAGACGCTGCACCAGCTCCAGGAAGCGCTCGGCCTCGTTCGGCTCCAGCACGTCCTCGGTCAGGATGCGGAACTTGGCGATGTAGGACTCGCGCTGCCACGGCGTGGCACCCAGCGGATGCGCGTTCGCCACCGCCAGCTCGTCCTCGATCACCCGCCCGTCCTGCATGGTGATGATCACCCGGCCGCCGAACGCCTTGGTCGCCGGATCGATCGAATGGTAGCGTTCGGTCCAGCGTCCGCTCTCGACGGTGCGGATCTTCGACCACAGCCGCACGGTGTCCGCGCGCTGCGCCCGCTCCGGTGCATAGGAGCGCACATGGTGCCAGACACCGTCCTGCAGCGCCACCGCGACGATGTACATGATCGAATGGTCAAGCGTCTCACGCGACGACGCGGGATCGAACTTCTGCGGGTCGTTGGAGCCGGTGCCGATCACGAAGTGGGTGTGGTGCGAGGTCTCGATCAGGATGTCGCGCACCTGCTCCCAATCGGACACCTGCCTGCGCATGCGGAAGCACAGGTCGATCAGCGCCTGGCTCTGGTACTCGGCCGAGTGCTCCTTGGTGTAGGTGTCGAGGATGGCGCGCTTCGGCTCGCCGGGGCCAGGCAGCGGTACCCTGTATCGTGCGTCCCTGCCGCCCAGCATCCAGGCGATGACGCTGTCCTCGCCCTCGTAGATCGGCGACGGCGCGTCCTCGCCGCGCATCGCCCGGTCGACCGCCTCGATCGAGAGCTTGCCGGCATGGCTCGGCGCGAACGCCTTCCACGACGAGATCTCGCCCTTGCGCGATTGCCGGGTGGCGGTGGTCACGTGCAGCGCCTGCTGCACCGCCTGGAACACGATCTCCGCCGGCAGGCCCAGCATCGCGCCGATCCCGGCCGCCGCCGAAGGACCCAGATGCGCGACGTGGTCGATCTTGTGCTCGTGCAGGCAGATCGCGCGCACCAGGTCGACCTGGATCTCGTAGCCGGTGGCCAGACCCCGCACCAGTTGCGCGCCGTCGCAGCCGGTCTGCTGCGCCGCTGCCAGGATCGGCGGGATGTTGTCGCCCGGATGGGAATATTCCGCAGCCAGGAAGGTGTCGTGGTAGTCGAGCTCGCGCACTGCGGTGCCGTTGGCCCACGCGGCCCACTCGGCGTGCACACGAATCCCGGGTTCGCAGCCGAACACGGCGGCGCCGCCGGGATGCGGGTGCGCCAGCGCCTGGTCACGCGCGGTGACCACCGGGCGACGGTTGACGGAGGCGATCGCCACCGCGGCGTTGTCGATGATCCGGTTGACGATCATCTCGGCGACCTTGTCCTCGACCGGCACCGGATCGGCCGCGACCTGCGCGATCTTCCACGCCAGCTGCTCCTCGCGCGGCAGACGGTCGCTTTCGGGATGAACGCGGACGTCGTGGATGATCATCGTGTCCCCTTGCAGGCAGCCGGTTCGGCGCGGCACCGCACTATCCGTCTGCGGCAGGGCACGGTAAACCCGGCGTATTGCAGAGTCTTGCGCATGAAGCCCAGAGGATAGCGGATGTTGCGAACGGGTGCGGCGCCCAGGCTGTTCGTCGGCGAGCGCGTGCGCCGCCTGCGCGAGCAGCACCGGATCAGCCAGGCCGCCCTGGCCCGATCGGTCGACCTGTCGCCCAGCTACCTGAGCCAGATCGAGTGCGACCAGCGGCCGCTGCCGCGCCGGATCATGCACCGTCTGGCGGAGCATCTCGGCGTGTCGGTCTCCGCCTTCGAGGACAGCGAGACGCTGCGGCTGGTGCACGACCTGCGTGAGGCCACCGCCGATCCCGTGTTCGGCAAGGGGCTGGTCAGCCTGGCCGAGGCGGAAGCCAGCATCCAGGCCGCCCCGGAGGTGGCCGAGCGGTTCCTCGCCTTGTACCGCGCGTTCCGGGCGCGTAGCGAGCAGGCGGAGCCGGTCGGCCGGGACACGCCGCAGCTTCTCGGATCGGGCTCGATCTACGAGGAGGTGCGGGACTGGGTGCAGAACCACCGCAACCACTTCGCCGGCCTCGACCATGCCGCCGAGACCCTGGTCGAGCAGGAAGGGTTCAGTCGCGACGGCCTGGGCGAGGACCTGGTGCGCTACCTGCGCGACCGTCACGGCATCACGGTGGACAGCGACGCGGCGCTGCTGACGCACGGGATTGTCTGGAAGCTGAACCGCGCGACCCGCCGCCTGACGCTGGCGGAGGAGGCGTCGGTTGAAAGCCGGGTGTTCTGGATGGGACATGCGGTGGCGCAGCTGGAACAGCGACGCGAGATCGAGCGGGTGCTGCGCCGCGCGCCACTGTCCACCGCCGACGCGACGGCGCTCGCGCGGGTCGGGCTCGCCAACTACTTCTCCGGCGCGCTGATGATGCCCTATGCGCGGTTCCTGGAGGAGGCGCGCGCGGTGCGCTACGACGTCGCCCGGCTGCAGCGCCGCTTCGGCGCCAGCTTCGAGCAGGTGTGCCACCGCCTCAGCACCATGCAGCGTCCCGGCATGCCCGGGCTGCCGTTCTTCTTCCTCAAGACCGACATCGCCGGCAACGTGCTGAAGCGCTCCTCGGCGACGCGCTTCCAGTTCGCCCGCTTCGGCGGCCCCTGCCCGCTCTGGAACGTTTACGGCGCCTTCGCACGTCCCGGCGAAACCCTGGTGCAGTTGGCGCGCACGCCGGACAACGTGACGTATCTGAACGTCGCCCGGACGGTCGGGCGCAGCGACAGCGCCTACCTGAGCCGGCCGCGCTCGGTCGCGGTAGTGCTGGGCTGCGAGATCGAGTACGCCCCGCTGACCGTTTATGCCGCCGGCCTCGACCTCGGCAGCCCGGCGGCGGCCGTGCCGATCGGACCTGGCTGTCGCGCCTGCGAGCGGGTGGACTGCCGGCATCGCGCGGTGCCGCCGGCAGGGCGTGCCCTGGATGTCGGGTCCGGCGAACGCGGGGTGGTGCCGTATCGGATCCTGACGTGACGGAGCGGCCTGACGTGTGACTGCTCCTTGACCGGCAAGGTCGCATTCCGGCAGGCCGCCAGGCGCCGCCGAACACTGTCGTGAGGCGGCGCCGGGCGATGCGCCAAGTTCCGTCGTCGCTGCGTCGATAAACGTTTTTGCAGTCACCGACCATGAACGGCGTCGTCCCGCGTTGACCGACGTCGTCGTGACGGAACACCGTCAGGATCGAAGTTCCGTGCACCTCGTCGTCGGCAACCGGCACCAGGCGCAACCGGCCCCGTGCCAGTCGCGCAAGCGTCGCCAGCAGCTCATGTCCGCCCCGCAGCCCATGTCGACAGGCAGCATCTCCCACGGCAGGCCGGACTTATGCACGAACAGGATGCCGGTCAGCGCCGCCCGGTCCGCCAGGCGCGGTCTGCCACCCTTTGGCTTGGCCGGTTCGGGCGGCAGCAGCGGCGCGATCGCCGCCCACAGGTCGTCGGATACAAGCAGCTTGGCTATGCCGCCGACAACGCACCAGAGCCGGTTTAGTTAAGGACTCTTAAGAACGCCTAACAGAACCGCCTAAACTGGCGAGAGCAGACGAGGGCGCAGCCGTGGACCAACGGTCAGGTCGAGCGAATGAACCGCACCCTCAAGGACGCCACAGTCAAGCGATACCATTACGAGAGCCATGACCAGCTCCGCAGCCACCTCGGCGATTTCGTCACCGCCTACAACTTCGCCCGGTGCCTGAAGACCCTTAAGGGCTCCACCCTTTACGAATTCATCTGCGAAACCTGGACAGCCGAGCCAGAACGATTCATCGTCAACCCGCTCCACCAAATGCCGGGACTAAACATCTAGAGCACTTTTATATTACGTGAATTCGTATCCTGAGTTGGCGAGGTAGTTGCGGCACTCGGCTGGGCTGAACTCGCCGAGCAACTGCCCGATGGTGGACCAGAGTGCGTCCTTGGTGCGGGCGGCGGCTCGGCGGAGCAGGACCTTGAGCTTGGCGAAGGCCTGCTCGATTGGGTTCAAATCAGGAGAGTATGGCGGCAGGTAGAGCAGGCTTTCGCCGGCGGCCCTGATCGCGTGCTCGACGTCCATCACCTTGTGAGCACCGAGATTGTCCATGACGACCACGTCACCGCGTCGCAGCGCGGGGGCGAGGAACTGTTCGACGTAGGCCAGGAAGGTCGGGCCGTTCATTGGGCCATCCAGCACCAGCGGGGCGACCAGGCCTGTGCTGCGCAGCACAGCCACAAAGGTCGTGGTGCGCCAGTGCCCGTGCGGGGCAGCCTGGACCAGGCGTTTGCTACAAGGTGCCCAGCCGAAGCGTCGGATCATGTTTGTGCTCGCACCAATTTCATTGATGAACACGAAGCATTCGGGGTCCATGAACGGCTGCCAGGACCGCCAGAGCCGCCGCCGGGCGGCCACGTCCGGCCGGTCCTGCTCGGCAGCCCTCAGGCTATTTTTTTGTGTGACAAGCCGAGCCGACGCAGCATGTGCCAGTTCGTGGCAAGGCAACCGGCCTCGATGCCACGCGCCGCCGGCTCGGTCTTGATCTCGGCCAGGGTGACGTTGCCTTTGGCAGCCACCAGTTCCCGGAGCAGCGTCTCGTGTCCGGCCAGCAACGGCTTGCGGTAGCCGCCAATCCGGGCTGGAGCCGTGCTGCCAGTTTTGCGTACGCGCCTGACCAGTTTGATCGCCGCGGACTCGCTCACGGCAAAGCGCCGTGCAGCCTCGCGTGCCGAACTGCCTGCCTCCACCGCCTGCATCAATCGGTGACGCAGGTCCTGTGACAACGGTGCCGCCATCTCGTCCTCGCTGCTCAAACAGCAGCGTCGAATCAGATCATGCGAGTCCGCGCAACATCAAAATGCTCCAGTGACACGCTGAGCCGTCAGGCGACGGGGGATGAGCCATGGGCCAGGTTCTCCACGGCTGCGCCACAACGACGGAGGCAGTCCGTCGCGCCATGCAGCGAAGCGAGCGTAAGGGCGCTCGCCCGTCGGCACGGGATCAGCGCCACCACCGTCCAGAAGTGGCGCAAGCGCGGAACCGTCGCCGACGCCCGCTTGGGACCCAAGCAGATCAGCCCATCCGTGCTCGCCGTCGAGCGGGAAGCCATCCTCGTCGCCTTCCGGCGACACACGCTGCTTGCCTTGGACGATTGCCTACATGCCCTGCAGCCCAGCATCCCCGAGCTGACCCGCTCCAGCCTGCGTCGCTGCCTGCAGCGTCATGGCGCAGCGGTCTCAGGCCGCTGAGCCCGGCTGCCCAATCCCGAAGCCATACCGGCCCGCAGGCGGTTCAAGGCCTACCCGATCGGCTTCGTGCACATCGACATCGCCGAGGTCCGCACCGGACAGGGCAAGCTGCACCTGTCCGTCGCCATCGACCGCGACAGCAAGCTCGCCTTCGTGCAGCTGCACGACAAGGCCACGCGCCGGATGGCGGCCGACTTCCTGCGCGCCGTCGCCGACCCGTCCACGCCTTCGACCACGCCTGCACCCAGCGCGGCATCGAGCACCGAACGACCAAGCCCTACCACCCGTGGACCGATGGTCAGGTCGAGCGGATGAACCGCACCACCACGGAAGCCACCGTCCGCCGCTACCACTACGGCACGCACGACACGGCCGCCGCCTCGAGGCCATTCGCGACCTCACCCCATACGAAGCCGTCTGCCAGACCTGGACCAAGCAGCCAGAGCGCTCAAAGTCGGCCTGTCATACCACCCGGGAC
>CALMVN010000043.1:0-333 GCA_937873225.1 uncultured Acetobacteraceae bacterium
GCACGATCCCAGGCACGACCACCCGCCGCCCGTCTCTGACGTGCTGTAGCTCGGCACAGGCGACCATCTTCCGCGCCCGCAGCGCCTCCCGCAGGAAGGCGACCGGATGCTGCTTCAGGCTGAGCCCGACGCTGCGGTAGTCCTCCACCACCTCGCGCCCGTCCTTCATCGGCGTCAGCACCACCTGTGGCTCCACCAGCTCCGGCAGGGGCCGCCGGGGCGCATCGGCCGCCGCGAACAGCGGCAGCACCCTATCGGCCAGGCCCTTCACCGCCCACAGCGCCTGCCGTCGGTCCAGCCCGATCCCCCGGAAGGCGTCCGCCTCGGCCAGCC
>CALMVN010000043.1:343-1228 GCA_937873225.1 uncultured Acetobacteraceae bacterium
GCCGCTCCAGGGCAGTAGCCGGCACGTCCGCCCGGCGCCAGACCTCCTCGACGCTGCGGTAGGGATCGTCGGCCCGGTGCGCCACCAGCTGCGCCCCGTGGTGGTTGGCCAGGCCCTTCACCATCCGCAGGTCCAGGCGCACGGCGAGACCACCGCGCTTATCCCCCCGCGGCTCGAGGGTGCAGTCCCAGCGGCTCGCGTTGACGCAAACCGGCCGGATCTCGACCCCGTGCTCGCGCGCATCCCGCACCACCTGCGCCGGCGCGTAGAAGCCCATCGGCTGGCTGTTCAGCAGCGAGGCGCAGAACACGTCCGGGTAATGGCACTTCATCCAGGAGCTGGCATAGGCCACTAGCGCGAAGCTGGCGGCGTGGCTTTCCGGGAAGCCGTACGAGCCGAACCCCTTTAGCTGGCTGAAGGTGCGCTCGGCGAACGCCTGCTCGTAGCCACGGTCGACCATGCCGCCGATCAGCTTGTCCTTAAAGTGCGACACGCCCCCGGTGAACTTGAAGGTAGCCATGGAGCGCCGGAGCTGGTCCGCCTCGCCGGGCGTGAAGCCCGCGCACTGGATGGCGACCTGCATCGCCTGCTCCTGGAACAGGGGCACGCCCAACGTCTTGCCCAGCACGCGCTCGAGCTCAGGCTTCGGATAGTGCGGCTTCTCCAGGCCCTCGCGCCGCCGCAGGTAGGGATGCACCATGTCACCTTGGATCGGACCCGGCCGCACGATCGCCACCTGCACCACGAGGTCGTAGAAGGTCGCGGGCTTGAGGCGCGGCAGCATGCTCATCTGCGCCCGGCTCTCGATCTGGAAGGTGCCGAGCGTGTCCGCCTTGCGGATCATGGCGTAGGTCGCCGGGTCCTCGGCCGGGATGGTGGCGATGT
>CALMVN010000044.1 GCA_937873225.1 uncultured Acetobacteraceae bacterium
GGTCGGACCTGCCGCAGACCGCGCCCGCGCCCGACGCGGACGCGGTGCCGCCGGACGCGCCCGAGCAGGAGAAGGTGCAGGCGCCCACGCCCTCGCCGCCGCAGCAGGCCAGCGCCTCGCAGCCGGAGGTCGACCTCGATCCGGCCGACGGGCTCGGCTACGGCCACCAGGACGACCCGCACGTGATCCCCGCCTCGCCGGACGACCGCCACGCCAACAAGATGCCGCCCTACCCGCGCGCCGCCGGCAGGCGGGGCGAGGAAGGCTCGGTGGAGATGCTGGTGTCGGTGGGCGCGGACGGAGCGGTGTCGTCGGTGGAGGTGGCGGTATCCTCCGGCCACCCCGACCTCGACCGAACCGCGACCAGCGCGGTGTCGCACTGGCATTTCCATCCGGCGAGGCAGAACGGCGTGCCCGTGCCGATGCAGATGATGCAGGTGTTCAACTTCAAGATCGACCGCTAGGCCAGGATACGCTATCGCAACGTTTCCGGGGGCGCGGGCTGGCCTGCCCGCCGCCTTTGCGGCTAAGCTGCGGTCTCGTTGCGCTGTACGGCACGGCTGGGAGATGGCCATGGTTTCGAGGGTCGCAATCATCGGAGCCGGCTGGTACGGCTGCCACCTCGGCAGCTCGCTCAAGGCGCTCGGCTTCGAGATCAAGGTGTTCGAGCAGCATCACCGCCCGCTGCACGAGGCGTCCGGCAACAACCAGTTCCGTCTCCATCTGGGCTTCCACTATCCCCGCCACCACGGCACCCGGGTGCAGTCGCGCGACGGCTTCATGCGGTTCATGGAGCGCTACCCGCAACTGAGCCGCGAGGTGGGCGAGAACATCTACGCCGTGCCCAGGGCGGAAAGCCTGATCGACTTCGCCACCTACCGCCTGATCATGACCTCCACCGGCATCGACTTCCGCGAGCAGACGGAAACCTCGGTGCCGATGCGCGAGGTGGCCGGCCTGATGCTGACCGGCGAGCGCGTGCTGCTGATCGAGCAGGCGCGGCGCTTCTTCTGCGAGCTGCTCGGCGACAGCCTGGTGCTGAACCACCGCGTCACCAGCATCGAGGAGGCGCCCGACGCGGTGCTGGTGGAAGGCGAGCCGTACGACCTGCTGATCGACGCCAGCTGGGGCCAGCAGCTCGGCATGCCGATGCCGTTCTTCTACGAGCCCACCATGCTTCTCTATTACGAGACGGACCACCCGTTCCCGGCCGTCACCTTTGTCGACGGCCCGCTATGCTCGGTGTATCCGACCGAGGATCCCAACATCTACACCCTGTCCAGCGTGCCGCACACGCCGCTCGCCCGCGTCACCAACGCCCGCGAAGCCCAGGGCATACGCGACAGCGTGTCCTCGGAAACGGTGACGGCGAAGGTGGCGGCGATGGAAGCGCAGGTGTCGCGCTACCTGCCGACGTTCAAGGAAAGCTTCCGCTTCGTCGGGCCCCAGCTCGCGATCAAGACCAAGCCGGTCGGCAACTTCGACGACCGCTCCTGCTCGGTGTTCCGGCGCGGCCGGGTGTTCCACGTCATGTCCGGCAAGATCGACACCATCTTCTTCGCCATGGAGCGCATCCTGGCCTTCATCGAGTCCAGCCGCGAGCGCGGCTTCTCGCCGCTGGCGAGCCCGCTGCGTCGCGACATCGTCACCCGCAGCCTGCAGACGCAGGACCACGGGTGAGCGCCGTGACCGGAACGGGCGGCGGTCGCGCCCTGATCGGCCATACCGGCTTCGTCGGTTCCAACCTCCTGGCGCAGCAGCGCTTCGACGCGCTCTACAACTCGTCCAGCATCGGCGACATCGACAACCGGCACTTCACCGACGTGGTGTGCGCCGGCGTGTCCGCGGTGAAGTGGTGGGCCAACCAGAACCCGGCCGAGGACCTCCTGCGGATCGAGGGGCTGATCGCCCGTCTCGACACGATCGAGGCCGACAACCTCACCCTGATCTCCACGATCGACGTGTACGGCACGCCGATCGGTGTGACCGAGGCGGACCAGCCGGCATCGGAAGGGCTGCATCCCTATGGCGCGAACCGCCTCCTGCTGGAGCGCTGGGTGTCGGAACGGTTCGCCTCGCACCAGATCGTGCGCCTCCCGGCGTTGTTCGGCACGGGTCTGAAAAAGAACGCGATCTTCGACCTGATGCACGACAACCGGCTGCACGTGATCAACGGCGCGTCGGTGTTCCAGTGGTATCCGCTGGAGCGTCTGACCGCGGACCTGGAGGTGGCCCGCACGCGCGGGCTCGGCGTGGTCAACCTCGCCACCGAGCCGTTGTCGATGGAGGACATCCGCGCGCGGTTCTTCCCCCGCAGCAGCATCGGCGCGGAAGCGGCGCCGCAGGCGCGCTACGACATGCGCACCATCCACGAGGCGGAGTTCGGCGGCGCCGGCGGCTACATCCTCGACCGCGACGGGGTGCTGGCGGCGATGGGCCGCTTCATCGACGCCGAGCGGCCGGCATGAGGCGGCCCGCATGAGACGCCTCGGCGTGTCCAACCTCGCCTGGGCGCCGGACGCCGAGGAACGGGCCTTCGCGCTTCTGGCCGGGCGCGGCGCGGAGGGGGTCGAGGTGGCGCCGACCCGGATCGCCCCCTGGGAGGAGCTGACGCCGGCGCGGCTGGCGGCGTTCCGTCGCGGCTGCGACGCGGCGGGTCTGGTCGTGAGCTCGCTGCAGGCGGTGTTCTTCGGCAGGCCGGAGGCGGCGCTGCTCGGGTCGGACGACGCGTTCGAGGCCATGTGCGCGCACGTGCGCGTGCTGGCCCGGATCGCGGACGCGTTGGGCGCGGAGGTCGCGGTGTTCGGCGCGCCGAAGAGCCGCCTGCGCGGTGCCATGCCCGTGGACCAGGCGATGGCGCTGGCGGCGGACCGGCTGCGCGTGCTGGGCGGGATCGCCGCGCAAGGCGGGCTGACGCTGGCCCTGGAGCCCGTGCCGCCCGTCTATGGTGCGGACTTCCTTAACCATTGGCGCGATATCGTGGCGCTCGTGCAGCAGACCGAGCATCCCCACGTGCGCGCCCATCTCGATACCGCCTGCGTGTTCCTGGCCGGCGACGACCCTGCCGAGGCGATCGGCACCGCGATCCCGCTGCTGGCGCACTACCACATGGCGGAGCCCGAGCTGGGACCGTTCGCGGCACCGCGCTGCGACCACGCGGCCGCCGGGCGCGCGCTGGACGCGGCCGGCTACGACCGCTGGGTGGTGGTCGAGATGAAGCAGGGCCCGGGCGACGGGCTCGACGAGGTCGCGACCGCGATCGACTACGCCCGCGCGCACTACCTCCGCCGACCGAGCTGAGTTCCCTTTCAACCCGTTGGACCCGCAGGCCCGCGATGCACCAGGCACCGCCACTCGACGACACCCTGATCCGCGACCCGGTGCTGGAGCAGGACGGCATCCTGCAGCTGAGGATCGGCGGTCGGATCCAGCCGATCCTGGTGGGCGGCGTCCCGATCAGCGGCTTCCTGCCCGGATGGAGGGCGCGCGCTCTCTACACCGGCTTCGCGCCGCTGTTCCTGCTGGAGCTGGAGCACGAGGGTGGCGGCCGGGCCACCTGGTTCCTCAACCACCGGATGGAGCGGGCAGGAGACTGCCTGGACCAGCTTTCCTCCGACCTGCGCATGCTGCTGCGCCACAACTGCCTCCTCGTGCTCGGCCGCCTGGTCGACGCCGTGCTGAACCGGTGCGACCCGGTGCTGGACCCGGCGGCGGCGGCGTTCCTGGAGGTCTGCCCGCACACCCGGCACCAGATCGCCGTCTGGTGCCTGGACGCGCTGATCCCGGGATCCTCCTTGTACCTCGCCGCCGACCTGCAGCCGCATTCCCTGCTGTTCCGCGGCCATGGCGGGTCCCTGACGGCGATCGACCGCGACTGGCTGCTGGAAGGGCTGCGCGTCGACTGGCAGGCGCGGATCGCCGGGTTCCTGCGCAGCGGACGGATGGAATGGCCGAGCCCGGTCGACGGGACGATGCTTCAGGCCCAGGGCGGGTTGTTCGTCGACGACTTCCACTTCGCCTACCGGTTCGCCGACCACCGACACGACCTGGTGTTCTTCGTCCTGGTCGGCGACCACCATTCGGTGCTGGCCGGGCTCTGGTTCCCATCCATGGGGCTGGTGGTGAGCCCGGACCAGGAGCGCAGGGGCCTCGCCCACACCATGCTGCGCCACCTTCCCTGGTGGGTGCTGAGCCATGTCCTGGTCCATGCGCGGGTGCTGTTCCCGGCGCTGCGTCGCGGCGCCTGCGGGTTCGCCAGCGTGATGCGCCTGCAGGGGCTGCACATCGGCCACCAGCTGTGGAACGAGCTGAGCGGGATGCAACGTGCCCTCGACGCCCATCCCGACGCGCTGCCGGACTGGATCGTGCCCGATGCCGAAGGCGGCACCGAGCTGTTCGGTCCCGTCGACGAGCTGTTTCCCGAGCTGGCGGGCCGTGTGGTCCGCAACCTCCGCACGGTGGAGCAGGTGATCGACCACGCCTACCGGTCGGACCTGTTCCTGCTCCGGGTCACCTCCGACGTGGTGACGACGGCGCTGCGCCGGCGGATACAGGCGCTGGCGCTGCGCAGCGAGGCCGGGCGACAGGCCGGGGCCGCCGCACGCCGCCTGGTGCGGCGCAGCGCCCCGGTGGTGCTGGTCGGCCTGCGTGTCGAGAACCGCACGATGGTCGAGATGAAGCCGTTCCTCGACGGCCTGGTGCGGTCGATCGCCAGCAGGCATCCGGGTGCCGTGATCGTGTTCGACGGGCACAACGCCAGCGTCGGCGCCGGACCCGGCGGCGGCCGCACCATACGCAGCCACGGCGAGCGCGAAGGCGGCCCCAGGCCGACCGAGGTCGAGCGCGAGCTGGTTGCCGCGGTTCGTGACGACGCGCGGTGTCTGGACGTCACGATCGCCGACACCATCGGCCAGCCGGTGGCGTCCAGCATCGGCTGGTGCCTCGCCGCCGACTGCTTCGTGTCGGTCTGGGGCGCCAGCCTCGCCAAGTACCGCTGGGCCTGCAACCGGCCGGGCTTCGTCATCACCAGCCGCGCCAACCTTCAGGGCCGCCCGGACCTGCACATCTACGACTCGCCGCGATACGTCGAGGACCCGTCGCCGATGATCTTCGTCGCCGCCGAGGCGGTGGAGGACGATCCGGCGGCGAGCCTGCTGGTGCCGATGCCGGGGCAGCCGCTGTACTTCAACTTACACCTCGACGCGGAGCAGGTGGTTCCGGCGATCGGGCGGATGCTGGCGGAAACGGTGGCGAAGCGTCGGCCGGTGGTCCGCGGGCCCGGACGGGCGCCGGCGCCGTCTCTCGCGCGACGCCGCCGGGTGCGGGAAGACGTCGCGTCGGACAACGGATGAGAGACCGGTCTGCATTTCCGCCTCCGTGATCGACACCGTTCCTCGGCCTCGTGTCGACCCGACAGCGCCATCCTTTCGCCGCGAACGACGGCCGGCGCATGACGTGGCGCCGGCTTCGGACACGTCGCCGCAGATCATTCGGGTGACCTGTGTTGATCGTGTCCAGGAACCGCAAGTCTGATGACGTGACTGGTCGGACGGATACCGGCAGCGTCGGGTTTGACCGGCAGGCGAACAAGCCGCAGGGCTCCGCCCATCGATCAGCTTCGCAGCTCGATCCGCTGGGGCCGGAGGCCCCAGAACCCATCAATCTCGATAGTTGGGTTTCCAAAGGGCGACCGCCCTTTGGCGGGTCCAGGGCAGGGCCCTGGCCTGTGCAGGTCGAACCCCACCGCCGTTGGTATCAAGGAGGGTCCCGATCCTGACCTGGACCAGAGGTGCCGAACATCATGGCTGAGCTATGACGGAACGAGTCATCCGACAACTTCCACCGATCGACGTGGCCGAATCATCGTTACCTGGACGACCTGAAACGATACCGATCGTCGCGCCACGCTCCCACATGTCCCGAACGGGACCTTCTCGTTTGCGGGCAAGATCAAGGCGCATGCGCATCCAGCTGATCCGAACGGCTCCCACGGGTCGTTCGGAATCCTGCGCTTCGATGTGCCGGGCCACGCCAACAACATTTTCATGCCAGGCCCGCCGCATCCGGCGACGGGTCATGGTCGCACCACCGACGAGGCCATGAGCAAGATCACCGCGATCATCCTCGCCGACCTGCCGTCCACGATCACCGTCACGAACAACAACCAGATGATTGCCCAACATGCACGTCAGGACCTCAACGGTCACCCTCGTGACACTTGTGCTGTCGTCACCGGGAGCCGCTGCGCAGTCGAAGGCGTGCCCGCAAGGCAAGGCCGACGCGGCAGAGGCAGCGGCCGACCAGCTTGCGGACTGGCATCAAGTGGCTGCCTACACGAAGCACTTCCATGCATGCGACGAAGAACTGATGCAGGAAGGCTCGTCGGCATCCGTGACGCACCTGCTGACCGATCATCGGCAGACGTTGCCGCAGCTCGTCGTTCCGCACCGCCGCCACCAAGGTTTCGGGACTTCGTCCTGGCGCATATCAACACCACGTCGAACACCGACGATATCGGCAGAATCGAGCACCAGGCGAAGACGGCCTGTCCGACGATCGACGGGACGCTCTGCAAGCAGAGCGCTGGCGCTGCCTGTGAGGCGCCGCACCGGCCATGGGCATGCACCTGCATCCCGTCAGGCGGCGGCATCCTCCATGGTCTGACCGTCCGGAATGCGCAATCGAGCAATCGGCTCGGCCGACATCTACCATCCTCCCATGTTCGAGGGCGTGGGATTCCGGCAACCTTGCCGAACTGTGACACGAGGGCCGAGCCGGCTGCGTAAAGCCGTGACGTCCTGCCCCCGAACGTCGCACACGGATGTCAGGATCAGGACGCTACCAGGACCGCGCCTGGCTGCCCGATCGGGCAGGCGCCCCTGTTCCCCGGCGACGTGAACCGACCGCTTCCCGCTCCCGGCACCGCGAACCGCCCGATCCGGGCAACGGGATCTCCCGACGGGATCCAGGCCCGGCTGCGCCGGCAGGCCGGAGGTCATGAAGCGAGGACCTGGTCGCGCGACCCGGCGAGGCAGGCCTCCGCCACGATTTCCAGCGCCTCGGTCACGTCCTGCTCTCGGTGCTGCACCG
>CALMVN010000045.1 GCA_937873225.1 uncultured Acetobacteraceae bacterium
GCCGCGCCGGGCCAGCCTGGCCGAAGCGCCGGCTGCGCGTCGTGTCCCAGCCGCACCGGCAGGCCGGCCAGCACCGCGCCTGCCACGGGAAGCGCGCACACGAGCGACACCAGCCGCACGGTCAGGCTGCCCAGGCCCCCGCGCGAGGCGATGCGCCAGGCCCAGGCCAGCAGCGCCAGCACAGGCAGCGCGCCGGCCAGACCGAAATACTGCAGCATCAGGTCCGCATAGGCGGCGCCGACCGGCCCGGCCAGGTTGCTCGCGACCACCGTGGTCGCGGTGTCGGGCGACGGGTCGCGCGGGTTGTAGGTGGCGAGCGCCACCAGCATGGCGATCGCGAGCCCGGCCAGCAGCAGGCCGCCGAGCTCGGCCAGCCGCCGGCGCATCAGCGCCTGCAGCTGCGGCGAGGCGAACCGCTCCGGGATCAGGCGGCTGCGTAGGGCGACGTGCATGGGCGCGGTTCCAGCCTTCCTTCGCGGATCGCCCCAAGCATAACCCAGAAGCGCCTGGCGGAAGAAGCGTGGAGGCGGGTGGTCCGGAACCGCGTTCCTCCTCCGGGCGCTCCGGGACAAAGGCGGTCAATTCGTGGAACAGTCTCCCGTCACGAGCAGCGAGGAGGTCGGAGTGTCGCTCCATGGTCGTTCGTCGCCGGCGGGAAGAACCGGCTCCGGATGGACGCGTGCCGGGTCCGGCCCGACCATCGTCAAGTCGGTCGCAGGCGCCTGCCTGGTGATGTCCCCGCTGCGCTCGGTCGACGGCGAGCTTTTCCTCAGCCTGGGCGGCGACAGGTTCTGCGCGCTGCGCCAGCCCGACGGCACGACGTTGCCCTCGCTGCTGCCGGACTGGACGGTGGACGCGCTCTATCTCGGTTGTCCCCGCGTGCCCTGGCTGAAGCTCCGGCACGAGGACGGCCACCTCGCGGATTGGTTCCTGGACCGCAACGGCAGGCTGGTCGCCAACGTGTACGAGGGCCTCAAGGCGGTCGAGCGCGGCTGGCTCGCCGCTCATGTCGCGGACCTGTTCGCGCTCCCGCCCGGACCCGAGCGCGAGGAAGCGTTCGCCGCCTACGAGACCATGAACCCGGTGGTGCGGGCCGTTCTCGAACGGGTGATCCCGCCGCCGAGCCACGTCGTCGACGGCGAGCAGGTCCGCCTGCTGCTGCTTGCGACGCAGACGCTGGCCGGGGACGCCTCGCCGCCGGCCTCGGTGAGGCATGTCGAGCCCGTCCTGTCGACAGGCGAGCCCGACCCGTGCCTCGGGACCGGCTGGATCCTGGAGCACGGCCGGGCCTGGTCGACCGGCCCATCCAGCGGCATCGCCCTCGACGGGCTGGTGCCGCTGGGCCGCCATCAGGTGCGGGTGTCGTTGCGCGACTGCCAGGGCAGCATGCTGCTGTGGCTGTGGGCCAATAACCGTCTGGTCGGCTCGGCGCAGATCCACACCCGCTGGCTGCAGCCCGTGACGACCTTGTGCTTCTGGATACCGCCCGAATGCGTGACCACGGGGAGGCTGGAGCTTTGCCTGCGCCTCGACCGCGCGCTGCCGACGGCGCGGAACTACGTCCTGGACGCGCTGAGCCTGTCGTCCTTCGGCGACGACCTTCCGGCGCTGCCGGAAGACCCGGAGCTGCTCGCGCGGTTCGAGGGGATCGGCGACAACTGCCAGTTCGGCAACGTCCAGCGCCATTGGGGGATCGAGCCGCTCGGCCTGCTCCGCTTCGCCGGCGTGCGCGACCTGCACCGGCTGTTCGCGTCCCGCTTCGCCGGGCTTGGCGAGCCGGGAAGCCTCGTCGCCTACCTCGCGGGGTCGGAGTACCAGATACGCGACCACGAGTACGGGCTGTTCTACCACACGTTCCGTTACGAGAACGAGGCCACGGCGGAGGAGGTGGTGGCCGAGAACGAGGCGAAGATGCGCTACCTGATCCGGAAGCTGGTCGAGGACCTCGAGGACGGGGAGAAGATCTTCGTCTATCGCCGGTTTGTGGAGGACGACCTCCCGACGGTCGCCGAGCTGCACCGCATCCTGCGCGGCTACGGCCCGGCGAAGCTGCTCTGGGTGACGACGGGCGCCCCCGGCCGCGCGCCGGGCGACGTCGAATGGGCCGGCCCGGACCGCCTGCGCGGCTACCTCGCCGAGGACGCCAGCAACGACCCGGCCGTCTTCGACCCGGAGCACTGGATCGGCCTGCTCCGCAACGCCTACGCCGCGTTCCGGCGGCTCGACCGGACGCGTCCGGGCCGCTGACCCCGCTCAGCCGGCCGGATCCGCTCCCTGTCGGAGCTTGTCGACGAACCGTCCGATCGCGGCAAGCACGCCGTCGAGATCCAGCCGGAAGTTGTCCAGCCCGGGATCGCCCGGCGCGCCCTCGACCAGCCGCGCCGCGTCCGGCGCGTCGGTGACCAGTCCGGGATCGACAAACGTCACCGGCGTCGGATCCTCCATGTAGCGGGGCACGTCGTAGATGTGCAGCGCGTCGCGGTGCAGGAGGTTGGTGCGGTTGCTGAGCACGAAGCCGGGCTTGTTGCAGACCCAGCGGTACTTCGCGAGGCTGGCGCCCCAGATCGAGACGAAGCCGTCGCTGGCCTCGGTCCAGGCCAGGCTCGTCGCCATCGGGGCGCCGATCGTGTCGAGGATCGTGACCCGCTGCCCGGCATGGAAAGCGCGCAGGTCCGACACCAGCTCGCGTTCCACGTCGATCGGGCGGCGACGCGCCGCACCCTCGCCGTGGCTGCCCAGCAGCAGCGCCTCGCCCTCCATCCGGGCGTTGTGGCCGTCGAACACGACCACGAGGCCCGGATGGCGCTCGGCCAGGAAGCCGACCAGCCGCTCCAGGGTGCCGCGCAGGTCGCCCAGGGTGCGGTTCTCGACCCGCAGCCCGATCACGATCACCAACGGGTGGCCGAGCGTCGCCAGCGTGCCGCGCACGCGCCGCGTCGCCGGCAGGCCCTCGACGTGCCGGAGGATGCGCCCACGCAGCGACGCCGACACGAACTCGTCGGTCGCGCGCAGCACGAACAGGCCTTCGGCATAGGCATGGGCGGCCAGCTCCGCGCCCGAGCGCAGGCCGCGCTCGACCTTTCCCGACAGTTCGGGAAACAGGGCGTCGATCGGGCCGTACAGTTCCGCGCCATGGTCCCCGTCCAGGACGATCCAGTCCGGCAGGCAGTCCGGCGCGGTGCGGACCATGCGCTCGATGCCGCTCAGCTCGTTCCAGAGCTGGTGGCCGAGGTGCAGGCCGGGCGGCCCGCGCATGACGCTGGCGAACCGGGTGGCGCCCCGGCGGAGGTAGGGAACCAGCACGTCCGCCCAGCGGAGCGTGTGGCCGGCGAACCAGCGCGGCAGGCTCGGTGCCAGCAGTCGCGCCAGGTCGTGCTGGGGCTGGTCGCCGGTCGCCAGCAGTCCCAGCGCCGGGAACCACAGCCCGGCGATCCGGGACAGGTGGTCGGCGACGAGAACGAAGAACACCAGCCCGTGGCGCGGGTCGGCGAAGCGGTAGGCGAAGTGGAAGTCGTCGAGCACGACGCTGCCCTGGGCCTGCAGCGCGTGACCGTCGACCGGGCTCGGCCAGCCGAGGCGCCCGCTCGAAAGGCAGCCGGCGATGCGGTCCTGCCAGGACCCGTCCAGGCCGCGGCGCAGGTGGTCGCGGTCCACCGCGCGCATCCCCCCGTGCCCGTCCCGGAACACCAGCGAGCGCTGCATCAGCTGGTCCACCGGGCAGACCAGCGGCCGGACGGCGAGTTGGTCGAGGCAGAGGCTGCCGATCGCCGCCTTTGTCGCCTGGTTGACCCGGAGGAACGCCGCCAGGCGGTGGTCCAGGACCGGGACCACGTGGTCCAGCACCTGGTCCATCAGCGCGCGAAGCAGAGGCAGCGCCTTCAGCTTCAGCAGGGCGGCCAGCTCCGAAGGCAGGCGGTCCGGATGGTCGCCCATCATCTGCATCCGGTGGTCGAGGAACCAGGTGGCGCTCGCCCCGGCGTCCGGGTTCACCAGCTCCAGCAGGAACAAGGGCGCGAAGCCGGTGAACAGGGCGTCGGCGCGCCAGCCCGGCAGGAACGCGCGCACCGGCTGGTCGCAATGCAGCAGGGGCACCGCCTCGTCGCGGAAGCGGAGGCGGAAGCTGCCGTCGATGGCGACGAGCGGGTCGTCCAGCAGGAACGCCTCGTCCGACGTGGCAGCGGTGGAGGTCATCGACCGGTCTCCGTCGACGTCATCGTGCAGGCCCTCGGCAACGTGGTGCATAGGGGACATCATGAACCGGCCGGAACGACGAGTCGCCGTGTCGCCCGCGCCCGCCGCAGCGGACCCGGGATCGCCCGGAACCGGTCATGGCGGTGTCCGGGCGCCCAGGTCTCAGCCGACCGCTCCGGCCAGGCGCCAGACGCACAACCGCGCCGCGCCGTGCAGGCGCTCGGCCAGCAGCGGCAGGCCGGTGGGGGCGGGCTCCCCGGTCCCGACCTCCGCGACTGCCAGGGCGCCCGGCGCCACCCAGCCGGACGCCACCAGCGCCGACAGGGCAGGCGCCACCAGGCCGGCGCCGTACGGCGGATCGAGGAACACCAGCCCGGCATCCCCCCAGCCGGGACGCGTCGCTGGCGGATGCAGGGCGTCGCCGCCCAGCGCCAGCGCGTGCGGCGCCATGCGGCAGGCGGCGACGTTGGCGGCCACGCAGGCGAGGGCGACCCGGTCGCGCTCCAGGAACACCGCGCGCGCGGCGCCACGGGACAGCGCTTCCAGCCCCAGCGCGCCGGTGCCGGCGAAGGCGTCGACCACCCCGCCTTGCAGCGCGTCGCCGCGCCAGGGCGCATGCGCCAGCATGTCGAACAGCGCCTGCCGCACCCGGTCCGCGGTGGGACGGGTCGCGACGTTCGCAGGAACGGACAGGACGCGGCCGCGCAGCGTGCCGGCGATTATCCGCATGCCGGAGCCTTCGCGGAGCACGCCGCTTCCCGCACGCCCACGGGAGGACAGAGCGCTGCCGACGCCGACGTCGCGGTTGCCGAACCTGCCACTAGGGCATCATCCGACCGGACCGACCCGGTCGGCGGGACAAGGATGCCGGACGAAACATCGAGCTGGAGCAGGCTCCGCGAGCCGATGCGACCGGATCATGCTCTAGGTCCGCAGCACGGCTGGAGGCGCAGGAAGGAATCCCGACAGCTTGCGTCTCACAACGGCTTCGTCCTGAACCGGGCTGCGCCTGAGGCGCCGCGCCGCGTCGTGGCCGAAATCGTCGCAGTCGATCTCGACCAGCTTGATCCCCATCCCGGGAAGAACGTCGCGCCGACGCTGATCATGGAGTTTGCGCTGTTCGCCCCTGTGAACCCCGCTCGCCATCATCTTGTCTGGCTTGTCGAAATGCCGGAC
>CALMVN010000046.1 GCA_937873225.1 uncultured Acetobacteraceae bacterium
GGACGGGGTGATCCAGGTGGAGGCGGAGGAGGCGCGCGAATGGGCGCGTCGGTCGGCGCGGGAGGAGGGGCTGCTGGTCGGCATCTCCTCCGGGGCGACGCTGGCGGCGATCGCGGCCAAGCTGCCGGAACTGGAGAAGGGCGCGGTGGTGCTCGGGTTCAACTACGACACGGGAGAGCGCTACCTGTCCGTGCCGGAGTTCCTGCCCGGCTAGGCCGAAGGCAGGGCACGGTTCGTCACGAAACCGGCAGGCATCCCGGACAGGATAAACCTCCGGCCGGCCCGTGACGTCCCGGCATCGGGTGCAGACGGCGTGTTCGGAGCGTCGTGGCGAGCCGGAGAACAGGCCGCAGGACCAGCCCTTCTCGTTGTTCCCGTCCTGCCTGGTGCAGCACCGGTGGCGCAGGCGTCGCTGCCGGCGCCGACGCACCGGCAGGCGGTCGCTCCCGCCACCCACCAGGACAGCACGTTCTCCTTCGACGTAGCGCAGGTCGTCCACCAGGTGACGGGCACCGGCACGCCGCTGGTGCTGATCCACGGCTACCCGCTGTCGAGCACCCTGTTCACCTACCAGCAGACGAGGCTCGCCGGCCCGTTCCGTCGGCATCCTCGAGCGGCCGGCCGCGGCGAACCAGGCGATCACGAGTCGGGCCATGGCGTCCGGGCTCCGACCTGCCCTGGCCGGGACTGGCCGTTCAGTCCCGGCGTCCACTCGGCGCCGCGGGTGCAGAAGGCGATCGACAGCAGGAGGCAGCCGGCGAGGACGGCGGCGCCGGAGGGGCTGGCTCCGGACGGGTGAACTCGCGCACGGGCGGCGGTCTGGTATAAGGCGCCGGCAGATGTCGCAAGCCGGACGCGGCGCCCGTTCCATGGAGCATCCGTGCACCGCCTCGTCTTTGCGCATCAGCTCCGGGCCGTTGCCGTCCTGTCCGTCGTGCTGAGCCACCTGATGGGGGTGTTCTGGGCGATGCCGGACGTGGTGGTGCGCCTGACCCACAGGCCGCACGTGCCCGGACCGCGGCCCGCCTTCGTCGGGTGGATCTTCTGGCCGCACTGGCAGCCGGGGCCGTTCGGGGTGGCGCTGTTCTTCCTGATCAGCGGGCTGGTGATCCCGATCTCGCTGGAGCGGCGGACGATCGGCGCGTTCCTCCTGGCGCGTGTGTTCCGGTTGCTGCCGGTGGCGATCGCGGGCCAGCTGCTGGGCCTGCTGGTGGCGCACCTGCTGGGCGGCAGGCCCGGCGCCGGCTGGCCGCCGCCCGGAACGCTGCTCGCCAACCTGCTGCTGGTGTTCGACTGGTTCGGCATGCCGGACGTGAACACGGTGAGCTGGTCGCTGTGCGTCGAGGTGAAGTTCTACCTGCTGGCGGCGCTGGCGGCCCCGGCGATCAGGCGACGCCGGGTGATGGTGGTGCCGGCGCTGGGCCTGGCCTGCCTGCTGGCCGCGGTCCTGGCCGGGCTGCCGCTTCTGGCGGGGCCGGTCGCCCGGATGGTCGGACACGACGCGGTCTACCTGTCGTTCATGTCGCTCGGCATCCTGTTCCACTTCCGGCTGCGCGGGTTGTCGCTGTCGGGGCTTGCCGTCGCGGTCGCCGGCTGCGGCACGCTTGCCTGTCTGGTCTGGGTGGCGAGCCCGCTCCGGGATCAGTTCCCGGTGGTCACCTGGTCGTATGGGGAGGCGCTGGCAACCTTCGCCCTCGCCTTCGCGCTGCGTCGCTTCGCGCGGCCGGTCTGGCCGGTCAACCGGCTCGCCGACATCAGCTACCCGGTCTACATGACACACACGATGCTGGGTTACGCGCTGATCCAGTTCGCCATGCTGACGGTCCACCTGTCGTACCGGTCGGCGCTGCTTGTCACCCTGGCCGTGGTGGTGGCGGTGGCGACGGCGATGCACGTGACGGTGGAGCTGCCCGGCATGACGCTGGGCCGATCGCTGCGGCGCATGGGGTGGCGGCCAGCGCGCGGGTGACGCGCCGGTCGCACAGGGTGCAGAACCGGACGCTTCGCGGAGGGAATGTCCTGGAGCGGCCGGCGGCCGGACCCGGGACCGACAGCCTGGCGCCGGGCGATGGCGGATGTGCCGCCGCAGCGGTCGCGGGCGGCAGCACAGTCAGTCTGACCTTGTGCGCCAGCTCGGCCAGCGAGATGCGGATGTCGGTGGCGGTCCGGTGCGCAGCGGCGCCGGACTGCGGTGGCTGGAGGTGTCGCTGCGTGACCGGGCCGATGATCCCGACCGGCAAAAGGGCGTTCCGGCGCTGGAAGATCCATACCGCTCTGTCCGTGGACTGACCGGACACGCCATCCACGGACAGCCCCGCGTCGGCGGCCTTCAGGGTGGTCTGGCCGCGGGCACCGCAGAACTCTGAACTCTGGGCAATGCCGCCGAAGCACAGGATGCGGCACGGCGTCCTTCCGTCCTGATGGCCCCGCTGCGTGCGGGATGGCTGAATCGTTATCGTATCAGAACCATCCTCCGTCCACCACGAACTCGCGCGCGGTGACCATGCGGCTGTCGTCGGCGGCGAGCCACAGCACCATGCGGGCAACGTCCGGCTCGTACAGCCGGTCGGGGATGCACTGGCCGCTCCTGCGCCTGGCCTCGCCTTCCTCGGTCATCCACAGGTCGAGCTGGCGCTGGGTGATGATCCAGCCGGGATACACGATGTTGGCGCGGATGCGGTGCGGGCCGAGGTCGCGGGCCAGGCCGCGGGTCAGGCCGATCACCGCGGACTTGGCGGCGGTGTAGGCGGGCATGCCGCCGGTGGCGAGCAGGAAGCTGTTGGAGCTCATGTTGATGATCGAGCCGCCGCCGGCCGCGATCATGTCGCTTTTCAGCGCCTGCACGCAGAAGAACTGGTGTCGCAGGTTGGTGGCCATGCGGTCGTCCCAGTATTCGGGGGTCACGTCGTCGATGGCGTGGCGGTCGTCGCGGGCGGCGTTGTTGACCAGCACCGTGAACGGGCCGCCGAGCTGGTCGCGCAGGCTGTCGATGGCGGCGCGCAGGGCCGGGATGTCGCGCAGGTCGCAGGCGGCGAAGCGGACCGGGGCGCCGTCCGGCAGCGCGGCCAGGGTCGTGGCGGCGGCGGCCTCGTCGCGATCGAGGAAGCCGACATGCGCGCCCTGCTCGGCGAAGTGGCGGACGATGGAGGCGCCGATGCCGGACGCGCCGCCGGTGACGAGCACGCGCCGGTCGCGCAGGCTGGGGTAGGTCGCGAACTGGTCCAAGGTCGGCTGCCTTTCGTTGCTGCGGCCGCCGTGGCGGCTGCGTCGTCATCGGGACACGCCGATCCACGGGCGGCGACCGCCGATGCCGTGGGTCCCGCGCGACCGGTCGGCCGCACCGTTGCCGCTGCGGGACGGCTTGTCCACCTGCTCCGGCCGGACGGCCGATCCTCCGCCCCGTCAGCCGGCGTCCGCGTCCGGCCGGTTCAGCTCGCCGGCGATCTGCGCGTGGTTCAGCAGCGCCACCATGGCGATGCCGCCCAGGACGTTGCCGAGCAGGGTCGGCGCCAGGAACCGCAGCAGGTAGGCGGACAGGCTGGCCTGGCCGGACACGACGCCGAACGCCGCCTCTGCGGAGCCCGCGATCACGTGCGGGAAGTGGCACAGCGAGACCGTGTAGGTCAGCAGGATGATGATCAGCGGCCGTGCCGGCCCGGCGCCGGGAAGCAGCCAGATCATCAGCCCGATCAGCCAGCCGGCGGCGATCGCGGTGACCATGGTGTGCCCGAACGGGTGCGCCATGGTGTCGGCCGACAGGCTCTGCATCGCGGCGTAGGTGTCGGCCGGGAACAGGCCGTGGGCGGCGACGATCGCGCCGAAGATCCAGGTGCCCAGCAGGTTGGCGACCAGCACCACCGCCCACACGCGCACCGTGCCGACCAGCGAGCCGAGCGAGCGGCTGGTCAGGGTCGGGATCAGCGCGGTCAGGGTGGTCTCGGTGAACAGCTGCTGCTGGCCCAGCACCGCGATCAGGAAGCCGAGGCTGTAGCCGAAGCTGTCCACCAGCCGACTCCAGGGGGCCGCGGGCAGGCCTGCCTGCAGCGTCGCCTGCGTCACCAGCGAGAAGCCGATCGACAGCCCGGCGCCGAGGCCGGACCAGGCGAGGCCGCTGACCGACCGCTCCAGCTCCCGCTCGCCCTGCTCGCGCACCACCTCGTGGATCACCAGCGAGCGCACCACGGCGTTCTCGGCCGCCTGCTTCTGCTCCTGCTCGCTCAGGTGCGGGGACTGCAGCCCGGCCCGGTCGCTCATCGCGGGAACTCCAGTGCCGGCGGGGTTGGGAGTCGCGCGGACGGCCGCCGGGACGTCCGGCCTCGGGTCAGACCGGGCGCATGCCGAGGCGGGCGAGGAGCTGCATGTCGCGGTTCTCGCTCGGGTTCGGCGTGGTGAGCAGCTTCTCGCCGTAGAAGATCGAGTTGGCGCCGGCCAGGAAGCACAGCGCCTGGGTCTCGTCGGTCATGCCCTCCCGGCCGGCGGACAGGCGGACGTGGCTGGCCGGCATGGCGACGCGGGCGGCGGCGATCACCCGGACGAAGTCGAGCGGGTCGACCGCGGCGGCATCGGCGAGCGGCGTGCCCGCGACGCGCACCAGCATGTTGATCGGCACGCTTTCGGGGTGCCTCGGCAGCGAAGCCAGGGTGGCGATGAGGCCGGCCTGGTCGTCCACCGTCTCGCCCATGCCGACGATGCCGCCGCAGCACACGTTGATGCCGGCGTCGCGAACGTGCGCCAGGGTGTCGAGGCGGTCCTGGTAGGTGCGGGTGGTGATGACGGCGCCGTAGTACTCGGGCGAGGTGTCGAGGTTGTGGTTGTAGTAGTCGAGCCCGGCGTCGCGCAGGCGGGCGGCCTGGGGCGCTTCGAGCATGCCGAGCGTGACGCAGGACTCCATGCCCAGCGCCTTCACCCCCTCGACCATGGCGCACACGGTGTCGAGGTCGTGGTCCTTCGGGCTGCGCCAGGCGGCGCCCATGCAGAAGCGGCTGGCGCCGGCCGCCCGGGCGGCGCGCGCCTCGGCGAGCACGGCGTCCACCGCCATCAGCCGGGTGGCCTTGATCGGCGCGTCCAGCGCAGCGCTTTGCGGGCAGTAGGCGCAGTCCTCGGGGCAGCCGCCGGTCTTGATCGAGAGCAGGGTGGAGATCTGCACGGCGCACGGATCGAAGTGGGCGCGGTGGGCGGACTGGGCGCATAACATCAGCTCGGGGAACGGCAGCGCCATCAGGGTGCGCACCTCGCCCGTGGTCCAGTCGTGGCGCAGGGCAGGCGCCGAGGCTGCACGGGACATCGGGGCCGGGCGATCGATGGCACCGTCGGGCATGGCGGCAAGCTCCCCTGCGACCCGCCTTCCGGGGCCGGTTCCCCATGTGCCACAGGCCGCGCCGGGAGGAAACCGTAAGGCGGCTGCGGTGTTCGCATCGAACTGGATGCGCAACGTTCTCGGCGGGAAGACCGGAACGGTCGGTTCCCTATCGGCAAGCCCGCTGCCTGCGGAGTTCGCTCGATGGCCCAGAGCCCTTCCTGATCGATCCGGACGTGGACGCCCGGCGTCGCGAGCTGTTGCTCTGCTTCGCACCCGACCCGGCGCCGTTCCTCAAGGACTACGACCGGATGCGTGCGCAGGTGCTGGCGCGGCAGGCGCCTGCCTGGCTGACGCTGAGCGGTGCCGGCGTGTGCTGACCCGCCTTCTTCGGGCCTGCCTGGTTCTTCCATCGCAGGCTGCACGGCCTCGCCTGGACCGTGGTGGCGGTCCTGGTGCTGGCGAACGTGCTGAACGCCGTGTCCGACGTGTCCATCAGCCGGCTGGGGCTGTCGTTCAGCATGGCGCTGGCGGTGATCGCGCGGCGCTGCAGCGGGCATTCCGCAGGCTGGGGTCGCTGCGCCGGGACGGCCAGGTGCCGGACGCCGCGATCCTGGACGTGGGCGGGATTTCCAGGCCGGCGGCCTGGATCTCCGGCGTCATCTTCGCGGTGGCGTTCTCCCTGGCCCTGCTCGGGATCGTGCCGGCGCTCGTCCATGACGATTCGGTGCCGAACCGATTTCCGGTCGGACGCTGACGGCAGAAGCCGCAGCGCCCGACCGGTCCGGCGTCAGGCCCTCAGCGCGTTGATCATGGTCTCGCCGAGCAGCGACGGGCTCGACGCGACGTGGATGCCGGCGGACCGCATCGCCTCGATCTTGGCCGCCGCGGTGTCGTTGCCGCCGGTGATCACGGCGCCGGCATGGCCCATGCGTCGGCCCGGGGGCGCGGTGGCGCCGGCGATGAAGCCGACGGTCGGCTTCTTCACGGCGTTGTCGCGCAGGAAGTGGGCGGCGTTGATCTCGGACGCGCCGCCGATCTCGCCGATCATGACGATGGACTCCGTTTCCGGGTCATGGAGGAACATTTCCAGCACCTCGATGAAGTCCAGCCCCTTCACCGGGTCGCCGCCGATGCCGACGCAGGTGCTCTGGCCGAGGCCCACCGCCGTGGTCTGCGCCACCGCCTCGTAGGTCAGGGTGCCGGAGCGCGACACGATGCCGACCTTGCCCTTGCGGTGGATGTGACCCGGCATGATGCCGATCTTGCATTCCTCGGGCGTGATGATGCCGGGGCAGTTCGGGCCGATCAGGATGCTCGGGCTGTTCCTGAGCGCCGCCTTGACCCGCACCATGTCCAGCACCGGGATGCCCTCGGTGATGCACACGATCAGCGGCATCTCGGCGGCGACCGCTTCCAGGATCGAATCCGCCGCGAACGGCGGCGGCACGTAGATCACGGTGGCGGTGGCGCCGGTGCGCTCGCGCGCCTCACCGACCGTGTCGAACACCGGAAGGTCGAGATGGGTGGAGCCGCCTTTCCCGGGCGTGACGCCGCCGACCATCTTCGTGCCGTAGGCGATCGCCTGCTCGGCGTGGAAGGTGCCCTGGGAGCCGGTGAAGCCCTGGGTGATGACCTTGGTGTTCCTGTCGACCAGGACCGACATCAGTTCTTGCTCCCCTTGACCGCGGCGACGATCTTCCGTGCCGCGTCGGACAGGTTGTCGGCGTTGATGATCGGCAGCCCGCTCTCGTCGATCAGCTTCTGGCCGAGCTCGACGTTGGTGCCTTCCAGCCGCACCACCAGCGGCACGTTCAGCTTCACCTCGCGCGACGCCTCGATCACCGCGGTGGCGATGATGTCGCAACGCATGATGCCGCCGAAGATGTTGACCAGGATGCCCTCGACGTTCCTGTCCGACAGCAGGATCTTGAACGCCGCGACCACGCGCTCCTTGGTGGCGCCGCCGCCGACGTCGAGGAAGTTGGCGGGCTCGGCTCCCTCCAGCTTGATGATGTCCATGGTGGCCATGGCCAGGCCGGCGCCGTTGACCATGCAGCCGATCGAGCCGTCCAGCGCGATGTAGCTCAGGCCGTGGCGGGCGGCCTCCAGCTCCTTGGGGTCCTCCTCGCTCTCGTCGCGCAGGTCCTCCAGCTCGGGATGGCGGAACAGGGCGTTGTCGTCGAAGGTCATCTTGGCGTCGAGCGCGACCAGGGTGCCGGCGCCGGTGAGCACCAGCGGGTTGATCTCGACCGAGGCGGCGTCCAGGGCGACGAAGGCGGTGTGGATGGAACGCACCACCTTGGCGAAGTGCGCGATCGACTTGCCCGTGAGGCCGAGGCCGGCGGCGAGGTCGCGGGCGATGTAGTCGGAATAGCCCAGCGCCGGGTCGACCGTGGCGTTCAGGATCTTCTCGGGATGGGTCTGCGCGACCTCCTCGATCTCCATGCCGCCCTCGCGGGACGCGATCAGGGCGATCCGGCCGCTTTCCCGGTCGGTCAGCATGGACAGGTACAGCTCGCTGGCGATGTCGCACCCGGCCTCGATGTAGAGGCGGTTGACCTGCTTGCCGGACGGGCCGGTCTGCTTGGTGACCAGCACGTGGCCGAGCATGGCGGTCGCGGCCTCCTCGGCCTCCGCCGGGCTCTTCACCAGGCGGACGCCGCCCTTGCCGTGGGGGTCGTCCTTGAACCGTCCGGCGCCGCGGCCGCCGGCATGGATCTGCGACTTGACCACGTAGACCGGGCCCGGCAGGGCGCGTGCCGCGGTCAGCGCTTCCTCCGGCGAGCGCGCCACGCGGCCGTCCAGCACCGGCAGGCCGTATCCCTTCAGCAGGGTCTTGGCCTGGTATTCATGGATGTTCATGCCGCGCGGGCTCCTTCCGGGTGTCCTGCGCCCGGCGGAAGCAGGATCAAGCGGATCGCTGTCCGGACGGCTTGCAGACCTTGTCGCGTGCTCCGGTGCGAGGCCCGGATTCCGACGGGCGGGATGTTTGCATCCGCTCGCCGGCAAAGTCACGCTGCGGTGCACAATCGGCGCCCGCGGCGTCGGCCTTCCGGTGGAGCGCCGACCGGTGGCATGATGACCGGCTGAAGGCGACGCCGGAAAGGCAGCAGGCTCATGAAGCATTGGCGGATCGAGGACGTGGCGTGGGACCGGTTCGAGCCGGCGCGGGTGGACCCGGACGTGCTGCGCCTGGTGAAGGCCGCCTCGGTGGTCGAGCGCAACGGCGTGGACTACGCGGTGTACCTGAACAACGTGTTCACCGACGACCCGGACTTCCAGCTTGCGGCGGACAACTGGGCGGTCGAGGAGGTGCAGCACGGCGACGCCCTCGGGCAGTGGGCGATGCTGGCCGACCCGTCCTGGGACTATCCGGCGGCGTTCGAGCGCTACCGGTCGTCCTACCACATCCCGCTGGAGGTGGACGCGTCGGTGCGCGGCTCGCGGACCGGCGAGCTGATCGCCCGTTGCATGGTCGAGACCGGCACGTCGAGCTTCTACACCGCCCTCGCCGACGCGACCGACGAGCCGGTGCTGAAGCTGATCTCCAAGCAGATCGCGGCCGACGAGTACCGCCACTTCAAGCTGTTCTACGACCACATGCACCGCTACCTGAAGCGCGAGCGCCTGGGCCTGCTGGCGCGCACCCGCATCGCGCTCGGCCGGGTGACGGAAAGCGAGGACGACGAGCTCGCCTACGCCTACCACTGCACCAACGAGCCGGACGGCACCCTCTACGACCACGGGCGCTGCATCGCGGCCTACATGTCGCGGGCAATGGGCTACTACCAGCGCCGCCACATCGAGCGGGCGATGGGGATGATGTTCAAGACCATCGGCTTCACTCCGCGCGGCCGGGTGTCGCGCGGTGCCGCACGGCTGGCGTTCGCCCTGATGCGCCGGCGGGGACGGAAGTTCGAGCGGGTTGCGCGCGAACGGCCGGCGGTGGCGATCCCGGTGCCGGGCGAGGCGGCCGTCGCCGCGCCTTGACGCCGGCGCGGCCCCCGTCCGGTTCGGCCGTCGCAACCGGCCGGATCGGGCTGAACACGGGAGCGGCTGCGTCGCGGGGTCGAGCCGGTCGCCGCCGACGGGCCCTGGCGATCGACGGCCTGACCGGTGCGTGTTCCCTGGGCCGGGCGCCGGTGTGACGGCAGAAGCTATGCCCGGACGGGGCAAGGATGCCGCCCCTGGTCACCGACCCGCATTCGCCGCCCTCCGCCTGCGTCGACAGGCCGGTGCACGACATCGACGGCTGGCCCAGACCGTGGACCGTCAAGCCGGACGACTCGCTCCGCCTCGTGCCGAAGGGCCGGGCGCGGATCCGGTAGCCGCCCGTTCCCCGATCCGGGGCGGTCAGAACGGCTTCAGCAGCCGGTCGAGGTAGTCGAGCTCCGGCGGCGGCCGGGTGCGGTCGCTGTCGCGTCGGCGCAGCTCCTGCTCGATCTCGCGCGAGCGCGCCGGCGCCGCCTGGTCCGGCAGGTGGGTCTCGTCGCCGTCGTCCATGCCGGCATGGCCGGCCGCCAGGTGACGCCCGAGCGGGTCGCGATCGCCCGGCTCCTCCTGCCCGCCGGGGTCGTCGTCGCCCGGCTCGTTGCCGGCGCCGTCGCCGTTGCCGGGAAGCAGCGCCAGGCCGCCCGCCGCCGAACGCCCGGAGCTCATGGCGCTGCGCATCTGCTGCGCCCCCTGCTGCAGCGCCGACAGGGCCTGGACCTGCGCCCGTGCGGCCGCGCCGTCCTCCCCCTTGGCCAGCGCGCCGTGCGCCTGCGCCATCGCGCTGGCCGCCTTGGCCAGCGAGTCCGCCTTTTTGCCGGTCAGCGCCTCGAATTCGGTCGCGAGCTCGTCCAGCGCCCGTCGCAGCACGTGCTGTGCGTGGCGGTCGCCTTGCCGCGCCGCGTCGTCCGCCTGCTGTCCCGGGTCCTGCTGTCCCGGGTCCTGTCGACCCGGTGCCTGCTGTCCGGAGGCCTGCCGCCCCGGCCCGCCGCCCGGAGCCGGATCCCCGCCCATGGTCACGCCGAGCTGCTGCATCAGCCGTCGGGTCGCGGGGTCCATCACCGCGCCGTTCGCTTCCCCCGCAGGTGCGTCGCCGGCCGCGTCCTCGCCGTCGGTGGTGACGGCTTCCTGGTCCTGCGCCCGTGCCCGCTCCTGCTGCGCCTGCCTTGCCTGCGCGCGGTCGAGCAGGGCCGATTGCCTGTGCACCAGGTCCTGCACCGCCGCCATCTGGTCGCGTGCCTGCTGCTGCGCCTGCGCCTGCTGCTGCGCCGCCTGGAGGTCCTCGGGCGTCGCGACGCGCATGTGCTCCAGCATCGCCTGCATCCGTTCCAGCTGACGCATCGCCTCCTCGGGATGGCCGGAGGCGGCCTGGTCCTGCATCCGCTTCAGCATGCGGCCGAGATCGTCCCCGCCCAGCATCGACGGGTCCGGCATCGGCGGCATCGCGCCGTGGCTGCGCGCCGCCTGGGCCGCCATCGCCTGCATCCGGCGGGCGATCGCCTGCTTCAGGGCGTCGATCCGCCGCTGCAGCTCGGACTGCTCCCCCGGCGACTGTCCCTTAGTCCCGAGCTGGCGCATGCGCTCGATCTGCGCCGCCAGCTGCTCCTGCGCCGCGCGCACCTCCAGCGCCGCCCGCGCCCCGGCGCGGTCGTTGTGCAGCCCGTCCTCCAGCGCCAGCGCCAGCTGCCAGAGCCGGTCCGACGCCTCCTCGCGCCCCCCGTCGGCACGGTCGGCGAGGCGGAGCAGCGACGCGTCCGCGCTCAGGTTGAGGAACAGGCTGGAATCCTGGGCGAAGGCGCCGGGCGTGTCGCCCAGTGCCTGCAGGTCGTCGGCGACCTGCGCCGGCGCTTCCCGTCCGAGCGCCAGTCTGCGTCGCAGGTCCAGTACCGCGCGCGCCAGCGGGTTGCGGAACAACCGCGCCGGCAGGGTGAAGCGGGCCTCGGCGCTTCGGCCGGACTGGCCGGTGGCGTCGGTGGCGACCAGCACCGCCGTCACCGCCGCACCCGCCCAGGGATCGGCGGACAGGTCGGGCATGGCGACGCCGTGCGCCGCGGTCGGCACGCCGGGCAGCGGCACCGGGACGCGAAGCACGCGCCCGCCAGGACCGCCATCGGCCAGGCGCAGCTCCGCGAACAGCGTGCGCACGCCGTAGCGGTGCGACACCGCCCAGGGCAGCCTCGTGTGCCATGGCAGGTCCGCGGCCGGTCCGGGAACGCCGTTCCAGCGCGCGACCGGCACCGGCACCGGCTGCACCGTGATCCGCCAGTCCGCCAGCCGGTAGCCGCCGGCCCGGACCACTACCGGGGTGTCGACGCTGAGCACCCGGTCCAGGGTCCAGCTCGCGTCGGACAGGCGATCGAAGCGCGCCGGTCCGGCGCCGCGCAGCGTCAGCGCCGGCTGCGCGCCCGTGCCGGACAGGCTGGCGCTCAGCCGGGCGCCGGCAGGCACGACGTAGTGCCCGTCCGGGTCGGTCAGGAAGATCGGCGCGCCGCCGGCATAGTCCGGAGGCGTGATCCAGGCCTGGAGCAGCGGCTTCGGGCCGAGCGGCACGTCAAGCCCGGGCCAGAAGCCGGACGCGATGCGGATCGGCGCGTCCCGCCCGGCCAGAAGCAGCGACACCGCCAGCGCCGCGAGCAGCGCGGGGGCGAGATGCCGACGGTCGTGCGCGCGCAGGCCGAGGCGGGGCGGACCGGCGGCCAGGCGGTGCAGCCCGGCCCCGGTGCGCCGCAGGTGCGCCTCCCACACCACGCCGGCCTCCCCGTCCGCACCCGGCGCCGTGGCCGGACGATCGGACAGGGTGGATAGCGGGCGGTGCGGCAGGCGCGACGCCCGCTCGATCCGCTCGTCCCGCATCGGCAGCGAGGGGGCGTGCAGGCGGCGCAGGCGGCGGTGCAGCAGCCGTGCCAGCCAGGCCGCCAGCGCTAGCAGCAGCACCGTGTGCAGCCAGCCCGGCAGGCGCTGCGGCAGGGCGAGCAGGGACAGCACCACGAACCCGAGCAGGACCCCCAGGCCCGGCAGGATCGCCGGCCAAAGCTGCTCGATCCACAGCACGCGCCCGGCATCGCGGCGCGCCCGATCCAGCAGCGGCATCGTCTCGCCGCCGGCGGGGTGCGGCAGGCTCATCCGGCGGTTCCGGCGCCGGCGGCCGCGATCCAGTCCGGCACGCTTTCCCCCGCCCACAGGGCCGCCACCGGCTGGCGCGGACGGATCGTCGCCCAGCGCGCGCCGTCCACCAGGGCCTGCGCCGCCAGCGGACGGGCGTTGTAGGTCGAGCTCATCACCGAACCGTAGGCGCCGGTGTCCAGGATCGCCACCCGCGCGCCGCAGGAAAGCTCCGGCATCAGCCGGCCGCGCGCCAGGGTGTCGCCGGTCTCGCAGACCGGCCCGACCAGGTGCACGGGCAGCGCGGGCGCCACCGCGTCGCGCGCGGACAACGGCACCACGCCGTGCCAGCTGTCGTACAGGCTCGGCCGGAGCAGGTCGTTCATCGCGCAGTCCAGCACCACGAAGGGCGGCCCCTCCGCCTGCCGCTTGACCCGGACCACCCGGGACAGCAGCACGCCGGCCGGTGCCGCCAGCCAGCGTCCCGGCTCCAGCAGCAGGCGCAGGCCGAGCCCGCCCAGCGTCAGCCGGATCGCGTGCGCCAGGGCGCGCGGCGACCCGGCGGGCTCGTCACGGTAGCCGATGCCGAGGCCGCCGCCGCAATCCACGGTCGACACCGCGTGACCGGCGGCGCGCACCTGACGCACCAGCGCCGCGACCCGGGCATAGGCGGCGCGGAACGGCGCCGGATCGGCGATCTGGCTGCCGATGTGCACCGCGAAGCCGATCGGCTCGATTGCCGGAAGCGTCGCGGCCAGCGCATACAGCCCGGGCGCCTCGTCATGGGCGATGCCGAACTTGTCCCCGGCGCGGCCGGTGGAGATCTTGGCGTGGGTGTTGGCGTCCACGTCCGGGTTGACCCGGAGCACGACCCGCGCAACGCGGCCGGCGCCGTCGGCGAGCACGGACAGGCGATCGAGCTCCTCGCGGCTTTCCACGTTGATCTGCGCGATCGACGAGTCCAGCGCCAGCATCAGCTCGTCGTCGGACTTGCCGACGCCGGAGAACACGATCCGGTCCGGCGCGATCCCGGCCAGCAGCGCGCGGCGCAGCTCGCCCGCGCTCACCACGTCCGCGCCGGCCCCTTCTGCCTGCAGCACGCGCAGCACCGCCAGGTGGTCGTTCGCCTTGACCGCGTAGTGCAGCTGCGCGTCGAGGCCGGCCTCGTCGAGAGCGTCGGCCAGCTGTCGGTAGCGCCCGCGCAGGGTGCCGGCGCTTGTCACCCAGACCGGCGTGCCGAGCGCGTCGGCGACCGTGCGCAGCGCCACCTCCTCCAGCATCAGCCCTTCGAACGGGTCCATGCGCAGCTGCGCGCGCGCCGCCAGCAGTTCCGCCACGCTCGGGTCGGGCTCGGCACGAAGGTCGGAGGCGGGGCTGGCCATGCCGGCAGGATAGGGATCGCCTCCCCGTCCTCCAAGTGTCGCGAGGCCGGCGCGCGGTGGCGCGGGCCGGGCGAGGCGGACTAGGGTCGGGACGTCGCATCGCCTGGGGCATCGCTTGGGGCATCGCTTGGAGCCATCGCTTGGGCCATCGCCGGGAGGAACCGTGGACAGCATGATCGAGGCCGCGCTGGCGGCGCGGGAACGGGCGCATGCGCCATACTCGCGGTTCCGCGTCGGGGCGGCCCTGCTGTGCGAGCGCGGCATCGTGCATGCGGGATGCAACGTCGAGAACGCCGCCTATCCGGAAGGAACCTGTGCCGAAGCGGGTGCCGTCGCGGCGATGGTGCTGTCCGGCAGCCGGCGCATCAGGGCGGTGGTGGTCGCCGGCGACGGCGGCGCGCCGTGCACCCCCTGCGGCGGCTGCCGACAGAAGATGCGCGAGTTCGCGGATCCCGCGATGCCGGTGCGCATGGTCGACGCGTCCGGGACGGTGCTTCTGGTGTGCAGCCTGGGCGAGCTGCTGCCGCACGCGTTCGGCCCCGACCTGCTGCCGGCGGAGCCGGGGCCGCCCGGCTAGTCCGGCCCGCTTCCGACCGCGCGGTCGGTCGCCAGCAGGGCGCGCAGCTCGGCGTGCCAGTCGGCCCAGCTCGGCCCGAGGCTGTTGCGGGTGCGCCGCGCCGGCCTGTTGCCGCGGGTCATGATCGCGTCGGCCATGGCATCCAGGTCCAGGTAGCCGACCTCGACCAGCTCCTCGCGCTCCTCAGGCCCGATCGACTGGCCGCAGCCGTCGAAGCCGATCACCGGCACTCCGTTGCCCTGCGCCTCGAGGATCGCAGCGCCAGAGGCGCCGTCGCGGGCGGTGAGCAGGAACAGGTCGGCACCGGGCACCATGCGGGCCGGCGCCTGCTGCGGGTCGATCAGCCGCACCCGGTCGGACAGGCCGAGCCGGTCGATGTCGTGCCGGCACAGGGCGGCGAACAGCGGGTCGCAGGTTTCGCCCAGCCACAGGAAGAAGGCCTGACGCAACGCGTTGTTTGGCGCCGCCTCGCGCAGGGCGCGCGGGATCACCTCCCGGGCGACGCGGATGAACAGGTCGGTGCCGCTGCGGAACTCGATCCCGCCGCGGCCGAGCACCAGAAGCGCGTCGGGCGGCAGGCCCAGCGCCTCGCGCAGCTCGAGGTTGGCGAGGCGGGCATCCAGGCTCGCCGGCGCCACCGCCACCCCGTCCGTCACGGCCGCCACCTGTTCCGGGGGCAGCCGGTAGTGCCGGACCAGCGCGTCCCGGGCGGGCTCCGACTGGGTGAGGATGCGCAACGTCGCATGACGCAGCGCCTGCATGGTGTCGTCGCCGCCACCCACGCTGTCGATCGTGACCGGCATCTCGTGCAGCCAGGCCAGCGGACGCAGCCCGAGCTGCCCGGCCAGCACCGCAGCACCGGCCGCGGCGGTGCTGTTGACCAGCACCACGCCCGACGGATCGTGGTCGCGGAAGGAGTAGAGGATGTCGGCCATCTGGTCGCGCCGTACGGCACCGTCGGACCACCGGTCCCCCGACAGCACCAGGGTGGGAGCGACGGACG
>CALMVN010000047.1 GCA_937873225.1 uncultured Acetobacteraceae bacterium
GGGGTGTCCGGCCTGCTAATGGTGGCTGACCTCGCGCGACGGGCCGGGCTGAGTGCCGCACAGACCTACGTGCTGCGCACGCACGGCGCGCAGATCTCGGTGCTGCTGGAACTGTTCGCCTTGCGCAGGCAGCTCGACGACGGACAGCCGGTGTCGCAGCCCCGTGTCGACACCGAGCGCCTGCGCCTGCTGGAATCGGTGGTGGTGAACGCGAACGACGCGGTGCTGATCACCGAGGCGGAGCCGATCGACCTGCCCGGGCCGCGGATCGTGTACTGCAACGCGGCCTTCACCCGCACCACCGGCTATGCGGAGGCCGACGTGCTCGGCCTGACGCCGCGCATCCTGCAGGGTCCCAACACCGATCGCCTCGCGCTGGACCGGCTGCGGCTGGCGCTGTCGCGCTGGGAGCCGATCGAGGTCGAGCTGTTCAACCGGCGCAAGAACGGGGAAGGGTTCTGGGTCGAGCTCAGCATCGTGCCGGTGGCGAACGAGGTGGGCTGGTACACCCACTGGGTGTCGGTGCAGCGCGACGTGAGCGACCGCAAGCAGGCGGAGGAAACGGTGATCCGGGCGCGCTTCGCGGCGGCCGAGAACATCCTGCTGGAGCAGGAGATCCGGGAGCGCAAGCGGGTGGAGGCGCAGCTCAGCTACGCCGCGTTCCACGACGACCTGACCAAGCTCAGCAACCGCGCATACTTCATGAACCGGCTGAACGCCGCCCTGGTGCGGACCGGGCTCGGCCCGTTCAGCCGTTGCGCGGTGCTGTTCATGGACCTGGATCGGTTCAAGCTGGTCAACGACAGCCTGGGCCACCGCGCCGGCGACCTGCTTCTGATGGAGGTGGCGCACCGGCTGCGGGCGTGCGCGCGTCCGCAGGACACGCTGGCGCGGATCGGCGGCGACGAGTTCGTGCTGCTGATGGAGGACGTGGACGAGGCGTCGGCGGCGGTCGAAACGGCGGAGCGGATCATCAGCGCGATGCGCCAGCCGGTCTGGCTCGGCAAGCAGGAGATCTTCTCCTCCTGCAGCGTCGGCGTGGTGCTGGAGATGGGGCAGTACACCCAGGCCGAGGAGCTGATGCGCGACGCCGACACGGCGATGTACCAGGCCAAGCGCACCGAGACCGGCAGCTACACGGTGTTCGCGGCCTCGATGCGCGCCGATGCGGTCGCGGCGCTGTCGTTGCAGACGGACCTGCAGAATGCGGTCGCGCGGGCCGAGTTCATCCTGCACTACCAGCCGATCTGCAATGCCTCGACCGGCGTCATCAACGGGGTGGAGGCGCTGGTGCGCTGGCAGCATCCGCAGCGCGGGCTGGTGGCGCCGGGCGGGTTCATCACGGTGGCGGAGGAGACCGGGCTGATCCGCGGGATCGGCCGCTGGGTGCTGACGGAAGCGTGCGTGCAGGTGCGCCGGTGGCGCGAGCGGTTTCCGGGGACCCCGCTCCGGCTGAGCGTGAACAGTTCCGGCGTCGAGTTCCAGGACCGGCGGTTCCTCGAGGGGGTGCAGGCGGTGCTGGCGGACACGGCACTCGATCCGCACCTGCTGCAGATCGAGGTGACGGAAAGCGTGCTGCTGCAGCAGCCGGAGCGGGTGGACGCGATCCTGGGGCAGATCAGGGCGCTGGGTGTGCGGATCGCGCTGGACGATTTCGGCACCGGCTACTCGTCGCTGAGCTACCTCGACCGCTACACGCTGGACGCGATCAAGATCGACCGGTCGTTCGTGGCGCGCATGCTGACGCGGCCGAGCACGCGGGCGATCGTGGACACGATCATCGCCCTCGGCCAGGCGCTGGAGCTGGACATCATCGCCGAGGGCGTGGAGACGGAGATGCAGCTCCAGGCGCTCAAGGCAGCGGGATGCGGGTTCGTGCAGGGGTACCTGCTGGGGCGGCCGATGACGGTGGAGCAGGTGGAGGCGGTGCTGGCGGGGCAGGAGCGACTGGCCGATGGCGAAGACGCCAGTGGTCTGCAGGAACCGGATCGCGCAGGGGCCGGCTGACGACTTGCACGTGCGCCATCCGAGGAGCTTGGGTGGGTTCAAGAACCTGGTTCTGCCAGCTTCTGTTCTTGAACCGATTGAGAAGCAGCTGTTCTCGCCGTGAAACGTCGGAATTCAAGAAGAGCCCATCAGGAGCCGCAAGGCCGTCTTCAACTGGAAAGCTGAAGGCTCCCCACGAACTCCTGTCTCTCCCCGAAATGTCCCGAAGCGAGCAGATGCCTGGGAGGGCTTGAACGGTGGTTCAACCGACAAGACACTCTCCCGATCCGTGGCGGGGTGAAGCGGCTTGAAAGCCTGTCGCCAACAGCCTAGAAGCCCGTTGATCGCGCGTCCGGGCCTGGAAGGGCATGCCCGGCCGTGACGGCTGCGCTCGTGACCCAATGGTGGGTCGCCCAGGGCCTTCGGGTGGGGGAGGGCAGCTCCAGCACGAGGAGTGACCAAATGCCCAAGATGAAGACCAAGTCGTCGGTCAAGAAGCGGTTCAAGATCACCGCGACCGGCAAGGTGCTCGCAGGCCCCGGCAACAAGCGCCACGGCCTGATCAACCGCCCGCAGAAGATGAAGCGGACCAACCGCGGCTCCCAGACGCTGACCGAGATGGACGGCAAGACGGTGAAGCAGTGGGCCCCCTACGGGCTGGCCTGAGGAGCATCTGACCCATGGCACGCGTCAAGCGGGGCGTCACCACGCACGCCCGTCACAAGAAGGTCCTGGCCCAGAGCAAGGGCTTCGTCGGCCGGTCCTCGACCAACTACCGCATCGCGCTCGAGCGGCTGGAGAAGTCGCTCCAGTACGCCTACCGCGACCGGCGCAACAAGAAGCGCGACTTCCGCGGCCTGTGGATCCAGCGCATCAACGCCGCCGTGCGCGAGCACGGCCTGACCTACTCGCGCTTCATCGCCGGCCTGAACAAGGCGGAGATCGAGATCGACCGCAAGGTGCTGGCCGCGATCGCCTATGACGATCCGGCCTCGTTCGCCGCCATCGTCGGCAAGGTGAAGACCGCCATCGCTGCCTGAGCGGACCTACGGGTTCGAGCCGCCGGAACGGGCCGCTTCCCTGGGAGCGGCCCGTTTCGTCACAGGCGGCTAGGCCACGCACATCCGCCGCCACCCGGTGACCGGCCTGATCGTGGGCGGGTTGCCCGGTGCCGGCCGGGCCCGGGAGCGCCGGACCAGGGCGCCGCTGAACGGTTCGGGCTCGGACCGGAACCAGCCGATCAGGGCGGTGTCGGGCACCTCGTCGGTCCAAAGGTCCACCCGTCCGCCCTGCCGGATCAGCGTCCGGGCATGGGCCACCGCGTCGGCATCGCAGTCGCACTCCACGGCAACGGTCTTCTGAACGAACTCGGCCTCATCCATCAGATAAACGCGATAGCGCGCCATCGTCGGCTCCGTCGGGTACAGGCGGAAGGACGGGTCGCCTTCCTGTCGTCGGCGCCTGGTTGGAGAGAGGCACGAGCCGTCGATAAGCGTTTTATTAACACATCTCGCCGAGTTGTGATCTTAAATTTGATCAAGATCCCGATTCGCTGCATCCAGGGCCGGGACAACGACGTCCGGCTGCTCCGGCACGCCGCCTCGGCGGCGTGCCGGTCGCGGATCAGGGGACCTGGCGCTGGATCGCCTGCGCCACCGCCTCCACCGCGTCGTCCGGAGTGAGGAACCCCCGTTGCGCCACGGTGATGGTGTCGCCGACGAAGCGGGAAAGGTAGTCCAGGGTGTTCGGATACAGGCTCTGCTGCCTTGCCCGGTCGAAACCGATCACCTGGCCGGACAGGGAGCAGTTCAGGCTGGCGGTGCCGGTGCTTTCGGTGAAGGTGGCGACCGGCACGTCGAGCTCGGGCGCGCGTACCCCGCCGACGCCGTTGCCGTTGGCGTCCAGCACCGTGACCAGGCTGGGCGCGGTGCCGGTAGCCTGGATCAGCGGCGCGTGCGGCGGCGTGGCGCCGTTGCGCACCCAGCCCTCGAGCTGGGCGAACCCGGCGTCGAGCAGGTAGCGGCCGGGAAAGGTGCTGAGCTGGGCGCCGGCGAGGCAGGTGGCGTAGTCCTCGACCAGGGTGGTGCCGCCGGCGGCATGGGTGTCGGCGGCGTCGGCGTCCGAGGTGGTCTGCTCCACCACCACGTGGGCGGGGCCTGCGGCCTCGTAGTAGCGGTAGCGGTCGTCGGCGGCGTCGCTGTCGGCGCGGTAGGCCTGGCGGGCGTCGCGGTAGTCGGTCTGCGACTGGGTGGCGACGATGGCGGCGTTGCGCGAGCGAAGGACGTTGCGCGGGTCGCCGGCGGCGGGTGCCGGGCTGCACTGGTTGAGCGGCGCCTGGATGCCGAAGCCGGAGCCGACCAGGTAGCCGTCGAAGATCGGCGCCCGCCTGATGCGCGGCGTGACGGCGTTGATGTAGCCGACCAGGTCGATCGCGCTCTGCGAGTAGCCGGCGGCATACACCGCCTTGACCGCGTAGCCGTGCAGCGGGTTCTGCGTGCCGGCACTCCGCACCAGCGACGCGGTCTGGCTCAGCACGTCGTAGAGCAGGCCGTCCTCGGTGGCGTGGGTGGCGCCGCCGACGATGGTGTAGAGCGTCGGGCAGGACGCGTCGGTCTCGTCCGGGTTCGGGTTGGCCCAGGACAGCGGGGCGTAGCGGGCCGGGTTGAAGGTCTTGAGGCCGGCGATGGTGACCGGCTTGCTGGTGATGCCGATCCACACGTCGCCGCGGCTCAGGAAGTAGTCGTGGTCGTAGGACCAGAACACCGGAAGGTCGTAGTTGTTGGTGGCGTTCAGCAGCTCCACCACCACGTTGCCGCTGAACCGCTTCGGGTCGGTCGGGCGGCGGACCAGGATGCGGTTGGTGTAGGGGCCGCTGCGCAGCACGGTCACGCTGGTGTCGAGCGGGTCGGTGACGTCATCATACTGGTAGACGTTGGCGGTGCCGCTGACGAAGTACTCGTCCTCGCGGTAGCCGCGGGCGGCGAGGTCGATCGGCACCGCCTGGAAGGCGGCGGCGTCGAACGGATGGTTGGCGGCGGTGTTGCCCGGGATCGGGCCGGTGACGGTGGGGACCTCGCGAGCGCCCTGTGCATGCGCGGGTCCGGCCAGCGCAGCGGCGGCGACGGCTGCGACGCCGATACGGCGCAGCACCGATCTGTGGTCGATCATGCGTTCCTCCCTTGCCGCTCCTTGATGGAGCGATCTGTCTCGATCGACGGGCGGCGCCGGATCGCGTCCGGCACGATGTCCGTTTCGATCGCAGGAAGGGGTAAACCCGGCCGGAAATCTTCGCAACGTGGTTCGGTTCGTTCTTTCGACGCTTCGGGTGTTTCGGGCATCACGAACAAACGAGCATCGGCCGGCGGGCTACTTCACGTCGAGGTGGTAGTCGATCAGCTGGGCGCGTCCGTCCGGGGCGATGGCCTGGACCTCCAGGAGGTCGGGCCCGAGATAGCCGGGGGCGGATTGGTAGAAGAGCGCCATGCCGTCCTGCGGGCTGGCGTTGCACACGGAGTGCGGATTGGCCGGCGGGTAGTTCGGGTAGTAGCGGCCCTGCTCGACCGAGGCGGTGCCGTGCGCCGGTGGCGCCACGATGCGCACCGTGTAGTAGGCGGCGCGCGAGCAGTCGACGTTCAGGGACAGGAACGAGGACAGCCGGGTGCGGCGGCCGGTCGCCACCACGAAGACGTGCGGGACCTGACGGACCACGATGATGCGCGGTGACGCCGGCCGGGCGGCGGGAGCGCCGCCGGCGGCGGTCTGGTTGGTGTTGACGTTGGTGCTGGTGACGCAGCCGCACAGGCCGGCGGCGGCGAGGACGGGCAGAAGCAGCCTGGAGCACATGAAATGGGCTTTCGGGTTGGTTGCCGGAGGCGGTGGTCGTCGCTGGCCGGTCGGCGGGTGGGAGATGACGACCGGGGCGTCGGCCGGCGCGGCCCGTTGCATGGAACGGTGCAGCCCGACGGTCCAGCTGCGGCCCTGGGAAGTGGTCGCCCGGTTTCCCGCCAGGTCGGGAACGACATGGCTGGAAGGCGGGACGCAGGTGAGGTCGATGCCAGCCGGGTCCGCTGCCGCGATCGATGCGGGACCGGTCCTACCGGAAGGAGGCGCTGCGCACCGCAAGCGTTCAGGGCGATCCGGTGCCTGATCTCCCTCGGCATGTCGGCCGGGACGGCGCAAGCACCGGCCTGGCAGGTGTCATCGGTGGGAACAGGCACATGGCGAACGACCCGGATGCAGGATGGCGGGCCAAGCCTGTCACGATGCGCCCCGGAGGCTCAATAACAAAGTGCAACGGTCGCCAAGAGACCGAGGAGGTTCGCCCGGGTTTCTTCCGAACCGATCCTTTGCGGGCAAGGCCCGACCTGTTCGCGCTTCATCGCCGGGCCGACCGGGTCGGAGGTCGGGACCGACCGCAGGGTGCTGGCGGCGATCACCCGTGGCGATCGGACCTTCTTCTTGTTGTCGGGGCCGCATCGGTCCCAGGCTCGGCTGAAGCTTGCGCTTGCCCCAACGGAACCCCCACAGCAGGTCGATGATCAAGCCATTCCTGCTGAACCGCATCGTCCCCCTGGACCGGTGGCAAGCGCCGGTCCCGGAGCCTTGCGCGCCCTCGGGCTCCCGCCGCCTGGCTCGGGCACCGGAACGATGCGGCAATCGTTCCGGGTCACGGGTTCGACCACCATTCCCCACCACTGGGTTGCGGTCCCGGCACGATCGTCTCCTTCATCGCCCCTGCGGATCCCGCGATGGCCTGCCCCCGGGATCAGGCTTCCGTTCTTCGCCGGCACGGCGCCTTCGGATCCGATTACGACGGAACAGGACCGACGGCTGGGCGGAACCCCCGTTCACCCGCTGAGCCCCGAGGGCATCAGCCGCCCGGCCCTGGTTCCCGTCCGCGTCATCCGCTAAGGCAGTGCCCCTTCGAGACCCGCATTCCGGGAGGGTCTATGCTGCGAAGCGGATCGATTCTCCCCCGCCGGCCCTGAGGTCACGACGATGCCTGACGATCTCGACGCGCTGAAGCAGGACACGCTGCGTGCGCTGGAGGCGGCCGCCGATCCGCGCGCCTGGGATGCGGTGCGGGTGGGCACGCTCGGCAAGTCGGGACGGCTGACGGCGCTGCTCAAGGAGCTGGGGCGTGCGGCGCCGGAGGAGCGGCGCGCGCGGGGGGCGGCGCTGAACGCGCTGCGCGACGAGCTGGGCGCGGCGATCGAGCAACGCGGCCGGGCGATCGAGGCGGAGGCGCTGCAGGCGCGGCTCCTGGCCGAGCGGGTGGACGTGACCCTGCCGGTGGCGCCTGAGCCGTCTGGCCTGATCCACCCGCTGAGCCGCACGGTCGAGGAGATGGTGGCGATCTTCGGCGCGATGGGGTTCACCGTCGCGGAAGGGCCGGACATCGAAACCGACTGGCACAACTTTTCCGCCCTCAACACGCCGGCGCACCACCCGGCGCGAACGGATCACGACACCTTCTACCTGCCGCCGCTGGACGGGGAGGGACCGGCGTCGCGGATGCTCAGGACCCAGACCTCCGGGGTGCAGATACGCACCATGCTGAGCGTGCCGCCGCCGATCCGGATCATCGTGCCGGGTCGCACCTACCGCGCGGACCACGACGCGACGCATTCGCCGATGTTCCACCAGTGCGAAGGGCTGGTGGTCGGGCCGGCCTCGGGCGCGCAGGCGATCACGCTGGGGCACCTCAAGGGAACGGTGATCGAGTTCCTGCGGGCGTTCTTCGCCATGCCGTCGCTGCCGGTGCGGTTCCGGGCGTCGTACTTCCCGTTCACCGAGCCGTCGATGGAGATCGACATCGGCTGGGACCGGCGGACCGGCGAGATCGGAGGGGGGAGCGACTGGCTGGAGGTGCTGGGCTCGGGGATGGTGCATCCGCGCGTGCTGGCCAATTGCGGGCTCGATCCGCGGGCGTGGCAGGGGTTCGCGTTCGGGATGGGAGTGGAACGGCTGTGCATGCTCAAGCACGGGATCCCGGACCTGCGCTCGCTGTACGAGAGCGACCTGCGCTGGCTGCGTCATTACGGATCCAGCCCGTTGTCGCCGGTCGTGCTGCACGAGGGGATCTGAGGCAATGAAGTTCACCCTGTCGTGGCTGCGCGACCACCTCGACACCGGGGCGACGGTGGAGGCGCTGTGCGCGGCGCTGAACCGGATCGGGCTGGAGGTCGAGGGGGTGGAGAACCGGGGGGCGGCGCTGGCACCCTTCCGGACCGCGCGGATCCTGTCCGCGGCGCCGCATCCGAACGCGGACCGGCTGCGTGTGTGCACGGTGGACACCGGGCTGGAGGGCGCGGCGCCGGTGCAGGTGGTGTGCGGTGCACCGAACGCGCGGGCGGGGCTTTCGGTGGTCTTCGCGCCGCCGGGCACGCATGTCCCGGGCAGCGGCATCACCATCAAGGCGGGCGAGATACGCGGACAGCGCAGCGACGGCATGCTGTGCTCGTTGCGCGAACTGGGGCTCGGGTCCGAGCATGACGGCATCGCCGAGCTGCCGCCGAACACCACGCCCGGGCAGAGCTACGCCAACTATGCCGGGCTGGACGACCCGGTGATCGAGATCGCGGTCACGCCCAACCGCGGCGACGCGCTGGCGGTGCGCGGGATCGCGCGCGACCTGGCGGCGGCCGGCCTGGGGCACCTGCGGCCGTGGCTGGCGGACACGGTGGAGGGAACGTTCGACAGCCCGATCGACTGGGCGGTCGCGTTCCCGGACGCGTGCCCGCTGGTGCTCGGGCGGACGATACGCGGCGTGCGCAACGGGCCGTCCCCGGCCTGGCTGCAGGAGCGGCTGACGGCGGTGGGCCTGCGCCCGATCAGCGCGCTGGTGGACGTGACCAACTTCTTCTCGTTCGACCTGGGGCGGCCGCTGCACGTGTTCGATGCCGGCGCGGTGTCGGGCGGCGTGCTGACGGTGCGTCGCGGACAGGGCGAGACGCTGCGGGCGCTGGACGGGCGGGACTACGTCGCGGATGCGGAGGACTGCGTGATCGCAGACGACGCCGGGGTGCAGTCCTTCGCAGGGTTGATGGGCGGGGAGAAGACCGGCTGCACGGAGACGACCACGACGGTGTTCGTGGAATGCGCGCTGTTCGACCCGGTGCGGATCGCGCTGTCCGGGCGGCGGCACGGCCTGGTGTCCGAAGCCCGGCAGCGCTTCGAGCGCGGCATCGACCCGGCGCTGCCGGCGGCGGCGCTGGAAGCCGCGACCCGGATGATCCTGGAGCTGTGCGGCGGCGAGGCGAGCGAGGTGGTGTCGGCGGGAGCTCCGCCGGACTGGCAGCGCACCGCCTCGCTGCGGTTCGGGCGGATCGCGGAGCTGGGCGGCCTCGCGGTGCCGCCGGACGAGGCGGTGCACGCGCTGGAGACGCTGGGTTTCGCGGTGCGGGAGCGGGACGAGGGACGTGCCACCTTCGCGGTGCCGTCCTGGCGCAACGACGTCGCGGCGCCCGTGCTGCTGTCGCTGCAGCCGGGCTCCGACGGGGACGAGGCGGAGGCGGTGGCGGCGGTGGAAGCCGTGGAAGCGGAAACCGACCTGGTCGAGGAGGTTCTGCGGCTGCGCGGGCTGGACAGCGTGCCGCCGGTGATCCTGCCCGCGCTCCGCCCGGTGCCGGCAGCCTCGCTGACGCCGCGGCAGGGGCGCAACGCGCTGGCGCGCCGGGTGCTGGCGTCGCGCGGGATGATGGAGTGCGTGGGCTTCAGCTTCACCGCGCGCGAGCATGCGGCGCGGTTCGGCGCGGTGCCGGAGTCGCTGCGCCTGCTGAACCCGATCGCGGCCGACCTGGACCAGATGCGGCCGACGCCGCTGGCGACGCTCGTGCAGGCGGCGGGGCGGAACGCGGCGCGCGGGCTTCCCGACCTTGCGTTGTTCGAGGTCGGAGCCGGGTTCGACGAGACCGGGCAGCGGACGATAACGGCAGGCCTGCGCGCCGGGCGTACGGCGCGGCATCCGGGACGGGCGGCGCGGACGACCACCGTGTGGGACGCAAAGGCGGACGCGTCGGCGCTGCTGGCGGCGCTGGGCGTGCCGGCGGACGCGGTGTCGGTGACCGCGGACGCGCCGGCGCACTACCATCCCGGGCGTTCCGGCGTGTTCCGGCAGGGGCCAAGGATCGTGCTCGGGCGGTTCGGCGAGCTGCATCCTGGGGTGCTGGCGGCCTGCGGGCTGGACGGGCCAGCGGGGGGGTTCGAGCTGTTCCTTGACGCGGTGGCGGATCCGAAGCGGCGCCGCAAGGGGGTGCCGGACCTGCCGTCGCTTCAGCCGGTGCGGCGCGATTTCGCCTTCCTGGTGGAGAAGCGGGTGACGGCGGACGCGCTGCTTCGTGCGGCGCGGGGGGCGGAACGCACGCTGATCGCGGGGGTCTCGCTGTTCGACGTGTTCGAGGGCGACAAGGTCCCGGACGGGATGCGGTCGATGGCGATCGAGGTGGTGTTCCAGCCGCGCGAGCGCAGCCTGACCGATGCCGAGCTGGAGGCGGCGTCGGCCAGGGTGGTGGACGCGGTGGCGAAGGCGACGGGGGCAGTGCTGCGCAGCTGACGCGGAGGGTCATGGCGGCGCTCGGAACGATCGCCAGGCTCGCGCGTCCTCGACCAGAAAGGGGAGCCAAGATGAAGCGGTGCAGGATGGCAGGGCCATCGCCCGGGACAGCGGCGCCATTGCCGGACGTGCGGGCGTCGTGGATGCCGACGTCGTGGATGCCAACGTCGTGGGCGCCGTTCTCGGGGATGCTGCTGTCCGCCTTGCTGGCGTCGGGATCGTGGGCGGCGACGCCCACCCTGCCGGCGCCGGGACAGGCCTACCAGGTGCGGCACCCGGTCTATGGCTGCGCCAATCCGCGTGTGATGCTGGCGCTGAGCGGGGATGCGGGACCGCTGCATCCCGAAGGATGGGCGGACCTGGAGCGGACCTACGGGCGTTGCATGGTGCTGACGCCGTCGACGCAGCTGGAGCTGGTCGCGCACCAGGGACGGCTTCTGCTGCTTCGCCGCCTGCCGAGACACGGCAGGGACCTGCTCCTGTTCGTGCCGGCGGACGAGGTGAGCCGGGTCCAGTCCCCGGCTGCGCCGGCGGCGGTTCCTGCGGCTCCTGGACAGGCGTTTGTGCCGCCGGCTGCCTCGTCGCGGTCGACGCCGCCGCTTCCCGCAGCGCCGACGGTGACGCAAGCGGTGCCGGGAACCGCGGCGCCGTCCGACAACAGGGCACCGGCGCAGGCATCCGTGTCCCAGGCGCCCGTGTCCCAGGCACCCGTTCCCCGGTCACCCCGGTCCGAGGCACCCCAGCCCGAGGCGCCCCAGTCCCAAGCGCCCACGTCCCAGGCGCCGGCGGAGGCATCGCCCGTTGTTCCAGCGCCGCCCGCTCCGCCGGCCGTCGTCCCGCCCATGGTGACGCAGGACGGATCGCAGGCCGCGGCGCCATCCGGTGCTCCGGCCCGGACGGAGGCGCCCCCACCAGCCTCCACGCCGCCGTCGGCAGCCCCGGATGCCGCCGTGGCGCCGC
>CALMVN010000048.1:0-3122 GCA_937873225.1 uncultured Acetobacteraceae bacterium
ACTCTCCATATTTACTCCTGGCATTCCTTGAGAACGACATCCATCAGCGCCTTGCGCAGCTGCTGCACGCGCGACAGCTTGCTGCCACGCATAGTCTTGGCCCGTTGCGACCCCAGGACGAGTTCACCCCGGAATCCCCGAGATCCGTAGCAATGGGCTTGCCGCCGGCCGACATGTCCGGATTGTGCAACGCTGCCTTGCCGGACAGCGCGTCGTCGGTAGCCTTTCCGGCCAAGGCACGGGCATTTACCGCGGTGGCCGGATCCTGTCTGAAACGGTCGAGTGCACCTTTATAAGTTTTGCCCCATCGGGTCTGCCGAAACGCCTGGCGGTCAGCGGCCCCTTCGGGATAGCCGCTGCGACCTTCCTTCACGTAGCGGTCGATGTTGTTCATCACCTCGTCGGGCGACATCTCGTTGATGCCTTCGGTAGCAGCGCAAACACGGCGAGGGTCGTCACCAGCCCGCCCGCATCCACGTTCACGGCAGGCACGGCGAACCGCGGCAGCGCTGCCGCGACGCCAGGAGGACCAGCCCGGACCACCCGGCCTGGTGGTGAGCGTCATCGTGCTCCGGAACATGATCTGCATGGACGCGGCGTTTAACCATCTTCCTGTCGAGGTTTCCGATGCTCGCGGCGACGTCCGGCTGCCGCCCAGCCTTGGCCCCATCGATACCCCCGGCCGCTACGCCTCCAGCCTGCCCGCGGAACGCGTCGACATCGGCCGCAGCCGGGCGATCCGGCCGACCCGCTCGCGCATCACCGCCGGCTCGGCCGACGGGCTGAGTTTCCGCCTGGCGGTGGACCGGGTCACGGACCGAACACGGCCCGCGGGCGCCGGCCGGGTCAGCTGCGGCTGGTCGAGGGAACCGGCACGTAGCGGCGCAGCGCCGCCTGCATCGCCATCCGGTCCGCATCCGCCGGGATCGGCGCCAGGAAGTCCCCGTCCGGACCGAGCAGGAAGATCACCGCGCTGTGATCCACCTCCGTACGACCGCCGGCGGCCTGCGGCTCGACCACCACGTGGAAGCGTCGCTCGACGCTGTCGAGCTGGTCGGGGGTCCCGGTCAGCCCGATCAGGTGGGACGAGAACGCTTCCGTGTAGCGGCGCAGCCGGTCGGGGGTGTCGTGGGCCGGATCGACGGTGATGAAGATCGGCTGGATCCGTGCCGCATCCGGGTCGAGCTGGCCGAGCGCTTCCGACATCTCGGTCAGGGTCTGCGGGCAGATGTCGGTGCAGCCGGTATAGCCGAAGAAGATCAGCATGTATCGGCCGCGGAAGCTCCTGTCGCTACGGGGCTGTCCCTCGCTGTCGGCAAGCGTGAAGGGTCCGCCGATCGTCGGCGAGGGCCCTGGTCCGAGAATCATGCGATAGAAGCCAGCGCACAGCAGCAGGACGAGCACGCCGATCGTGACGATCGCCAGCCCGGCCCGGTCACGGCGGTCCCGGAGGCGTCCTGCGTGGCGGCGCCCCGTCTTGTCCCGTCGCCGTCTGTCACGACGCGTGTCCAAGCGCTTGTGCCTTGTCCTGTTCATCCGCCCGATCCGGGAGGGGCCACCAGCTTACGCCGAACGGCGTCCGCCCGCATCGCCGGACATCGGATGTCCTTGCGGTCGATCTACATGCCGTGACCCGTGGGCATCGTCATCCCCTCGTCCTGCACGCCTGCACCCGGACCCTGCACTCCCGCATTCCCGACGCGGACGATCACCGTTACCGCGCCGGCACGCCGGAGATGCAGGGCGATGGGGAAGCTCTGGCCCTTGCGGAGCGGACGCGTCATGGCGTCCGGCATGATGCGGTCGCCGTCCGGGTCGAGCCTGACCGTCTGCCCGGACGCGATGGGGAGGTCCGCGAGCGGCCGCATCGCCATGACGTTTCCGTCCGTCGTCATCCCGATGCGGCTGCGCCTGTGCTGCGATCGGCGTGTCGACCCCGACGAGATCGTCCGCAGCGCCGTGGTTGACGATGGTCAGGTAGACGCCGCCCGCGTTTGTCGACGTGGTCGCCCTGGACCACGCATCCCCGACCGGCACGGAGGGCGGCCCGGCGCGGGCGTCCTGCGACGAGACGACGGCGACCAGAAGAACGGCCGCACGGATCCGCTGGCCGGCAGGCCCGGAAGCACCGTCCGGATCCATGGATCCCTCACGGCCAGGCCCGGCGCGGCCGCCGTGGCGCTGGCGGCGGTGCGGATCGGCGCGGGCGCGTCGCCCGCCGCGACCGGCGCCAGCGCCGACCCGGCAAACAGGACGACGCCCGCCCTCACGGACGTGGCGCCCGACGCAGGTGCGGACGCGCCCGGTCCCACACCCGCAGCCCCCTGACCGCCAGGTCCGCCATCGCCGGCAGCAGGCGCGGCTGCATCAGGTCCGGGTCGAACGCGCTCATGCGGCGCGCGTTCTCGCGGTAGCAGTCCTCGACGAAGCCGCGGAACGAGAAGCCGTCCAGGAACATGTTGGCCTGGGTGACGGCGAAGTCCTTGCCGTCGTTCGGCTCCTGCCCGCGCTTCACCATGCCGAACAGGCGGCGGCCGGCCCGGCCATAGAAGCGGGTCGACTTCAGCGCGCGACGCGCGGCCCCCAGCCCGCGACGCTTCTCCCGCCAGGCCATGTAGTTGATGAAGAACACGATGTGCCGCGTTTCCTCGAACATCAGCACGTCGAAGATCTCGAACATGCCCTCGGGCAGGAACCGCGACTCGCGTGCGGTCTTGAACGCGCCGAAGCCCAGGAACGCGTCCAGGCACTCGCCGAAGCCGAAGTCGATGAACGCGGTCTCCAGGTCGGCCGGGAACGCCTCCATCGGCTGCGCCTGCGCGTCGAGGCCGTAGCGCTCGATCATCACCCGGATCAGGTCGGCGTGGCGGCGTTCCTCCCTGCCCTGCAGCGCCACCGCCTCGCGCACCACCGGGTCCGTCACCTGCGGCGTGAACGCGTCCACGATCGCGCCGGCACGGCGCTCGGTGTGGTACACCTCCTGCCAGAACGGCACCCCGCGCAGCCGGGCCAGCTCCGCGCCGGTCAGCTCCGGCCAGGGCAGCGTCTCGGGATCGTAGTCCTGGTAGGTGTCGATGAAGTGCCGGCAGAAGAACGCCTTGTGCGCGTCGGAACCCGCGACC
>CALMVN010000048.1:3132-5170 GCA_937873225.1 uncultured Acetobacteraceae bacterium
CGGCGACGTGTCCCTCGGCGAGCTGGTCGGCAACGTCACCCGCGACCTCTCGACCCTGATGCGCCAGGAGCTGGCGCTGGCCCAGGCCGAGGTCAAGGCCGAGGTCAGCAAGACCGGCAAGGCCGCCGGGGCGCTCGGCGCCGCGGCGGCGACCGACGAGGTGATCCGGCTGATCCGCGCCAGCCCCGACGCCGCCACCGCCCGCGCCGGCTGCCGTCGTACGCCCCGGATGAACCCGACCAGCCGGATGACGCGCAGCGCCAGGCGCACCAGGCCCGGCATGGTGGCGGGACGCAGCAGGCGCCGGTCGTAGCCGGCGAAGCGCCGGTCGTTCTCCGACAGGCACAGCGCCATCAGCTCCGGCACGCTCGTCTCGACGTCGGCCACCGCCTTGGTGCCGTTGACGGTGAAGTTGTTGTCCTGGACCACCTCCTGGCCGTCGGCGTCCATCGACTTCGCCAGCCCCACCCGCTCCCAGCCCAGGAACGCCCACACCGCCGCGACCCGCAGCTCGAACCACGGCCGCCGCCAGACGGGCATGGTGCGCCGGTGCCAGGCCAGCCAGTTGGCGAACAGCAGGATGTGCCGGCACTCCTCCTGCATCACCGGCTCGAAGGTGTCGATCAGCTCCGGCGGGAAGAGGCCGGAGCGGTGCGCCATGGCGAACAGCCCGAAGGCGAAGAAGCTGTCGATGCACTCGGAGAAGCCGGTGACCATGTAGGCCCATTCCGGATCGCGCGGCTCGTGGTAGGGCGGCTCCGGCGCCAGCGGGATGCCATACGCCTCGACCAGCCGGGACAGCACCTCCTTGTGCCGGTTCTCCTCCCAGCCGTTGCGGGCGATGGTGTCGCGCATCTCCGGGTCGTGCAGGGTGGCGGCGTAGGCGGCCATGCGCAGCCGGGCCTTGCCCTCGGTCTGCACCGCGATGTCCCAGATCGGCAGCGCCACGATGCGGGCCAGCGTCTCGGGATCGAGCTTCGGCCAGTCGATCACCGACGGCTTGTACGGGTTGAAGGTGTCGTGGAACATCGCGCACATCGCCTGCTTGTGCGCCTCGCTGCCCGGCCGGAGCCGGCCCCGGTGCGGGCTGGTCCAGTGGCGGGCGACGTGGTCGGCGTGGGCGATGGTGGCGGCGTCGACGCCGCGCGGCGACACCGGAACGGGTTCGGCTGAGGTCATGACACGGGGGTCCTGGCGAGGGAGAAGAGCGCGCGCTCCTGCAACGCCGGTCGCTCGCGGAGAGCGTGAAGGCGGCAGCGCGTTGGGGATCCGGCGCCGCAGGGCGCCGGAGGCTCAGCCGAGGACGGGTGGTCCGCGTGGATAGGGCAGGACGCCGATGCCGGCCGGAGGACCACGCAGTCCCTGGCGGCCTTCGGCGAGGCGGACGGGCGACGGCTCCGGCCCGGGCAGCGCCGGAGGGTCCGGTGCCAGCAGGTCGTGCGCGTCGCCGGACGACGGCATCACGCCGACCGGATGGACGACCGCCAGCCGCCGCGGATGGGCCGGCGCCACCGTTCCGAGGCGGTGCTGCGTCCCGCACAGGACCGGCCCATCCGCACCCTGGTCGGCCGCCAGGCTGGCCACCCCGACCTGGCCGCCGAGTGCCAACACCGCCAGCAGCACGCAGAGCAGTCGGCAGAAGGCGTTCGGACGCGCGGAAGGTCGCCAGGGTGTCACCGGACGATCGTAGGACAGGATCAACCGCGAGGAAATGCATGAGCACCGCGCCCTGGATCCCGGCTTGTCCGGCCACCGCGGCAGCCTCTGGGCTGCCCGTGACGGTTCCCGCAAGGGGATCGAAAGGAAACGCGGTGCAATCCGGGCCGGGCCTGCGATGACATGACGTCAGAGCCAGGGCTCTGCCCTGGACCCGCCAAAGGGCAGTCGCCCTTTGGAAACCCAAGTATCAAGGTTGATGGGGTCTGGGCCTTGTATGGACCGGAGACATTCCTGACGGGTGTTCGGGGACATCCCCGACAGTCGAGCCTTCGCGCCCGGGGAAGCCGAACCTTCACGGGGGATCGTCGTGGGCGTGCAG
>CALMVN010000049.1:0-3799 GCA_937873225.1 uncultured Acetobacteraceae bacterium
TGGGGCGTGACGATGCGGGAGCGTTGCGATGCCCTGGAGGTCGGTGTCTCCGATGGATCAGCGTCGGGAGTTTGTTCGTCTGGCTGCCTCGGGTGCGGTGAGCGTGGCGGAGTTGTGCCGGCGGTTTGGGATCAGCCGTCAGACTGGCCACCAGCTTCTGAGACGTCATGCGGCCGAGGGCGATGCCGGTCTGGAGGAGCGGTCGCGGCGGCCCTTGCACAGCCCGCGGCGGGTTGCCTTGACGATCGAGAACGACGTCCTGGCGGTGCGCGAGCGTCATCCGCAGTGGGGTGGGCGCAAGATCGCCCGCCGGTTGCGGGACATTGGGGCGGCCGATGTGCCTGCGCTATCGACGGTCACCGAGATCCTGCGCCGGCACGAGAAGCTCGATCCTGCCGAGTGCGCACGCCACCAGCCGTTCCGCCGGTTCGAGCGTGCGCGCCCGAACGAGCTCTGGCAGATGGACTTCAAGGGCCACTTCGCGACCGATGGCGGGCGATGCCATCCGCTCACCGTGCTCGACGACCACTGCCGCTACGCGCTCGGCGTGCGCGCCTGTGGCGATGAGCGCGACGTGACCGTGCGCGAGCAGCTGACCGGCCTGTTCCGCCGCTACGGGCTTCCGGAGGCGATGCTGGCCGACAACGGCGCCCCCTGGGGCAGCGCCGGCTGGCATCAGATGCGCTACACCGCGCTTGGCGTGTGGCTGCTGCAGCTCGGCGTCGACCTGCGCCACGGCCGCCCGCTGCATCCGCAGACCCAGGGCAAGGACGAGCGTTTCCACCGCACGCTCAAGAGCGAAGTGCTGCAGCACCGACGGTTCCGCGATCTCGCCGACTGCCAGACCGCATTCGACGACTGGCGGACGATCTACAACCAGGAGCGGCCGCACGAAGCGCTCGGCCTCGAGGTGCCGGCGAGCCGCTATCATCCAAGCTCGAGGAGCTTCCCCGAACGCCTGCCGGAACCTGAGTATGACCAGGCCGACCTGATCCGGCAGGTCACGACAAACGGCTATGTCAGCTTCAAAGGCCGCACGTGGAAGATGTCACAGGCGTTCGTCGGCAAGCGGGTCGCGCTCCGCCCGACCAGCCAGGACGACATCTGGCGCGTCTTCTTCTCGCGGTTCGTGGTCGGCAGCATCCACCTGGCCCACAACGAGAGCCATGTGCAACCCGTCAAGGATGTGTCCGAACACCTGTCAGCCTCGTCTCCGGTCTGAATACCCGGCGAACAACCAGTTCTTGCGCCCAAGCGTGAGCGGCCTGATCGCCCGCTCCACGGCGTTATTGTCCGTTTCCGGGCGACCATCGGCGACGTAGCGGGTCAGCACCTGCCAGCGTGAGAGCGCGTAGCGGGTCGCCGCCGCGAGATCGCCCCGGCCGGGGATGCGTCCCAGCGTCGCCGTGAACCAGGCGTGCAGCTCGTCCAGCACCGGCCGGGCATGGTGCTGACGTTCGCAGGCGCGCTCGTCCGGCGGCCAACCGCGGATGCCGCGCTCGACGTCGTAGAGCAGCCCGATCCGGCGCACCGCCTCGGTGGCCAGCGGTGCATCGCCGCTTGCATGAAGGTCGAAGAACTTGCGCCGCACATGCGCCCAGCACGCCACTTCGGACACGTGGCCGCCATCGTAGAGGTCGTCGAAGCCCGCGTAGCCGTCCGCGTGCAGCGCGCCGCGGAACCCGGCCAGATGCGCCCTGGGGTGCTCGCCCCGACGGTCCGGGGTGTAGCGGTAGAGCACCGCAGGTGGACTGCTGCTGCCGTGCGGGCGCTCGTCGCGCAGGTAGGCCGACAGCCGCCCCGTGCGGGTCTTGCCCGTGCCAGGTGCCAGCACCTGCACCGACATATCGTCCGCGTGCAGCACGCTGCCCCCCATGACATGCCGCGCCAGCGCGTCCACCAGCGGCCGCAGAAGCGTAGTACTCTGCCCGACTTAGTCAGCCAGCGTGGAGCGGTCCAGCGCCACGCCCTCGCGGGCATAGATGCCACTTTGGCGGTAAAGGGGCAGGTGGTCGGCATACCTCGCCACCAGCACCCGCGCGAGCAGGCCAAGTCCGGCCGGGCCGCGGCGGATCGGCAGATTGAGCGCGGGTGCCTGGGCGATCGCCTTGCATGAGCGGCAGGACAGCTTGGGCCACACGAACCGGCCCCGCTCCAGGCGCTTGGCGTAGAGCACCAAGCCCTGGGTATCCCAGAACAGGCATTTCACCAAGCTGCAGCGGCGCCCACGAAACACGAATAGGTGGCCGCTGAACGGATCCAGACGCAGCACCTCCTGCACCTGCCGCGCCAGCCTATCGAAACCGCGGCGCATGTCGATGTGCCCGGCCGCCAGCCACACCCGCGCCCCGGGCGGCAGCGCGATCACTGGCGTAAGGCCGCAACCAACCGGCGCAACACCACTAGGCTCACGCCCGCGCCGACCCGCAGCTTGCTGCCGTCCGGCAACTCCACCTCGATCTGGTCCTCGGCGGCACGCGGCGGGATGGTGCTGCGCGATAGAGCCGCCTCCGCCAACACCGTCGCGGGTACAGGCACGTCCGCAACCCGCACCGGCACGAACACCGTTGACGGCTCCAGCCGCAGCGTCCCGCGGCGCACTTGAGTGCGCCAGTTCCACAGCAGTCCGCGGCTGACTTCGTGTCGCTGCGCCACGTGCGCGAAGCATCCCCCAGGCTCCTCCGCCTCAACCACGATCCGCAGCTTGTCGGCATCACTCCAATGCCGACGCCGCTTCCGCCCGGTGATGATCTCCACCCTGCTGCCCGGCATCGTCCTTTCAGGCGCTACTACAAGCGCCTCAAAAATCACCCGCGCCCGTCTGCCTAGGAAGGCGCGGCAGGCCGGACGCTTACATGGAAGCTCCCGAGTCAGGTTGTGATGGCGACAAAGGCGCGTTGCATGTAACCACGCAACCTTGGACCGCCTCTGTTGAGACGCTCGATGCATAGATAGGACCCTAGAAACCGATTTCCAAAGGCGCGTTTTGGCGGAGCCTGGGGCAGCGCCTCAGCGCTTCCTCAGGTAAGGCCTCACCCGCAGAAACCGGAGATACGCCTGCTCCAGCCGCGCCAGCACCATCCGGTTGCGCGCCAGCAGCCCGAGCAGCCGGAGCAGCGGGATAGCGCGCCACATCGCTGCGAAAGCCGCCGCCCCAGACAGCAGCCGGCCGTTCTCACTGGCGTGGAAGCGGGCCAGCAGCGCAGCGCGGTCGACCGGGCAGGCCTCGTCGCCGGCGGCGACATCGACGAAACGGATCGCAGCCCTGCGGTCGAGCCGGCGCATCAGCGCGATCTCGCGGCGGCACAAGGGACAGCCGCCGTCGAACCAGACCATGAGTTGAGGCATGATGGAGGAGATGGCGTCACCGGATCGGCGCCGCAACCGGGAGCACCCATGCGGATTGCCGTGATCGGTGCTGGCCTGTCTGGCCTCGCCTGCGCCACCGCGCTGCAGGAGGCGGGGCATCGGGTCGCCATCTTCGAGAAGTCGGTCGGCGTCGGCGGCCGGATGTCGACGCGGCGGGTGGACACGGTTCTGGGCGGGACGACGTTCGACCACGGTGCGCAGTAGTTTACCGGCGGCAATCCCGCCTTCCGCGCCGCGGTCGCGCGATGGCAGGCGGCGGCCCTGGCCGCGCCCTGGCCGCGTCCTAGCCGGTGGCGGGCGCGGGAGCCTGGATCGGCACGCCGACCATGAACGCCCCGATGCGCCATCTGGCAGCGACCTTGGACGTGCGCCGGTCGCAGCGGATCGTGGCGATCGACCGAGGGCTGGAAGGCTGGCGGCTGGAGGGGGG
>CALMVN010000049.1:3809-4566 GCA_937873225.1 uncultured Acetobacteraceae bacterium
CGACGCGGCGATCGTGGCGCTGCCGGCGGAGCAAGCCGCGGTGCTGCTCCGGCTGGCGTCGCGGCGGTGCTCGAAGCGTGCCGTCGCGACCCATAGCGTGCCATGCTGGACGGTGATGGCGAGCTTCGCCGAGCGGCTGCCGATCCGGGATGACGTGATGGAGCACGCCCGTGCAATCGGCTGGGCGGCCCGCAACTCGTCCAAGCCGGGCCGCAGCGGTCCGGAAGCTTGGGTGATGCAGGCGGCGCCCAGCTGGTCGCAGGAGCATCTGGAGGACGACGCGGAGTCGGTCTCGGTCGCGCTGCCGGCGCTGCTCGGTGTCGCTCTCAGCGTGACCCTGCCGGATCCGGTTTCGGTGTCGGCGCATCGCTGGCGTTATGCCAGGTCGGGCAGTGCGGGATGCGGCCATCTGTGGGAGCCCGCGGACCGCCTGGACGTGTGCGGCGACTGGCTGCTGGGGGCGCAGGTGGAGGACGCCTGGCGGTCCGGCGCCGGCTTCGCCGCGGCGACTGGGGCGGCCGGCTGATGCCGCGCGGGATCGCCAAGCGGGACCTGCCGGTCAAGACCTGCGCCTGCTGCGGACGGCTGTTTAGCTGGCGCAGGAAATGGGCGCGGGACTGGGCAGCGGTGCGCTACTGCTCCGAGGCCTGCCGGCGCAAAGGCCCCCCTCAGGCGCCGCGGACGAGCTCGTAGAGCGCGACTGCCGCAGCGTTGGACACGTTGAGGCTTTCCATTGCGCCCGGCATCGCCAGGCCGG
>CALMVN010000050.1 GCA_937873225.1 uncultured Acetobacteraceae bacterium
TGGTGGTGGCGCTCATGCCGGGGTGCTCATGCCAGGGCCCTCAGGCGGTCGGACAGGTCCCGCTCGCGCTGCACCGTTCCGCCGTGTCCGGGCAGCTCGGCGGCCAGGCGGCCGCGATGCATCAGGAGGATGCGGTTGCAGTTGGCGGCGAGCTCGGGAAGGTCGTCGGAGATCATCAGCACGCCGAGGCCGCGCTCCCGCGCCAGGTTGCGTATGGTGGCGTGGATGCCGGCCTTGGAGCCGACGTCGACGCCGACGGTGGGGCCGTTGAGGATCAGCAGGCGCGGCTGCTGGAGGAGCCAGCGGCCGATCACCACGCGCTGCTGGTTGCCGCCGGAGAGCTGCGTCACCGGGCGGTCGCCGGTGGGGGTGGCGATGGCCATGGCGCGTATGGTGTCGGCGGCGGCGGTGGCAGCGGCGCGGGAACGGAGCAGGCCGAAGCGGCTGAGCGCGCCCAGGGCGGTGGCGACGATGTTGCGGTCGATGGTTTCGGGCAGGAACAGGCCCTCGGTGAGGCGGTCCTCCGGGACGTAGGCGATGCGGTGGGCGATGGCGCGCTGCACGCTGTCGAGGCGGACGGGGGTGCCGTCGAGGCGGATGGTGCCGCGGTAGTGCGGGCGCATGCCGAACAGGGCCAGGGCGAGCTCGGTGCGGCCGGAGCCAAGTAGGCCGGAGATGCCGACGATCTCGCCGGGCATGAGGCGGAGCGAGATGTCGTCGAGCTCGCCCGGGACGTGGAGGCGGTCGAGCTCCAGCAGCGGCGTCGTGGCGGGGCCGGGGTGCCAGTCGTAGGAGGCCTCGGCGATGTCGCTGCCGGTCATGGCGCGGGTGATCGAGGCCTCGTCGAACTCGGCGATCGGGCCGGCGGCGACCACGCGGCCGGAACGCAGCACGGTGAGGCGCTCGCTGATGTCGAGCATCTCGCGCATCTTGTGGCTGACGAACAGCACGGCGATGCCGCGGGACTGGATGTCGCGCACCACGCCGAACAGGGTGGACACCTCACGACTGGTGAGCGCGGTGGTCGGCTCGTCCATGATCAGCAGGCGGGGGTCGGCCATCAGGGCGCGGGCGATGGCGACCAGCTGGCGTCCGGAGGTGGGCAGGCTGTCCACGGTGGCGTCGAGGTCGAGATGTACGCCGAGGCGGGCCACCGCGGCCTCGGCGTGGGCGCGCATGCGTCGCCAGCTGACCACGCGGCGGCGGGCGCGCAGCTCGGCGCCGATCGACAGGTTCTCGGCGACGGTCAGGTTCCCGAACAGGGAGAAGTCCTGGTAGATCACCTGCACGCCGAGCGCGATCGCGTGGCGCGGGGTCATGTCGGCGACGGGGACGCCGTCGACCAGGACCGTGCCGCGGTCCACCGCGTTGATGCCGGACACCACCTTGATCAGCGTGGACTTGCCGGAGCCGTTCTCGCCGGCCAGGCAGTGGATCTCGCCGCGGCCGATGGCAAGCGATACGCCGTCGAGCGCGCGCACGCCGGCGAAATGCTTGGCGACGTCGCGCAGCTCCAGCAGGGGCGCGTTGGCGGGCACGGTCATGAGGCGCGCGATGCGGCCGGCTAGAAGTCGTACTCGCCCATGTTGGCCTTGGTGACGCCGACCCAGCCGTGGCCGAACAGGATGTTCGACCGCTTGGGATCGTTGGCGGCGAGCTTGTCGTAGCCGGGGAGGCCGAGGTCGAGGCCGGCCTTGATCGGGCGCTTGGACAGCGCCATCACGGCCAGGATGTTCATGGCGTAGCCGGCGGTGGCCGGGTCCCAGAACTGGATGTAGTCGATGTCGCCGTCCTTGAGGTACTGGCCGGCGACGGACACCAGGCCGGTGCCGGAGAAGAACAGCTTGCCCTTGAGCCCGCGCTCGGCGATCAGGCGGCCGGCGCCGGCGGAGGTGGGCATCGGCGCGCCCAGGATGCCGCGCAGCGTCGGGTAGGTGGTCAGCACCTCCTTGAGCTTGTTGTAGTCGGTGGTGGCGTCGTCATAGGTCTCGATGCGCTTGGTGACCTGCGTCATCTTCGGGAAGTTGGCCTGCTGGTAGGCGACGGCGCCGTCGATCCACTCGTTCTGCGAGGTGGAGGTGAGGCTGCCGACGGTGGCGACGTAGCCGCCCTCCCCGTTCATCTGCGCGCCCAGGTTCTGCATCAGCTTGGCGCCGTAGGCGTGGTTGTCGAACGCCTCGATGTCGTAGTCGGTGGCCTGGAGGTTGGAAGCCTCGTGCGAGACCACCACGATGCCGCGGTCGCGCGCCTTCTGCAGCACCGGCTCCACCGCCTCGACCGAGAAGGGCACGATGCAGATGGCGTCGACGCCCTGCGCGATCAGGCTTTCGACGATCTGCACCTGGGCGGCGGCGTCGGTCTGGCTCGGGCCCACCATCCAGGTGTCGTGGCCCTGGTCGGCGCCGAACTGCTTCACGCCGACGCGCATGCGGTCGAACCACGCGATGCCGTCCACCTTCACCACGGTGGCGATCGAGTACTTCTTGGTCGCCTTGGCGGTGAGGTCCTTGGGCACGCCGGCGACGTTCACCGCCTCGCCGGCGGCAAAGGCGGGCGGCGTGCCGGCCAGGAGTGCCGCGGCGCCGGCGGAGGCCAGCAGCGAGAAGCGGCGGCGTGTGATCTCGATCATGTTCGGTCTCCCCTTATGGCTGCCGGCTTGGGGTGTGCCGTGCTTGGCCGTTGCGTGGTGTCGGGCGTGTCTCAGTAGGTTCCGGCGGCGGGCGTGGCTTGCGTGAGCAGGGCAATGCCGGAGCTGGTGCCGATGCGGGTGGCGCCGGCGGCGAGCATGGCCTGCACCGCCTCGGGCGTGCGCACGCCGCCGGACGCCTTGACGCCGAGAACGGGGCCGACCGCCTCGCGCATCAGGGCGACGTCCTCGACGGTGGCGCCGCCGGTGGAGAAGCCGGTCGAGGTCTTGACGAAGTCGGCGCCGGCGGCGGCGGACAGGCGGCAGGCGACGCGCTTCTCGTCGTCGGTGAGCAGGCAGCACTCGATGATCACCTTGAGCACGGCGCCGGAGCAGGCGGCGCGCACGGCGGCGATGTCGGCCTGCACGGCGTCGTGGCGGCCGTCCTTCAGGGCGCCGACCGGGATCACCATGTCGATCTCCTCGGCACCGGCGGCGATCGCGGCGGCGGTCTCGGCGGCCTTGATCGCGGACGGCATCGCGCCGAGCGGGAAGCCGACCACGGCGCATACGCGCACCTCGCTGCCGCGCAGCCGGGCGGCCACGAACGGCACGTGGACGGAATTGACGCAGACGGAACGGAAGCCGTGGTCCAGGGCCTCGTCGCAGAACCGTGCGACCTGCGCCTCGGTGGCGTCGGGTTTCAGGATCGTGTGGTCGATCAGCCGGGCCAGGGCATGGCCGGCGATGGGGTCGGGCACGGGGAGGATGCTCCTGCCGCCACTCTCAAGCGGTTGTTAAAATCCTAACATCTGGTAGTCTAGTCACATCGAGGGCCGGGGCGACAACCCGGATGGTGCAGGAGGCGGGACGAAGGATGGACCAGCGACCGGCCGCCGCGACCGGGTCCCGCGACCGCCGGGCGATCCGGCTGGATCGGCTGCGCACGCTGGCGGCGCAGGACGGGGCGCTGCGGCTGGGCGACGCGGCGCGGGCGCTGGCGGTGTCGACCATGACGCTGCGGCGCGACCTGGCGGAGGGCGAGACCGGGTTCGACCTGCTGGGCGGCTACATCGTGCCGCGCGGAGGTTCCGGCTACGCGCTGGACGTCGAGCAGGGCAGCCACGTGCAGGCGAAGGCGGAGGCGGGGCGCCGGGCGGCGGCGCTGGTGCGGCCGGGCGACACCATCTTCGTCGACTGCGGCACCACCATGCCGCACCTGATGGCGGCCCTGCCGGCGGAGCTGGCGGTGACGGTGGTGTGCTACGCGCTGAACGTGGCCGCGGCGGCGAGCCGGATGGCGCGGGCGCGGCTGTTCGTGCTGGGCGGGCTGTTCCATCCGGAGTCGGCGACGTTCTTTTCCGAGGACGCGCTGCGCAGCGTGCACCAGCTCGGGATCAACAAGGCGTTCGTGTCGGCGGGCGGCGTGCACGAGACGCACGGGGCGAGCTGCTCGCACTTCCACGAGGTGCCGGTGAAGCGGGCGGTGCTGGGGCGGGCGGTGCAGTCGTTCCTGGTGGCGGACAGCAGCAAGCTCGGCCAGGTGAAGCCGGCGCAGTTCGCGCCGATGGCGGCGTTCGACTCGGTGATCACCGAGCTGGACGGGAACGGGCGATGACGAGGCGGATCCGGACAGGAGACAGGACGATGCGCGCAGCGGTGATGCATGCTCCCGGGGACATCCGGGTCGAGGAGGTTGCCCGGCCGGTGGCGGGGGCGGACGAGGTGCTGCTGCGCGTGGCGGCGTGCGGGGTGTGCGGCTCGGACATCCCGCGCATGCTGAGCAAGGGCGCGCACCGGATGCCGATCATCTGCGGGCACGAGTTCTCGGGGCACGTAGTCGAGCTGGGAAAGAATATCGAGGGGTTCGCGGAGGGCGAGCTGGTGTCGGTGGCGCCGCTGATCCCGTGCCGGCGGTGCGACCAGTGCCTGACGGGGAGCTTCTCGCGCTGCCGCGACTACGATTATTTCGGCAGCCGGCGGGACGGGGCGTATGCGGAATACGTCGCGGTGCCGCGCGGCAACCTGCTGAGGACGCCGGCGGGGATCGATCCGCGCGCGGCGGCGATGGTCGATCCGGCGTCGATCGCGCTGCACGCGATCTGGAAGGCGCCGCTCACGATCGGGCAGACCGGCGGCGTGGTCGGGTGCGGGCCGATCGGGCTGTTCGCGATCCAGTGGATGCGGCTGATGGGCGCCTCGCAGGTGGTCGCGGTGGACGTGTCGGAGCGGAAGCTGGAGCAGGCGCGCGAGGCGGGGGCGACGCATGCGTTCCTGAGCCATGGGCCGAGGCCGGAGGTGCCGCCGTGCGACCTGATCGTGGAGGCGGCGGGGCATCCGGCGACGGCGAACCTGGCGGTGCGCCTGGCGGGACCGGGCGGGCATGTCGTGTTCATCGGCATCCCGACGCAGGAGGTCGGGCTGGAGATCGCGACGTTCAACCACATGCTGCGCCAGGAGGTGTCGCTGCACGGGTCGTGGAACTCGTTCGGAGCGCCGTTCCCGGGCGCGCAGTGGACCACGACGCTGGAAAAGCTCGGCAGCGGCGCGCTGCGCTGGGAGTTCATGATCACGCACGAGCCGGGGCTGGACGCGCTGCCGGAGGTGATGACGCGGTTCAGGGAGCGCAACGAGTTCATCTCCAAGGTCATGGTCCGGCCGTAGGGCGGGGCGGGGACGCCGTGGCATGAGCCTGCTGCTGGGACTGGATTTCGGCACCGGCGGGATACGGGTCGGGCTGTTCGATCCGGAGCGGCGGGCGGTGGTCGCCACGGCGGAGGAAACATACTGCACCACGCACCCGTGTCCGGGATGGGCGGAGCAGTCGCCGGAGGACTGGTGGGGCGCGCTGGGGGCGGCGTGCCGGCGGACGATGGCGCTGGCCGGGCACCCAGTGGTGGCGGGGATCGCGGTGGCGACCACGGCCTCCACCGTGGTGGCGTGCAGGGCGGACGGCACGCCGCTGCGGCCGGCGCTGCTGTGGATGGACTGCCGGGCCGGGGCGGAAGCGTCGCGCACGGGGGCGAGCACGCATCCGGTGATGGCGCGGAGCGGCGGCAGCGACGCGGCGGAATGGCTGGTGCCCAAGGCGATGTGGCTCGCGGCGCACGAGCCGGAGGTCTACGCGGCGGCGGACGTGCTGTGCGAATGCCTCGACTGGGTGAACTTCCGGCTGACCGGACGCTGGGTGGGCTCGCGCATGAACGCGACCTGCAAGTGGAACTATGACAGCGAGGCCGGGCGGTTCCACCCCGAGCTGTACGAGGGGTTCGGGGCGCCGGGACTGGTGGACAAGCTGC
>CALMVN010000051.1 GCA_937873225.1 uncultured Acetobacteraceae bacterium
CGCCGGACTCATTCGGCGGGCCCGGTGTAGCTGACCTCGTGGCGCAGCCCGGTCACGACCGGGCGGGCGGGCGGCTGGCCCGGCTCCGGGAGCGCGGCCCTTCCCGGCCTTGCCGTCGCCTTCTGGGCGATCCGCGCCTCGCGTTCGGCGTCGCGGGCCTGCTTCGCCAGGCGCGCCTGCACCATGGGATCGCCGGGATCGTTGCCGGGACCGAGCGCCTTGTATCCGCCGCCGACCGGCGGGGACATCGGGATCGACAGCGAGGCCTCGATCTGGTCGACGTTCGCGGTGACCGGGAACAGGCCCATCATCGGCGCGATGCGGGCGACGATCTTCCGCCAGGTCGGCACCGCGTTCCAGCCGGATGTGTACCAGCCGTGCGTTTCGGGCGTGGCGATCGGGCTGTCGAGCATCACGTAGACCGCGTAGCGCGGGTCGTTCAGCGGGAAGATGCCGGTGAACGCGGTGATGTTGGTGTGCTTGAGGTAGCCGCCGTGCGGGCCGACCTTTTCCGCGGTGCCGGTCTTGCCGCCGACGAAGTAGCCGGGGATCTCGGCCTGCTTGCCGGTGCGCTCGTCGTCCGGGCCGGCCACCACCATGCGCAGGATGCGCCGGAGCAGGGAGGAGGTGTCCTCCGACAGCACGCGCGTGCCCTGCGGCACGATCTTCGGCTCGGATGCGGCGGGCTGGTCGTCGGACAGGGTGTCGGCGACCGCCTGCAGCGCTGGCTGCGTGGAGGTGCTGTCGGCGGTGTCGTCCGGCTGCGCGTCGTCGCGGGCGAGCAGGGTCGGCTTGACCAGGATGCCGCCGTTGGCGGTGGCGGCGGTGCCGCGCACGATGGCGAGCGGCGGCACCGCGACGCCGTGGCCGAACGCCACCGTCATCACCGCGGACAGGCCCCAGTTGCTCAGGCGCGGCAGCAGCGGGCGCGCCGCCTCCGGCAGCTCCACCGGCACGCGGTCGAAGAAGCCCATGTTGCGCAGCCAGTCCTGCTGGCGTTTCGCACCCGCGTCGAGCGCCATGTGGGCGGCGGCCGGGTTGGACGACAACGCCAGCGCTTCCGGCATCGCCAGCCAGGGTGCGAAGTGGTCGGTCTTCATGTCGGAGATGGTGAAGCGCCCGACATGGATCGGCGCGGTGGAGAACCTGTCCCAGACGTGGGCGATGCCGTCCTGCAGCACCATCGCCGCGGTCTGCAGCTTGAAGGTGGAGCCGGGCTCGTACATGCCGGTGACGGCACGGTTGAAGCGCTCGTCGTCGGTGGCCTTGTTGTAGAGATTGCTGTCGTAGTCCGGCAGGCTGACCATCGAGATGATCTCGCCGGTGCGCACGTCCATCACGATGGCGCAGGCGCCGATCGCCTGGAAATGCTCCTTGGCCGCTTCCAGCTCCTCGCGCACCACGCCCTGCACGCGCACGTCGAGCGACAGGCGCAGCGAGGCGTGGTCGGTGTTCAGCCGGTGGTCGAAGGAGCGCTCGACGCCGCCCACGCCGTGGTCGTCCACGTCCACCGCACCCATGATCTGCGCCGCGGTGCGGCCGAGCGGGTAGTGGCGCTTCTCGCCGGGCTCGAAATAGATCCCGGGAATGCCGAGGTCGTTGATCAGCAGTTCCTTGTCCGGCGGGATGTCGCGGACGATGTAGACGAACTGCTTCTTGGACGACAGGCGGCGCACCGTCTCGTCCAGGTCGAGCGTGGGCAGCACGGTCCTGAGCTTCGCCGCGGCGTCGGCGGGGTCGGCGATCTCCAGCGGGTTGGCGAACACGGCGGCGAGCGGCAGCGAGATCGCCAGGATCTGGCCGTTGCGGTCGGTGATGGTAGCGCGGTGCACGTGCGGCAGGCCGACGTCGTCGGCATACAGGCTGTGCGGATCGGTCTTGATTATGGGGATCTGCGGCACCTGCGGCGCGATCTGCCGCTTGGCCGGCGCCATCGGGAACAGCACGGTGGCGCCGACCAGCTTCACCGACACCGCCCCGAACAGGCAGGCGAAGCCGGCCGCGGTGGCGAGCAGGCGCACGCGCATCCGCTCCAGCGCCGCGCGCCGCAGGAGGTCGCGCCCGGTCACGCTGACGACGGTTTCCGGCCGCTGGCCGGGTCCGATGCGATCATCGGGAGCCACGGATCAGTTGCCGTCCGACAGCGGCACCGGGGCCGGCAGGGCGGCATGGCCGCCGCTGCCGAGGGAGGAGCCGAGGGCCGGAACGCTCTGCGGCACCGCATAGCCCGCCGGGCGCTGCGCCGCCCAGGCGGCGTGCGCCGGCCGCCACGCGGCGGCGGCCTCGATCGGCGGGCGGGCATACAGGCTGGCGGCCTGAACGGTGGCAGGCCGCGTGCGCGGCTCGACATAGGCGGCGAGATGCACCGGCGCCGCGGCGCGGGGAACGGCATGGCGGGTCGCGGCGGCGTGGGCCGGGGGCACGGTTCCGGCGTCGGCGAGCTCCACCTCGCGATGCGCCGCGGCCGCGTGGACGAGCG
>CALMVN010000052.1 GCA_937873225.1 uncultured Acetobacteraceae bacterium
GCGGCGGGGCGGTGTCGAAGGCGTAGCGCAGGCCCAGCATGAAGCTGTGGTTGAACTGGTCGTTGAAGTCGGCATTGCCCTTGTGGATGCCGGTGATGGTGTAGGAGGTGGACTGGTAGGCATCCTGGTCCAACTGGCCGAGGAAGCGGTACTCGGCGGTGACCGCCAGGCCCGGCACCGGAACGATGTTGTAGGCGACGCCGACGATGCCCTGGTAGGCGAACGAGCCGTTGGTGCCGCCGGTGCGGTCGATGTTGCCGTTGGCGTAGGTGGTGGTGAACGGCGACAGGTGGTTCCACAGGTAGCCGGCGCCGACGCCGACATACGGGGTCACCGGCAGGGACAGGCCGAAGCGACCCAGGTCGATGTCATACAGCGCGTTCACCATCGGGCCGTAGCTTTCGGCATGGCCACTGGTCACGCCCGGAAACGGGGTGTTCGAGCGATGGTTCACGTTGTTGTTGTAGTAGGCGCCCTGGAGCTCGACCCGAAGCCCGTTGCCCAGGCCGTAGCCGACCGACGCCTCGCCGTTGAAGCCGTCGCCGAAGCGGAACCCGGACTTGCTGATGTTGTTGCCGCCGCCGAGATCCGAGGAGAACTCGCCGGTGCGACCGTCGGCCACGGCGCCCGGGGCGTAATGCGCACCCTGGGTCTGGCGGATGTTGTAGCCCGAGCCCAGGCTGACATAGGGACCGACCACCGGCTGAGCCAATGCCGTGGCGGAACCGGCCGCCAGAAGAGTTGTTGCGAGGAGTGCCGTGCGCAGACGCATTGTCTCGTCCTTCTAGGATCCGTTCGACCGGCCACCAACCATCGGCGGCGCAGGCTCATCGGGATGCGTAAGCACCGTATAGTTCCTTCGGTTGCTGATGGAGAGGGTGCTCCGACCCTCCCGAAGCATTCGATCCGATGCCTGTGGTCGCGAAGACACAGTCTGGACCAGCACCGCAACGAAACCCCGGGAAACCGCCGTTCCTGCTGGATTCCGTGGTCCTCGCGAAATGTTTCACATCAGCCGAAACACGAATTCGTGAGTGCGCTTGTGGCCGTTCGGTTACAGGACGTTCAGACGCCGGGTTGCCCCGCGACGGCGGCTCCCTCGTCCGCCAGCAGCGCCAGCACCGCTTCCGGCGCGACCTCCGTGCTGGTGAAGCCTTGTCCGATTCCGCGCACCAGCACGAAGGCGAGCCGCCCGTCGCGCATCTTCTTGTCCCGGCGCATGTGCGCCACCAGCGCCTCGGCCGTCATCGGCCGGCCGCAGTCGCCGATGACGGCCTTCATTCCCATGCGCCGGAGGTGGAGCGCCACCCGCTCCGCGTCCGCAGCCGGGCACAGGCCGAGCCGCACCGACAGCCGGAACGCCAGCAGGAGGCCGATTCCCACCGCCTCGCCGTGCAGCAGGCTGCCGTCGTATCCCATCTCCGCTTCCAGCGCGTGGCCGAAGGTGTGGCCGAGGTTGAGCAGGGCGCGCCCGTCGCTCGCCATCTGCTCCCGCTCGTCCCCGCCCACCACCGCGGCCTTGAACGCGCAGGCCCGTCGCACCGCCTCCGCCTGCACCGCCGGGTCGCCGGCCAGAAGCGCCGCCCCGTTCGATTCGCACCAGCCGAACAGCTCCGGATCGCCGACCAGCCCGGCCTTGACGATCTCCGCATAGCCCGCGCGCAGCTCGCGCGGCGGCAGCGTCCGGAGCATGTCCGTGTCGGCCAGCACCGCCACCGGCTGGTGGAACGCGCCGAGCAGGTTCTTGCCGGCGGCCGTGTTGATCCCGGTCTTGCCGCCGACGCTCGAATCGACCTGGGCCAGCAGCGTGGTCGGGATCTGCACCAGCGGCAGCCCGCGCAGCACGGTGGCGGCCGCGAACCCGGCCAGGTCGCCGACCACCCCGCCGCCGAACGCGATCACCGCGGTGCGCCGCTCCACGCCCAGCGCCAGCATCGCGTCGGCCAGCCGGCCGTAGCCGGCGAGGCTCTTGGACGACTCCCCCGGCGGCACCACGACCGGCGACGCCTCGATGCCGGTCTCGGCCAGGGCCGAAAGCAGCAGCGGCAGGTGCAGCGCCGCCACCGTCTCGTCCGTCACCACCACCGCCCGCTTCTGCGGCAGCACCGGCGCCAGCAGCGCACCGGCCCGGCCCACCAGCCCGGACCCGATCACCACCTCGTATGCGTCGTGCGACAGGGACACCGCCAGGCGCCGCGGGGGGACGTGACGGAGCAGGGCGTCGAGCGCCTCCTCGGTGGTCTGGTCGACGCTGTTCTCGCTGCAATCCACCACCAGGTCCGCCTCCGCATAGATCGGGTGACGGCGCGCCATCAGCGCCGACAGGACGTCGCGCGGACGGCCGTCGCGCAGCAGCGGCCGGTGCTGCCTGCCGCCGACCCGCCGTTCCAGCACGTCGAGCGGGCAGCGCAGCCAGAGCGACACCGCCTGCCGCCGTATGGTGGCGCGCGTGGCCTCGTCCATGAACGCGCCGCCTCCGGTCGCCAGCACGATCGGCTGACCGGACAGCAGGCGGCGTATCACGCCCTGCTCGCCGCGGCGGAACTCGGCCTCGCCGTAGCGCGCGAACAGCTCGGAGATGGTGATCCCGGCCGCCCGCTCGACCTCTGCGTCGGCGTCCCGGAACGGGATGCCGAGCCGCGACGCCAGGCGCCGGCCGACCGTGGTCTTGCCCGCCCCCATCAGCCCGACCAGCACCACCGAACGCTGTCCGGCCCAGCGCTCTCCGGAGCCGCGCTCTCCGGGGCAGCGCCGTCCGAGCCTGTGCGTCCGCGCGCGTTCCGCCGCCCCGGCGTGCTGAAACGGTTCGGCGAAGCGTGACATGGGGTTCAAGCTAACATAGAGGCACGTCAGCAGCCATGCCGCGTTCCGAGCGGCGCCCGGCGGCGACCAGTCCTGAGTGGAGGCGAGATGCGCCGGATCCTTGCCATCGTGTTCGGACTCGTGGCCGTGGTGCTGGCGGGCGGCTTCCTGTCGCTGGGCGCGTTCCCGCCGCGTGCACCGGTGCATCCGGTGCACCAGACGGTGCCGAACGACAAGCTGGCCCCGGCCTGACCGGCGCGGCTCGCGGAGCGGGACCCGGGATGGCGGAGCCGCGTCACGCCGAGGCGTTCCTCGAGATGCTCGCGGCGGAGCGGGGTGCCGCTCCGAACACGCTGAAGGCGTACGCGGCCGACCTGTCCGACTTCGCCGCCTTCGCCTCCGCCGCCGGCATCGCCCCGGACGCCGCCGACCCGGAGACCGTGTCCGGCTACCTGGCGCAGCTGGCCCGGTCCGGCCTGTCCGCTCGCACCGCGTCGCGGCGCCTGTCCTGCCTGCGCCAGTTCCACCGCTTCCTGGCCCGCGAAGGCATCCGCCCGGACGATCCGACGATCCGGGTGGACGCGCCGCGGACCGGGCGGACGCTGCCGCGGTTCCTCGGCGAGGCGGAGGTGTCGGCGCTGCTCGCCGCGGCGGCAGCCCGTGGCCCTCGCCGCGCTGGAACTGCTGTATGCCACGGGGCTCCGCATCTCCGAGCTCCTGTCGCTCAAGCGCGATGCGCTGTCCGGCGACGGGATGGTGCTCCTGGTGCGCGGCAAGGGCGGCCGGGAACGCCTGGTGCCGCTGTCGGAGCCGGCGAGGGCCGCCGCACGCGCGCTGGTCGACTCGCAGGCGGACGCGGCACGGGCCGCCGCGCGGCCGGGGGAGCCCGCACGGCCGCCGGGCCCGTTCCTGTTCGCCGGCCGCGACGGGCGCCGGCCGATGACGCGACAGGGCTTCGACCGTATCCTGCACGAGACCGCGCTCCGGGCCGGGCTAGACCCCGCGCACCTGTCGCCGCACGTGCTGCGCCATTCCTTCGCCAGCCATATGCTGGCGCACGGCGCCGACCTGCGCTCGCTGCAGCAGCTTTTTTTTTTTTATGATATGGCGACCACGGAGATCGACACCCACGTGCTGGCCGAG
>CALMVN010000053.1 GCA_937873225.1 uncultured Acetobacteraceae bacterium
CGGTCTGCTCGGCGAACGGCACGAAGGCGGCCGGCGGCAGCAGGCCGCGCCGCGACAGGGCGGTGATCGGACCGCGATGGCCCTGGTCGAGCAGCGAGACGACGCTGTCGATGGTGGTCAGCCCGGTGCCGACCAGCAGCACGGGGGCCTCGGGATCGAGCCCGTCCAGCGTGTCGGGCGCCCACGGATCAGCCTTGTAGGCCGGGCTGTCGTAGAAGGACGGGTCCGCCACCGGCGGCGCGGCGGGCGGGAAGTTGCCGATCGCCAGGACCACCCGCTCGGCCAGCACGGTGCGGTTGCGGTCGAGCGCCAGCGCCAGCCCGGCGCCGTCGGGGGTGATGGCGAGGACGTCGCCGCGCACCAGATGGAGCTGGTCGCGCCGCCCGGGCACCTTCATCTCCCCGTTCAGCAGGTGGCGCATGTAGCGGCCGAACATGCGTCGCGGCACGAAGGAGGCGGGCCCCGCTTCCACCCCGCAGGCCTCGGCCGCCGACAGGCCCTGCAGCCAGTGCAGGAAGTCGAGCGGGCGCTGCTGGAACGCGCTCATCTTGGCCGCCGGCACGTTCAGCAGGTGGCTGGCGTTGCCGTCGGCATAGGCGGTGCCGCGGCCGAACCGGACCCGCTCGATCAGCACCACCCTGGTCTGCGGCGGCGAGCGCTGCAGCAGGTGCAGCGCCAGCAGGGTGCCGCTGAAGCCGGCGCCGACGATGGCGATGCTGGCCCGTCCGGTCGGGTCGGATTGGTCCAAGAACAGGCTCCGTCTCGGTGGGCAGGCAGAGCCAAGCAGCTATCGCGCCTGCCGGCAAAGAGGAAATGACGCCGGCACCCGTTGCGGGCCGGCGGTCACGGCGCGTGGACGGGGTCGGTCCCGGGCGCCGGATGGGCGAGATAGGCCAGCCGCTTGAACTCCAGCCGGCCGCGGGCGACGCTGTCCAGGATCAGCCCGCAGGCCAGGCTGAGGCAGGAAAGCACCACGAAGCCCAGCGCCAGCACCGCACTCGGCAGGCGCGGCACGTGCCGGGTGCGGAAGAACTCCGCCACCACCGGCAGCCCCAGGGCCAGGCCGAGCAGCAGCATCCCGCCGGCGATGGCGGAGAAGAAGGCGAGCGGCCGCTCCTGCTTCATCAGCACGACGATGGTGCGCAGGATGCGCAGGCCGTCGCGATAGGTGCGCAGCTTGGACACCGAGCCTTCCGCCCGCTCGATGTAGCGCGTCGGCAGCTCGGCGATCGGCATGCGCAGCTCGAGCGCATGCACGGTGAGCTCGGTCTCGGTCTCGAAGCCCGCCGACAGCGCCGGGAACGACTTCACGAACCGGCGCGAGAACACCCGGTAGCCGGACAGCATGTCGCCCAGCCGCTTGCCGAAGATGGCCGCGACCAGACCGGTCAGCACGCGGTTGCCGAGCACGTGGCCGCGCCGGTAGGCGGAAGCGCGGTCGGTGACGCGTGACGCGTTGACCATGTCCAGCCCGCCTTCGCGCAGGGCGCGGATCAGCCCGGGGGCGGCGTGCGCGTCATAGGTCCCGTCGCCGTCGACCAGCACGTAGAGCTCGGCGTCGACGTCGGCGAACATGCGGCGCACCACGTGGCCCTTGCCCTGCAGCGTTTCCAGCCGCACCACGGCGCCGGCGTTGCGCGCGACCGCGCGGGTGTCGTCGCTGGAGTTGTTGTCGTAGACGTAGATCGTGGCGTCCGGCAGGGCGGCGCGGAAGTCGCGCACCACGCCCGCGATCGCCACCGCCTCGTTGTAGCACGGGATCAGCACCGCGATCCGGCAGGCGGACGCGGCAGGGGTCACGAGAAGAACTGCTGCGTGGAATGGGTGAGGATGGCGATCTCGACCGAACGAAGCAGCGGCACCAGCAGGTACTGCAGCGCCAGCAGCACCACCAGCGGGCTCAGGTCCATGCTGCCGAACTGCGGCAGGATGCGTCGCACCGGCGCCAGCACCGGCTCGGTGGCGCGATACAGGAACTCGCCGACGCTGCGCACCAGCCGGTTGCGGCTGTCGACGATGTTGAACGCGTAGAGCAGGCTGAACAGGCAGGAGATCAGCAGCACGTAGATGTAGAGCTGTATCAGCAGGTAGAGCAGCTGGAAGATGGCCGTGATCACGGCAGGAGGTCCTTATGCGTGAACTGCGCCGGAAGCTACCGACCCCGCCCTGCCCGCGCAACAACCGGGCCCGGCCGGCAGCCCGGCGGCGAAAGGAGCCGTGAACGCCGCTTGACTGGACCCCGGCCTGGTCTATCTTCCGCCGCCTGCACGGCGGGGCTGTAGCTCAGTTGGGAGAGCGCCTCGTTCGCAATGAGGAGGTCAGGGGTTCGATTCCCCTCAGCTCCACCACCGCCGCCTGCAGCCCCCGGACCAGCGCGCCGAACCGCAACCGGTTCACGTTCGTGCAGCGGCCGCGGTCCGGCTCGTCGTTTCGGCAGGCATCCTGGCCGGTCAGGTGACCACACCTGATCCGGTGCTGCTCCGGGCCGTTCCGGAACCGGCTCCGGACACCGCATCCCCCGCCTTCGCCGCATACATCGCCCGGTCTGCGTGACGCATCAGGTCGAGGAGGTTGCTGCTGTCCTTCGGGTAGAGCGCGCTGCCGATGCTGGCGCTGACGTGGATGGCGTGGCCCTCGACGTCGAACGGCTCGCGGAACGCGGCGAGCAGCCGGCTGGCCAGCGCCACGCAGTCCTCCGGCGTCAGCGCGCCGTGCTGGACGATGGCGATCTCGTCGCCGCCGAGCCGGACCACGAGGTCGAGGCGTCGCGAGATCTCCGACACGCGCCGGCTCACCTGCCTGAGCAGCACGTCGCCGACGTGGTGGCCGTAGCGGTCGTTGACCTGCTTGAAGCCGTTCAGGTCGAGCATCTGGAAGCCGAACGCGCCCGCATCGCCGGCCTCGTCCTCCGCCCACTTGTCCAGGTAGCGCCGGTTCGGCAGCCCGGTCAGGTGGTCGGTGTAGGCCAGGGTGCGCAGGCGCTCGGCTTCGTTCGCCACGTCCTGGGCGGCATGCGCCAGGCGGTCGATCTCCTGCCGCTGGGCCATCGTGCTGCGCATGCTCCCCATGCGCAGGTGCAGGTCGAGCAGGGTGAAGGGGTTGACGAGGACGTCGTCGAGGCCGGTCTTGACCGCCCAGGCCTTGGCGGATTCGAGGTTGTCGATGACGGCCATGAGGAACGGCGCCGGCGACAGGCTCCGGAGCCGGTGCAGGTCCTGCTCCTCGAACGGGTGGCCGCCGCGGCAATCCAGCACCACCGCGGCCGCGCCCGACAGCGATGCCGCGTCCCCGGCCAGCCCGCCCAGCACCGACACCGTGCCGCCCGGCTGCACGACCCTCAGCTGCTGCGCGAACTCGTCGCGCGCCAAGGCGGACCGGCTGATGAAGACTATGTCCAAGCGCGTGTCCACCGTTCAGGACGATCCATCCAGGGACCGGGCCCGGCCCCCGGCCCCAGCTCCAGCC
>CALMVN010000054.1 GCA_937873225.1 uncultured Acetobacteraceae bacterium
AGCTTGGCCATGCAGCCGACAACGCACCAGAGCCGGTTTAGTTAGGCGCTCTAAAGCAACCCACTCGTTTGCTTTAACCAGCTCAAGGGTGTCGCTACCGTCACCTCCGTATAGCGTCAAAGCATTTCCAATATAGGTGCCTCCTACATTGGTTGTATAGTTCGCTTGTATAAGATCGTGCCGGCGCCAGCGCTAACGGTGTATGTATACTGGCTATCAACAGCGATCGTATCGTTTCCGGACGTACCATTTATGGTTTTATCTGTCATTGGTGTTATCCCTCCTGGAGTCCTACCGATATTAACAGTTACGTAACGATTCTCAAGCTACAATCGAGTCTCGTGTCAAGGTTTCGCCAACAAAGCTCCCGTGACGGCCTTGGAACCAGGAGGATCTCCTTGATGGAGCCGCTCACCAATTCTACCTCACAGATTCCAATAACAGCCGTGAAGACACCTCTAGATAAGACGAAGTATGCCCAAAGCTTGGCACAGACCTCGTCTAGCTCAATGGATGCCGTGGACATCCGTGGCGGCAGTGACAATCCGTCTCTTTCAATCACGAGCCTGAACGCAGCCTCAGGTGGATCGGCCGGCTCTACATCCAGTTATGCAAGGGCGCAGATGGTTACGTTCTCAGTAGCATATCCAGGCGGGAATGTCATAAAAACCACCATGTCGATGGCTGATTTTCAGGCTGCTTTACAATCGGACGATCCAAACGCTCTCGGCAGTGAGGAATGTGACGGGCAAACCTGGAGTGCCAAGACCTCGATCAAGACAGCAATGGGTCTCGGCACAACCCCTGATGCTACAGCCTCTCCTTCGAAGGGTACCGCCGCTTCCACCCAATCCAACACGCCCTCGGCTGCAGTAAGCGAGGCGTCCATTGCGGTTGCTGTGCTGCGGACAGAAGTTCAGGATGGACAGACATTCAATCAGAATGACGGGGGCGCTAAGAGCGATCCTACCAAAGGCTCAGCGTCCGCCACGGTCGAGGCCGCTTCGTTCAAAGCCAAATCGTATTCAGGTTCCAGCGACGGTATGACGGTTTCCATCAGCATCTTCTCGGGATCAATCGCCTCCCTATCTTTAGCGACGGCAAAATCCGGCGTAGCAGCCGAAGGAGTTAGCGTCATCGTGTAAACCCTATTTTAGTTCAGCCCCGCTCATGATGACCAGTGTTCCCAGCCCGTTCACCCCTGGCGTTGTCTGCATGACAACCGGCGCCATGCACTCAATTAGGAGCGCGGTTGCAAAGAAGGTGGTCAGTGGGTTGTCCTAGCCGACGGTAACAATCACCTCGGGCTTTAGGGCCTGTTAGAGCCCGAATCCATCCGGTGCTAGTGGCGTTGTGCTACCTTTTGGAAGGGCACCGGATGCTGACGGATGAACAGTGGGCGGTGCTGGAGCCGCTGATCGAGATCTGCCGGCCCGCGGCGAAGGTACCACCGCAGAACCTGCGCCAGACGATCAGCGCGATCGTGTGGCTTCATCAGAACGGGGCGAAGTGGCGAGCGGTGCCGGCAGAGCTGGGACCGTGGTGGAAGCCCGCGCAGTGCTTCATCCGCTGGTCCAAGCTTGGCGTGTGGGAGCGGCTTCTACTCCTGGTGCAGCAGGACCAGGTGAAGCTGAGCATGACGTTCCTGGACGGCACCAACATCCGTGCGCATCAGAAGGCCGCAGGCGCGGCTCGAAAGACGACACGGCGGACCAGCGCGACGAGCGGGAGGCGCTGGGCCGATCCAGAGGCGGCTTCGGCACCAAGGCGTGCGTCATCACCGACGCCATCGGCCGGGCCGTGGCCTTCGTGCTCGGACCGGGCCAGGACCATGAGCTGCCGCATGCCATCCCGCTGCTGGACCAGCTGCCCGGCGCGCCGGGGTGGGTGGTCGCCGATCGGGCCTACAGCAGCCACGCCTTCCGCGAGTACATCTGGGATCTGGGCGCAAGCCCAGTGATCCCCACCCGCCGCAACGAGGAAGCGCTGTCCTGCCCGTCCTGGATCTACACCAACCGCAACCAGGTCGAGCGGCTGTGGGCCCGGTTGAAGGAATGGCGTGCGGTCGCCACGCGTTACGAGAAGACCGCGCGGTCCTTCATGGCCATCCTCCGCCTCGCCGCCGCCGTCGACTGGGTCAAGCCCCAACAGGCCCTAGTTGCCCCCGCCCTGTCCGGATAGCAGCCGGCCGATGAAC
>CALMVN010000055.1:0-2581 GCA_937873225.1 uncultured Acetobacteraceae bacterium
ACCCCGGACAGCCACGCCCCCCGGGACCGCGGCACCTCCGCCGTCCGGACCCGGTCCCACTCGTCGTTCCTGGCCGGACCGCGGGTCCGGGTGTCGATGTCAGGCATGTGGCGCTCCCCGCAACGGGGCTCCCGCGATGGTATCGAAAAGTAATATACCGATTGGTAGATTTCCTGGACGCGCCCTGTCAAGCGTTCTAACAGTTCCGGACCGGTTGTGTCCGGAGGGAGGGTTCAACCGCGATGGGTCGGCCGCGCGAGTTCGACGTCGACGAGGCTCTGGCCAAGGCGCTGCACCTGTTCTGGCGCAAGGGCTTCGAGGGCACGTCCATGACCGACCTGACGGAAGCGATGGGGATCGCCAAGCCCAGCCTGTATGCCACCTTCGGCAACAAGGAGGAGCTGTTCCGCAAGGCGCTCGACAGCTACCAGGCCACCTGCATGGCGTTCCTGGACGCGGCACTGGCGGAGCCGACCGCGCGCCAGGCGGTGGAGCGGCTGCTGTTCGGCTTCGCCGACGTGGCGACCGACTGCGCCCATCCGCCCGGCTGCCTGGAAACCAACGGCGCCCTGGTCTGCTCCGACGGCGCCGAGCACATCCGTCGCGAGCTGATCGAAAGGCGGGCAGGGCAGGCGGCGGTGCTGCAGCGACGCCTGCAGCGCGCGCAGGGAGAAGGCGACCTGTCCGCCGACGCCGACCCGGCCGACCTCGCGCGCTACGTGATGACCGTGGTGCAGGGCATGGCGGTGCAGGCCGCGTCCGGGGCCGGGCGGGAAGCGCTCCACGCCGTGGTCCGCACCGCGCTGCGCGCCTGGCCGGCCGGCTGAGCCGCCTCCCGGCCGCCGCTACGCCGCCGGCTCGGGAAAGATCTTCCCCGGGTTCATGGTCCCCTTCGGATCGATCGCCCGCTTGATCCGCCGCATGGCGTCCAGCTCCGCCCCGCCGCGCCAGTCCGCCATCATGTACGGCTTCAGCCGCCCGACCCCGTGCTCGGCCGAGAAGCTGCCCTCCAGCTCGCGCACCACCGCGCACACCGCGTCCATGATCTCGTGGTCGCGCGCCATGAACCCGGCCGGATCCGCACCCTCCGGCTGCACCAGGTTGAAGTGGATGTTGCCGTCGCCGAGATGCCCGAACGGCGCCACCCGGATGCCCGGGATCAGCGCCTGGCACGCGGCCGCCGCGCGCGTGATCAGCGCCGGCACCCGCGACACCGGCACCGACACGTCGTTCTTGACGTTGGCCCCGGCCCGCTTCTGCGCTTCCGCGTGCTCCTCGCGCAGCCGCCAGATCGCCAGCCGCTGCGCCTCGGTCTCCGCGATCACCGCGTCCAGCACCTCGCCCGCCTCCAGCGCCGCCGCCAGCACCTCCTCCAGCATCCCCCGCAGCCCGCCGTCGTTCCGCGCCGTCGCCAGCTCCACCAGCACGTAGTGCGGCGCAGGCTCCGACAGCGGCAGCACCGCGCCCGGGATCAGCGCGGTGACCAGCGCCATGCCGGTGCCGGACATGTACTCGAACGCCTGCACCGCGGTCGGGTCGGCGCTCCGGAACGCGGTGAACAGCGCCAGCGCCGCTTCCGGGCTCGCCACCCCGCACAGCGCCGCCTCCACCTGCCGCGGCCGCGGATGCAGCTGCAGCACCGCCGCCGTGATGATCCCGAGCGTCCCCTCCGACCCCACCAGCAGCTGGCGCAGCGCGTACCCGGTGTTGTCCTTGCGCAGCCGCCGCAACCCCCCGAACACCGAGCCGTCCGGCAGCACTGCCTCGATCCCCAGCACCAGCTCGCGGGCGTTGCCGTAGCGCACGGTGGTGTTGCCGCCGGCATTGGTCGCCAGCACCCCGCCCACCTGCGCCGAGCCTTCCGAGCTGATCGACAGCGGCAGCAGGCAGCCGGCCTCCCGCGCCGCCTCCTGCGCCCGCTGCAGCACCACCCCGGCCTCCACCGTCATGGTCATGTCGACCGGGTCGATCGCGCGGATCCGGTTCATCCGCTGCAGGCTCAGCACCAGCTCGTCGCCCGAATCCGACACCGAGGCGCCGCCGACCATGCTGGTGTTGCCCCCCATCGGCACCAGCCGCGCCCCCGCCTCGTTGCAGGCGCGCACGCAGGCGGCGAGGGTGGCGGTGTCGGCCGGACGCAGCACCGCCGGCGTGCGCCCGTGATACAGCCCGCGCCAGTCTGAACAGTACGGCGCGGTGTCGGCCGGGTCCGTGAGCAGGCCGGCCGGCCCGAGCAGGTCGCCGAGCGTACGGATCAGCCGGGCGATGGCAACGGGTTCGCGCATGGACGACGGTCTAGCCCGCCGGGCTCACTGCAGGTAGTGCGGATTGTCCATGGCTTCCGTACGCATGAAGCTCATGACCGCCCCCGTGCCGGCGATGCCGATCAGCAGGCCGCACAGGGCGGTGATCAGCAGCATCACCTTGCGCGGCGCCGCGTGCTGCGTCGCCAGCAGCGCCTGCTGCGCTTCCGCACGGGCCTGCCGCGTCAGGTGCAGCTCGGACCGGAGCGCTTCCACCCGCGCGTGGGCGCCGCGCAGGTCGAGGTCGAGCCGGCTGACCTCCGCGCTGAGGTGGGAGA